>CANQMJ010000209.1 GCA_947624945.1 uncultured Clostridia bacterium | reverse complement strand
TAGGCTGTTTAACAAAATCTCGTTCCTTTATGCAAGCGCAGCAGAGGCGCGCGAGGAATATCTGAACGCACCGTTCGCAGGCAACGCGGCGCTTGAATACGCGGTGCTTCGCAACATTCTTTATAAGCGCGGCAAGTCGACGGAAATACTCGTTTCGTATGAGCCCGCAGCGCAGATGCTCTCCGAGTGGTGGAAACAGCTCTACGGCGAGAGCGAGGGCAAGGACGGGAAGGGAATTTATCCCGCGTCCGTCGTGTTCTCGACCGATCTTCACTCGCTCGGTCAGTTCATACAGGACGGCAGCCGCACGATGTTCGAAACGGTCATCGACATTCAGTCGCCGAAGGACCATGTCACGATACCGCATGACCCCGAGGACACCGACGGTCTTAACTACATCGCAGGCAAGGAGCTCGACGAGATCAACCACAAGGCGATGCTCGGAACGCTGCTCGCGCACGTCGACGGCGGCGTGCCGAACATTGTTATCGAAACGCCCGACAGAAGCGAGCTTGAGACGGGCAGACTCATATACTTCTTTGAGCTCGCGTGCGCGGTATCGGGATATATGCTCGGCGTGAACCCGTTCGACCAGCCGGGAGTCGAGAGCTACAAGAAGAACATGTTCGCGCTGCTCGGCAAGAAGGGCAGTGAGCAGAGAAGCGCTGAGCTCGCCGAGAGGATCGCTAAGCTCTAAGATTCACAAAAATTTCACATCTAAATTGCATTTTTATATTGAAATCACACCCGCCTTTGTGATACAATATAATCGTAAAATAATCCACACCGCCGCACGGCGGCAAGGAAAGGACACATCATGGTAAAACTCATTATCGGACTCAAGGGAACAGGAAAAACGAAGCAGATGATAGAGCTCGTCAACGCGGCCGTCGACCGCACGAACGGCTCGGTCGTATGCATAGAGCGCAGCGACAAGATGCG
This sequence comes from uncultured Clostridia bacterium, assembly GCA_947624945.1. Taxonomy (GTDB): domain Bacteria; phylum Bacillota; class Clostridia; order Oscillospirales; family CAG-272; genus DTU064. The sequence goes on along the minus strand of CANQMJ010000209.1, from coordinate 1,590 downwards.
CTACGACATAAAATATCAGTGCCGCCTTATCCCGGCTGACGAATATCTCATCTCCGACGCGCCGTCGCTATACGGCTTCGTCTGCGGCATCTACGCGAGCAACCACGACATCACCGACATTTTCATAGACTCGGCGCTCCGCATCTCAGGCAACGATGTTCCCGCATTCGACGTATTCCTCGACAAAACGGCTTCATTCGCCGAAGTTCACGGCATAAACATCGTGATAACGTCGACGATAGATACGTCGGACGCGACAGAGACGATGAAAAAGTACATATAAGCACCGCACAAAACCGTAACCCGAACGGACGGGGAAGCATATCATGGAATTGAAAGCGGCGCCGATGTGATAAGCGTCGGCGCCGCTTGAAATTTCAAGGAGGAATGTTTCTCCATGCCGGAAAACAGAACAAATATCGACAGACAGAATTGCGGACGCGAGACTGTCTGCATTGACACATACAGAGTCCTCGACTCGTGCAGGGACAAAGACTGCTACGAGGACGTAAGAGTTTATCTCACCTCGTTCGGACAGGAGCTCATCAACCACACGCAGAACGTGCGCACGAAGTCGGCGCAGATCGTATCGGCGACGCTCGACGTATCGGCGGTGCCGTTCAACCGCGGATTCTATCAGATCAACATCCGCATCTACGTCAAAGTCACGGTCGAGGTATGCTGCAACGGCAAGCCTCAGGATATAACGGGTATCGCGGCAGTCGAAAAGACGGTTATACTGTTCGCGTCCGAGGGCAACGTGAGCATCTTCAAGAGCGACCCGTTCGACGACAACCACTGCCGCAGACCCGACTTTTCGGGCAGCCGCGTCAGCACGAATATGCCCGTTGCTGTGCTCGAAACTGTCGACCCGATAATCCTCGGCGCGAAGGTAGTCGAGCCGCAGACGTGCTGCTGCTCGTGCTGCTGCACATGCGACGAGATACCGGACAATGTAGCCGGCGATATCGGCGGAAACCTCTGCGGCGACGACGACAACAGCGACCATGTGCTCGTGGTGTCGCTCGGATTCTTCTCCGTCGTGCGCATCGAGCGTCCGGCGCAGTATCTCATCAATGCTACCGAATACACAGTGCCCGACAAGGAATGTGTCAGCCCCGAAAACGACGATCCGTGCGCGCTTTTCCGCACGATGTCGTTCCCGGTCAACGAATTCTATCCGCCGGCGTTCGTCCCGCAGGACGACGACTGCGGCAACGGCGGCGGCAACAACAAGCCGTGCGGCTGCGGAAGATAAATAAATAAAAAGCCGCGTCAGCGGCTTTTTATTTATTTACACTCAACCATAAGTGTAACGCCGCTCTTACTGACTGCCTATATTATACCACAAATTTTGTGATTTGTCTAGTGCTTTTCACAATTTCACGTGAATATTTTTTACTTTTCACGCAATCAACAAATCTTTATCAAAACCGGTATCTCCGCTCACCGCGGATGTTCGTGCAGTCTGCCTCTACCGGCAGCTACCTTTTCATACTTGACGTGGTGACGTCTTTCACACCTACGAATAGGTTTTTGACAAGGGGGACTTTCTCGCAAGGAAGTCCCCCTTGTCGAACCCGAAAGAGG
>CANQMJ010000208.1 GCA_947624945.1 uncultured Clostridia bacterium | reverse complement strand
CCGAGCTTGAAGCCGACGACAGGCTGCGGATATTCCACGACTTCTACCGCGCCGGCGAGGAGTCGTCGTATTTCTTCAATATCCGTGACAGCAGACGCAAAGGTCACAGCTTCAAGGACTATATTTGTCCCGACTCTATGGAGTTTGAGAAGGACTGTTTCAAGATAGGCGAGCGTTACGGACGCGTGCTGTTTTTGCGCGACTATGCGAGCTATATAAAGGACGCAATGGTCACTGAGCTGACCGACCTCGACCGAAATCTCATGCTCTCTATCGACGTCATACCCGTACCGACCGACGAAGCTGTGAAAGACGCGGAATCGCGTTTGCTCGGCATAGACACGAACATCACGAACTGGCAGCGCAGGCAGAACGCGAACAACAATTTTTCCGCCACTATTCCATACGATATGGAGCAGCAGAAAAAAGAGATGAGGGAGTTTCTCGACGACCTGACGACGCGCGATCAGCGCATGATGTACGCGGTAATAACGCTCGTTCATACGGCTGACACGAAAAAGCAGCTCGACGAGGACACGGAAACGCTTCTTTCGACTGCAAGAAAGCATATGTGCCAGTTCGCGGTGCTCAAGTTTCAGCAGATGGACGGACTCAATACGGCGCTGCCGTTCGGTGTGCGTAAGATAGACGCGTTCCGCACGCTTACGACGGAATCGCTCGCGGTGTTCATGCCGTTCCGCGTGCAGGACATATACCACGAACACGGCGTCTACTACGGGCAAAACGTCATAAGCAAAAACATGATAATCGCTGACAGACGCAGGCTCATGAACGGAAACGCGTGGATATTCGGCGTGTCGGGCGGCGGCAAGTCGTTCACGGCTAAATGCGAGATCGTGAACGTGATGTTGTCGTCGGACGCGGACGTACTCATCATCGACCCCGAACGGGAGTATTCAGCGCTCGTAAGCGCGCTCGGAGGCGAGATAGTCAACATATCCGCTACGTCGAAAAACCACATCAACGCGATGGATATGAACAAGGACTACGGCGACGGCGCGAATCCCGTCATACTCAAGTCGGAGTTTATCATGTCGCTGTGCGAACAGCTTGTGGGAGGCGAGATCGGTGCGAAGCAGAAATCAGTCATAGACCGCTGCACCGCGAACGTATACCGCCCGTATCAGCAGAACGGGTACAGAGGCGCGCCGCCGACGCTTCAGGATTTTCACCGCGAGCTGCTTTGTCAGGAAGAACCCGAGGCGCAGGACATCGCGCTTGCGATAGAGCTGTTCACTTCGGGCTCGCTAAACACGTTTGCTAAACAGACCAATGTCGACACGGACAGCCGCCTCATCTGCTACGATATTCTCGACCTCGGCAAACAGTTGATGCCTATCGGTATGCTCGTCGTGCTCGACAGCATCCTCAACCGCATCACACGAAACCGCGCGCAAGGGAAAAACACGTTCATATTCATAGACGAGATATATATCCTTTTCAGTCACGAATACAGCGCCAACTTCCTTTTCACGCTGTGGAAACGAGTGCGCAAATACGGCGCGTTCGCTACTGGTATAACTCAGAACGTGGACGACCTGCTGCAGAGCCATACGGCGCGGACGATGCTCGCAAATTCCGAGTTCATCATCATGCTCAATCAGGCGTCGACGGACAGGCTCGAGCTTGCGAAGCTGTTGAACATTTCCGACTTGCAGCTTTCGTATATAACGAACGCGGAGGCGGGTCACGGACTGATCAAGGTCGGCAGCTCGCTCGTGCCGTTTGCGAACAAGTTCCCGCGAGATACGAGACTGTATAAACTTATGACGACTAAATTCGGTGAAGTAAACAATGAGAGGAACGGAGGCAAAACAACATGAAAAGAAAAAGCATACTCGGTGTGGCGGCGGTATTCGCCGCCGTTTTCATTATGTCGGTGAGCGCGGTCATATCGCAGCTCAACGAAGAAAAACGCAGCGCAGACTCGTTCGACAGTGTGCGAAAGCTGTTGTCGGCGTCGGTCACCGATACAAACACGACTGACACAACGGATATGAACGAAGGAGAATATGACACATCTGATGTTTCAAACGAAACAGGCACAGGTAAATCACCGCAGTCGACCGTGAGCGCTTATGATCGCTACCGCGCCGTATATGAGCAAAACCGTGAGTTTGTCGGATGGATAACGATCGACGGTACGCTTATCGACTATCCCGTCATGCAGAGCCGCAGCATCGGCGACTTCTATCTCGACCACGACTTCTACGGAAACAAGAGCGACTACGGCGTGCCGTTCGTACAGCAGAACTGTGTGCTCGGTAAATCTGACAACATCATAATCTACGGACACCACAAGAAGAACGGCACTATGTTCACCGATCTGTGCAAGTATGAGGACGAGGATTTTTACCGAGAGCACAAGACCATAAAGTTCGACACTCTCGACGGTTACGGCGTATACGAGATAGTGACCGTATTCAAAACTGTCGCGTACAGTGCCGACGGCTTTCGCTACTACGATCTCGTCGGCGCGGGGAGCAAGGAAGCGTTCGACGAGTATATCGCCGAGTGCAGATCGCTTGAGCTTTACGATACCGGAGTGGACGCACAATACGGCGACTC
>CANQMJ010000207.1 GCA_947624945.1 uncultured Clostridia bacterium | reverse complement strand
CCTCGCATGTTCCGTGACACGCGTGCTTTCGCTCGGCGTCGATTCGCTCAAAATAGAGGGACGCATGAAGAGTCCCGACTATGTCTACGGCGTTACGAGCCTGTACCGCCGTCTAATCGATGAAGGACGAGACGCGTCCGCGGACGAGATATCGTCGCTGTCAAAGCTGTTCTCGCGCTCGGGCTTCACCGACGCGTACTTCAAAGGGAGCGTGCGGACGAGCCCCGACTCGATGATAGGCATTCGCACCGACGAGGACAAGGAAAAGACGAGATCGTCGTCGGTCGAAATACCGCCGCTCGCAAAAACCCCTCTCGACTCGCTGACGGCGCGCTTCCACGATGATTCGCCGTCCACGCTCACATTGTCCGCTCGCGGACGCACCGTCACGGTGTCGATGGACGCTGCCTCCCCGACCGTGTCGCCGCTGCCGCATGACCGCGTACGCGAGCAGCTTTGCCGCCTCGGCGCGACCGACTATGAGGTCACGCCGAACACGAACGTCGATATCTCCGTCCCCGACGGCGGCGTCAGGATGCGCGTATCGGAGCTGAACGAGCTTCGCCGACGCGCCGTCGACGCGCTGACAGGCGTGCGCGTATGCGAGCGCTCTGCCGACGTGCCGGTGCGTGACACGGTCCCACGCACGGACGTGACACTTACGGCAGAGTTTCTGTCGCCGGAACAGATAACGGCGCGAGCAAAATCATTTTTTTCACACATCTATCTGCCGCTCGACAGATTCACGAGCATCGCCGACGGCATCGTTTTGCCGCCCGTCGTCAGGGACCGCGACGCTGACGCGATACGGCGCCTTGCCGCCGACGCACACGAACGCGGCGCAGTCCGCGCGCTCGTCAACGGCGCGGGACAAGTACCGCTCATACCCGATCCTATGGTCGCCGACGCGTCGTACCGATTCAACGTGTGCAACACAGAGTCCGCGCTCGCGGCGCATGAAGCATGCGGCGGCACGGTCACGCTGTCGCCGGAACTGACGTCGGCGCAGATGCGCGATATCGCGAAGCATGTGAACGTCGGCATTATCGTATACGGGCGTCTGCCGCTCATGACGACGGAGCGCTGCATTATCCGCGCCGCCGCGGGGAAATGTCTCGGCAAATGCAAAAACGGCAGCGAATGTGCATTCACCCTCGTCGACAGACGCAGCGTGCGGTTCCCTATGCGGAGCATACCGGGGTGCGGCACAGTCATATATAACAGCGTCCCCGTCTATATGGCGGACAAAAAAAGCAGTCTGTACGCCGTCGGCGCGTCGTCGCAGCACTTCATGTTCACGGCCGAGAGCGCAGATGAAGTTGATGAAATAATCGAATGTTGGCAGCGCGGACTTCCTCCGCGCGAAGGCACAGATATAAAACGCATAAAATAGGTGCGTTCAAACGAAAGGAAACGACAAAATGGTAACACTCGAACTTAAAGTAAAGCGCGTCAGAGAAGGCGCATCTCTCCCCGAATACGCGACCGCGGGTTCTGCGGCGCTCGACCTCCGCTACTGCGGCGACTCCAGCATCACTCTCTCCGTCGGCGAGATCGAATCTATCCCCACCGGCATCGCGATACAGGTCCCCGACGGCTGCGCCGCCGTCGTATGCGCGCGCAGCGGACTTGCGACAAAACGCGGCATTTCGCTCGCCAACGGCATCGGTCTTATCGACCCCGACTACCGCGGCGAGCTCTGCGTCGCGCTCAAAAATCACGGCTCGTCGCTTTTCACCGTTCATCCCGGAGACCGCATAGCGCAGCTCATGATAATACCCATCTACATGGCGAAGCTCATTGAGGTCGACGAGCTCGACGAGACTGCTCGCGGCGTCGGCGGCTTCGGCTCTACGGGAATAAAGTAAATGAAGCGCGTGATCCTCGCGTCGGGCTCGCCTCGCCGCGCTGACCTTCTGCGCTCACTCGGCATCGACTTTGACGTATACGTCACCGACGCCGACGAGACCGTCGACACCGACGACGCCGAAGCGGTCGTGAAAACGCTTTCCCGCCGCAAGGCGGAGTGTGCGGCGGCAAAATATCCGCACGACATCGTCGTCGCCGCCGATACCGTCGTCGAGCTTGACGGCAGCATACTCGGCAAGCCGAAAAACGAAGCTGACGCGAAGCGCATGCTCCGCATGCTGTCCGGCGCGCGCCACACCGTCTATACTGGCGTGACCGTCGCATCCGACGGCGAATATCACACCGACGTGTCCGCGACCGACGTATACATGAGCGAGATAACAGATGACGAAATAGACGCCTACATCCGTACCGGCGAGCCGTTCGACAAGGCGGGCGCCTACGGCATACAGACGCTCGGCGGCATGTTCGTCGAGCGCGTGGACGGCGACTACTTCAACGTCACGGGCATGCCGAAGGCGCTGACGGCGCGTCTTTTGTCGCGCGCAGGACTCACCATATGCGGCATACTCGCGCGATCTGCGAAATAGATATAGTAGTGAGAGCTCATCCGCACCAAACATGAAAGGAACGGCTTTTTTGCCGGGTAAATAATGTCAAGAAGCATTGGAATAGATCTGGGGACCGCGAATACGCTCGTATGTGTCAAGGGAAAGGGCATAG
>CANQMJ010000206.1 GCA_947624945.1 uncultured Clostridia bacterium | reverse complement strand
TTTTTTATTTCTGCGGTTGCTGAAATCGTCCCGTCAGTGTTGGATAAGCAAAAGAGTTTTTCTAAAACGCCTACCGCTAACCGTATTTGCGATGAAGAAAAATTTATTACCTCATACCCATCAAACTACGATTTTTTGTTTGTTGTAAAGAGAGGGGGCAAAGATTTTGAGAAGTGTGAGCGCATGGGCAGCTGAGAGCAAGATCCTGCCGCGGTGCCACAATTCGTCTTTTGCTCATTTTGTATCATTCGTTGGGGAGTGCCTTCCCCAAACCCTGCTTATGCGGCTTGCGCCGTATCATTTCACCGCCCACAGGGGCGTCTTTTCACTCAAAGAATGTCCGTCGTAAAGTGACGGAAAAAATATCGCACAAACTACCACAGTAGTGTTGACATTTCTACACTACTGTGGTATTATGATAATGCCATGGCAAACTACTACAGTCTTTTGAAAGGATGGAATCGTATGGAAATTAAACTTTTTGATTCTGAAATTAAAGTAATGAACGTACTTTGGCGTGAAGGAGATACAACGGCAAAGCATATCTCCGACGTGCTTAAAGAGGAAACGGGGTGGAACATGAATACGACGTATACGCTGATCAAAAGGTGTATCAAAAAGGGCGCGATCGAACGCTATGAGCCGAACTTCATGTGCCATGCAATCGTTTCCAAAGAGGCGGTGCAGGAGGCGGAAACAAACGAACTGATCCAAAAAATCTACGACGGCTCCGCAAACAATCTGTTCGCCGCTCTGCTCGGCAAAAAGCAGCTCTCTGCCGAGCAGATCGAACGTCTGAAACAGATCGTTGACAAATGGGAGTGAGCAGAGAACGATGAACCTGTTGCGAATGAGTCTGTCCGGGGCGGTCATAATTCTTGCAGTCATTGTTATTCGGGCAGCAGCGATCCATAAGCTGCCGAAGAAAATGCTCCTGGTCTTTTGGCAAATTGCCATTGTACGTCTGCTTCTGCCCATATCATTCCCGTCGCTGTCAAACCGCTTCATGTTGACAGATCTACACGCACATACAGCGGTTTCGGTGGAGAAATGCATGTCGGGATTTGAGAAAGAGACCGCGCAAGTGCTGCACGTCAATACGCCGGCAGTATCGGTCGTATATTTAATTTGGATAGTCGGCATGACGCTTTGTTTCGGCTGCTTTGCTCTGCGTTATCTGCGCTGCCGCCGCGAATTTAAGACATCTTTGCATGTGCAGAATGATTTCGTGCAAAAATGGATTTCCGAGCATCCGCTCCGACGGACAATAGACGTGCGAAGTCTCATCGGCATATCGACTCCGTTGACATACGGACTGCTTCACCCGGTCATTCTGATGCCGAAAAATACAGACTGGAAAAACAAACATCAATTACAGTATGTTCTGTTCCACGAGTATGTGCATATCTGCCGTTTTGACACGATAAGAAAATGGGTCGTGACTGCGGCGCTATGCGTCCACTGGTTCAATCCGATGGTGTGGTTACTTTACATTCTCTATAATCGTGACATCGAATTAGCTTGTGATGAGTGTGTCCTTCACTGTTTTGGAAAAGACGACCGCGCCTCATACGCTCGGGCACTGATTTGCATGGAGGAGACACGGCATACTCTTCCGCCGTTCTACAACTGCTTTGCAAAGAACGCAATCGAAGAAAGGATCGAATCTATTATGAAATATAAGAAAAAATCAATAAGCGCGCTTATTGCTGCGCTCGTACTTGTAACGATGGCAACATGCACCGCTTTCGCGGCTGCCGATACACAGGAGGGCACGATCTCGAAGCTTGACGGAGTGAAACGTGTCGGCGGTCAGTCCTCGCAGTCAGAACAAACAGCGGGATCAGACGGTGATCTGTTTGTTGTCGGACAGCCGTCTGCACGTCCTGAGTACACGGGACGGTCTGTAAACGGTGTTATCCCGTTTGGAAAGCAATCGGAGCTTCCCGAAAGCACCGTTTTCGATATCGAAGGAAATGTGACCGATATGAAAGATACCTCAAATCTCAGCGGAGATATCGCCCCAAATACCGGCTATACGTTCAAATCTCTTGCAATCGGCGCGGGGCAAAAGCTCGCTGTCAGTATAAGCAATGCAGGTTCCGAATCCGAGCTTAAAATCGGTTACGTTGATGGAGACGGTATGGTGACGTATGTGACCATTACCGGTGACAGCGGTTCACACTCATTTACCGTAAGTGAAACGGGAACATATAAGCTCTATATTTTTAACTCGTCCGATTATAACATTTCGGGAGTAAATTTGAGCTACAATATTTCTAACTCATAACAAGAATAGTGACAGCAGCAGAAATGATGCAAAACTTACCAAACTATCGATATGACCACTGAGAATTGAATATCGGAACGTCCACATGAGAAAAGAGCAGGAAATCAAAAAGGTTTCCTGCTCTTTTTGACATGGGCAGGACACGCCGGAGAACAGGGCATTTTATCTTATCGAGCCGGACGAAGCCATGTATTACTACCGCTCCGCTTGGCTATATCCGACACCCGGAGATCAGGAACACCATCGCCGTGGATAGTGAGACAAAATGGATCGTCGAGAAAATCTTTGATCTTGCCGTACACGGAGCGGGAG
>CANQMJ010000205.1 GCA_947624945.1 uncultured Clostridia bacterium | reverse complement strand
TCCGGCGCTGGGGAACGCCGGACGGGAACGGCAAAATTTTTTACACTTCTGTTGCTTCTTTATCTCACGCAAGCTAAATCGCCGGAGATATTATGGAGGAAAAAAATGAGTAAAAAATATTATCGTTTCTTTTGGGGGTTCCTGAGAAAACAGGAAAACTGGCTGAATAAAATGGCGGATAAGGGCTATCGTCTGATCCGAACGGGCAGATCATGGTATGAGTTTGAGGATTGCGAACCGGGGAAATATCGCTACGCGGTAGAATTTGTCGGAGAAAAATCGAAACAAAATGCCAGGGAGTATGCGTCCTTTTTGGAGGATTTCGGCTATCGTGTATTATTTAAGAATTTGAATCTTGACTATTCCGTGGGGAAAGCTGTTTTTCGCCCGTGGGCGAAAAAAGGCGGTAAAATCGCGACGACCGGAGGCTCTTACAACAAAGAAATTCTTCTTGTAGAAAAGGAAAATGACGGAAAACCGTTTGAACTGCACACGACCGACGATGATATCCGGGAGTATAAAAAGACAGTTCGCAAGCCGTGGATCTTTTCTATCGTCACCGTCCTCAGTATTGTTTTAATATCCTTTGGAAGTATTTTCGTGACAAGAGCTTTGGGCATTGAAAGCAGCCGAAGCGCAATAAGGATCGGTTATGTCGGCAGCGAAGGCTACAGCAGCTGGACAGGCAGATACAGCTCTCTTGACGGAACTATGAAGAGAAGCATTCACCCGAGGACCGATATGCTTCACATAGATGTAACGACCGAGAGCGGGACGATCTCCATTGAAATACAGGATGCGGACGGTAATGTCATTTTTGACGAGCACGATATCGGAACCGAATCTTTTGATGCAGCCGTGTCCGGGAAAGTTGTCGTCAGGATCACAGCTGACAGTCATAAAGGCAGTTTTGATATTCATTGATATATTTATACCGTCATTGTCAACTCTGTCGACACGGGATTCGATTTGATGATGATCTGCCGCACGCTCGATGTTTACCCGAAAACAATATGAAAGGTGAAGCATGAATATTATCGCTCCGAAAGTAATTTCGGGGCGATAATGCTATAAGTAGAAATGACACATACCTGACTCATATGCACGGACGCGGAGGCGTATCCCGACCTTCCCGGCGGCAGAGACGGCTGCGTCGCCTGCGTTGCGAGCCGGCCGGGTGCCGAGAAGCTGTCGCCGCACGGACTGTTTACTGACGAGGGAGTCACCGTAGTTCTCGATGAAACGGCTCGCGAGATCGCGGACTGTGAGAGTGAGAATCCGGTGCTTTTGTCTTGATGTATGTATTATTAACCTTATAACACCGAAACGAAACGCACCGAAGACGGTGCGTTTTACTTATGCAAATACAAAAATGAAAATCAAATGAACCGTACAGTTTTGTCTATATCCTTGCATACAGTGTGCTTTTTTGCATGTTTCAATAATGACATCAGTCAGTTACTTCGTACGTGATCCCATCTTGACACGGAGGTCGCCGAGACTTTTATCGTATTGTCCTTTTGATATCGCATGACGCTCCAAAAACAGATCAAGCGCTTCTTTTGTTTTAGAAAAAGTTTCCGTTTCTTACTTGTGTTTGTCAGGCACGAGCATTTTCCCGACATAGTATTCCCGTGAGTTCCGTTTTTTCGATAAAATATTCAATACAGAGTCTCACAAAAATGAAATGAAAGGAAAAGTCTATGAAAACCGCAGCAACCGAAACGTATATCACAGCCGAAGTAATAGCTTCATTCCGCTCGCACCTCATCTCTGAAGAAAAATCCGAGTTCACGATAGACAAGTACATCCGCGACGTCACCGCGTTTGCCGAATTCCTCGGCGGTGAGCCGCTGTCGAAGGAGAAGACGCTCGCGTATAAGTCGCATCTTATGGACTGCGGCAAATTTGCGGATTCGAGCATAAATTCGATGATCTCGTCGATACGCGCGCTGTTGAAATTTGTCGGGTGTCCGGACTGCGCCGTGTCGAATCTTAGGATACAAGAACTGCCGTTCAATCCGGAAGAGAAGAATTTGACGCAGGACGAGTTCGAGAGACTGCTCGATGCGGCGAAGGACGATCGACGGCTGTATCTCTTATTGCTCGTCATATTCTCGACCGGCATACGCGTGTCGGAGGTGAAGTATTTTACGGTCGAATCGTTCAAAAGTAAGCTCGACAAGGTGCGCGTGACCGTGCGCTGCAAAAAGAAAAACCGCCGCGTGATCGTGGCGGACGAACTGAAGCGTGAGGTGATGGCGTACATAAAGGAAAACAGAATCGAATCCGGTCCGATATTCCGCACCAAAAGCGGCAGACCTCTCGACAGATGTGCGATCTGGAAGCAGATGAAGCGCCTGTGTGAAAAGGCAAAAGTTGCGGCAAGCAAGGTATTTCCGCACAATCTTCGCAAACTTTTTGCGCGGACGTTCTATGCGGAAACACACGACATAGTTCAGCTTGCCGCGCTGCTCGGCCACAGCAGTATAAACACAACGAAAATCTATGTGAAAACGACCGAGGAAGAAGTCCGTGAAAGGGTCGACATGGTGGTAAACAGACTGATTTTCTCAAAAATAAAGACCACATTATCCGCATAATGTGGT
>CANQMJ010000204.1 GCA_947624945.1 uncultured Clostridia bacterium | reverse complement strand
CTTTTCTGAGTTTTCCATCCGTCTCTTCGGATATTTCCTTATTCTCCGCAACAGCCGCAGCAGTCGACACAGCCGGTACAACCTCAGCAGCCGCAACCGCAACAACAGCAACCGCAGACACCGCAACAGTATCAGCAGCCTGTACAACCGATGCAGCAACAGTATCGCCAACAGCCTGTACAGCCGCAGTATCAACCGCCGAGGCAGCAATATCAACAGATACCGCAGTACAACAACACGGCGGCGGTGCGCTCGGCGCAGACTGACGCAGGCTCGCAAAGCGTTTTATCGACGCTCAAATCCGTGTGCTCATCTCCAGTCATACTGATCGCGCTGATCGCGTCTTCTCTTGCCATCGTTCTTAATATCGTACAGGCTTTTTTGGGACCGTCGAATATTTTTACCGCTCTGTACGCTTCTATGTACAACGCAATGAATCAGCTCGGACTCGGATATGCCGCAGCGGATCTTATGGAATCCATGAAGGATGTCATGAGAATGATGAACGATACGAGCATCGTACAGACTGTGATCAGTCAGCTCCCGTCGATACTCATCGTGCTCGGCTCATGGCTTGCGTACGCGAGCGCGGCGAACAAAAACGGTCCGATAAAGACGGGGGGACTTACGCTCGTCAAGGTCGTCGTTATCATCAACTTTATATGTACGTTCGTCAGCCTCGCGTTTATCACGCTCGCAGTCGGCGTTTTAGGCGCCGCAGCCGCCGATAACGGACACGAATTCCTGGCGCCGCGATTCATCGCAGCCGGGATAGTGCTGTTTTTCATCCTTGCTTTTGTCGTTCTGTACTATGTGTTCCTGATAAAAACTGTCAACGCGATAAAGAATACGGCTAAAACATGTACGCCGCATTATAAGGCGTCCGTTTTCGTCGCCGTGTGCCTGTTTATAGCGAGCGCTTATGCGCTGATCTCCGTTCCGCAGACGCTTATATCCGGCAGTCTCCCGCTTATGGTATCGGGACTCGCAGCTTTGTGCAACATAGTCAGCTCTGTCATGTACGGAATATTTATCTTCATGTACCGCAGTCGGATGAAAAAGCTCTATGACAGTACAAACAGATATACAGGCACGCCCGGGTACTATTATCAGCCGCAGGGAGGCGGTCAGGGTTATTATCGACCTCCGCAGATGAACGGACAGGGCTATTATCAGCCGCAGCAGGGGAACGGACAGAATAACTATCAGCAGCCGCGTCAGTAAGCGGAAAATATAACAGCATCGGATCCCGCCCGCATATTCGGGCGGGGTCCCGATTTTTAAGGAGGACGGAGCATGGTATGGGCGGCGGCGTTTGCCGCAATAATCGTAGTTATTATAGCCGCGGCGTCAACGTTCGCGTATTACGCATACAGGACGGCGTTTTATCACGTCCCCGACCCGAACGAGGACGTTTACAGACTGCCGCGCGGCGAACAGTACGAGGAACGCCGAGACGAGATGACGGCGCTCATAAGGGAGATGGCGGAGATACCGTATGAGCCTGTCAAAATACGCTCGCGCGACGGCGTAGAGCTGTTCGGGCGGTACTACCACGTCGCCGACGGCGCGCCGCTTCAGATCCAGCTTCACGGCTACAAGGGATGCGGCGTCCGCGACTTCTGCGGCGGGAACAAGCTCGCGCGCGAGGCCGGGATGAACACGCTCGTTGTCGACGAGCGCGCGCACGGCAGAAGCGGCGGCAGGACGATCACGTTCGGCGTGCGCGAGCGCGAGGACTGCGCGGAGTGGGTGAAATATGCGTCCGCGCGCTTCCCCGACGCGAAAATATATCTCTGCGGCGTCTCGATGGGAGCGGCGGCAGTGCTCATGGCGTCGCCGATGGAGGAGACGGAGCGCGTTTCGGGGATAATTGCGGACAGCGCATACTCATCGCCGGCGGCGATAATTGAGAAGGTGTGCGGCGAGATGGGGTTCCCGCGAAAGCTCACGATGTTGTTCGTGCGCATCGGGGCGCGCGTGTTCGGGCATTTCTCGATAGACGAGGCGTCGGCGGTCGAATGTGTCAAGTGCTCGCGCGCGCCGATACTGCTCATACACGGCGAGGACGACAGATTCGTCCCGTGCGATATGTCGCGGGAAATATACGACGCGGCGAGGTCGGCGGGAGTCGACGTAACGCTCGAGACGTTCCCGAACGCCGGTCACGGCATATCGTTTATGGCGGACAGGGAGAGATATAAAAGAGTCGTCGACGAGTTTTTGAGCCGGTGCTGAGCGCGCATGTCCGCGTTTGTGACCGCGTGCGCAAATTTTCATCATTTTACATCTTTACACACGGGTAAAATCATGATATAATCACCGTGGGAAACCATAATAACTCCGATTTTCATTATATGAAAGGAAGGTCACTTAATTATGAGCAATGTAAGCGAAGCTCCGTACGCTATGAGTGCGGAAGTCCAGCATCAGTGCGTCGTTGCAAAAGGACCGCGCCATGATCCCGCGCCCATTCCCGAAGAAGGCAAATGGATCGCGGCTAAACAGATCACCGACATCTCCGGCTACACACACGGCGTAGGCTGGTGTGCGCCTCAGCAGGGTGCGTGCGAAACCTGTATCAATACCTGACGATCGGGCTATTACTTT
>CANQMJ010000203.1 GCA_947624945.1 uncultured Clostridia bacterium | reverse complement strand
CAATTCTGTGGTGCATTTTGTCTCTCTCCTTTGTCCCGTACCGATAAATTTTATTTTTGTGAGATGATTTTTCGCGCGTCCCCCGCCGGAGAACATAAAAAATAAGCCGAAAATCATGGTTTTTGCGTCCACAAATGATTTTTCGGCTTATTTCCACATCGGAGTGACTGGATTCGAACCAGCGGCCTCTTGGTCCCGAACCAAGCGCTCTACCGGACTGAGCCACACCCCGATATACGGTCGCTTCCGCGACAGCCTAAACAGTATATCACGCGCGCACCCGTCATGTCAAGTAGTTGGGGCAAAAAAGTTAATAAAAGTTTCCGTGGGAGCTGTTATGCCGCCTTCGCCGGCGAAAAATGCTGCATCTATTCAACTGCGTATATTATACCACAAAAATTACAATTTGTCAAGTACTTTTCACAAATTTATGTATTTTTACTTTTTGCGTAACTGGTAGTCCGTATCCATAGCAAACTTCTTCGCTCACCGCGGATTTTTATGCCGTCTGTCCCCACCGGCAGCTATCTTTGTTCACCTGACGTGGTGACGTCTTTCACACCTACGAATAGGCTTTTTGACAAGAGGGACTTTCTCGCAAGAAAGTCCCCCTTGTCGAACCCGAAAGAGGCTCCCGTGTGTTCGTCGTTGTTATCCAGTCTGCGGCAAGAAAGGCAACAGGGCGCAGACCGCGTCAACATACCGGCATAACAGCTCCCTCGCGACGGGGCGATATCGCCGTCCAGACGTCGTGTCTGCGTCTGACGCTGGGAGCGCCGTCAACGCACGAGCACGGTGCGCGTAGGTATGGCTGGGAAGCCTCCGGCACGCGGCATGTCGATAGCGCCGTCCAAACGTCGTGTCTGCGTTTGACGCCTGGAGCGCCGTCAACGCACGAGCACGGTGCGCGTAGGTGTGGCTGGAAAGCCTACGGCACGCTGCTGTTATTCGGACAACGGATTTATAAAAATAGGTCAGTGAAAGTTTTTGAAAAAGAGGGGGTGCAGGGGGAGAAAAAACTTTTTCAATTTAGGGAGAACCTTTTTGTAAAAGGTTCCCCCTCCCCTTCCAAAAGCGGACTAAATAGTGTTTATCTCAAGTACGCCCTGAAAATATTGTCTTCGTTTAATTTGAAAAATAAAACTTGTAATAAAAATTCTTGAAAAAGAGGGGTGCAGGGGAGAGAAAACTTCTTATAAGAAGTTTTCTCTCCCCTGCGGAAACTCAAATTATTCTTATTTCATCGCTTCCTCGACCGCGACTGCGACTGCGACCGTTGCTCCGACCATCGGGTTGTTGCCCATGC
Source organism: uncultured Clostridia bacterium (assembly GCA_947624945.1). Classification (GTDB taxonomy): domain Bacteria; phylum Bacillota; class Clostridia; order Oscillospirales; family CAG-272; genus DTU064. Next base: position 1,388 of record CANQMJ010000203.1, on the reverse strand, counting down.
CGATGAGGCCCATCATTTCGACGTGCGCCGGAACGGACGAAGAGCCCGCGAACTGCGCGTCGGAATGCATTCTGCCCATCGTATCGGTCATACCGTACGAGGACGGACCTGCCGCCATGTTGTCGGGGTGCAGCGTACGGCCCGTGCCTCCGCCGGATGCGACCGAGAAGTACTTGACGCCGTTCTCGTTGCACCATTTCTTGTATGTGCCCGCGACGGGATGCTGGAAACGCGTCGGGTTCGTCGAGTTGCCCGTGATCGAAACGCCCACGTTCTCGAGCTTCATTATAGCGACGCCCTCCGGCACGTTGTCAGCGCCGTAGCACTTGACGTCAGCGCGCGGTCCCTTCGAGTACGGGACTTCCTTTACGACCTTCACCGTCTCGGTGTAGGGGTCGAATTCTGTCTCAACGTACGTGAAGCCGTTGATGCGCGAGATGATGAACGCAGCGTCCTTGCCGAGTCCGTTGAGGATGACGCGCAGAGGCTTCGTGCGGACCTTGTTCGCGTTCAGCGCGATCTTGATAGCGCCCTCTGCAGCCGCGAAGGACTCGTGTCCCGCGAGGAAACAGAAGCACTCCGTCTCATCGGAGAGGAGCATCGCGCCGAGGTTGCCGTGACCGAGACCGACCTTGCGGTTCTCAGCGACGGAGCCGGGGATGCAGAAGCTCTGAAGCCCTACGCCTATCTTAGCCGCCGCATCGGATGCCTTTGTGCAGCCCGACTTAATTGCAATAGCGGCGCCGACCGTGTACGCCCAAACTGCGTTTTCAAAGCAGATAGGCTGCGTCGAACGAACGATTGCGTCGACGTCGATGCCCTTCGCCGTTGTTATATCCTTACATTCGTCGATAGAGGAAATGCCGTATTCCTTGAGTACGCCGAGGATCTTCGCCTCGCGTCTTTCGTAACCTTCAAACTGTGCCACTTTGATTTCCTCCTTCACTTATTCCTTGCGCGGGTCTATGTATTTGACCGCTTCGGCAAATCTGCCGTATGTGCCCTTTGCCTTCTCGTACGCTTCGTTCGGCTCCATGCCCTTCTTGATGAAGTCCGTCATCTTGCCGAGGGATACGAACTCGTAACCGATGACCTGATCGTCCTCGTCGAGAGCCATTCTCGTGCAGTAGCCCTCCGTCATTTCGAGGTAACGAACGCCCTTTTCCTTCGTGCCGTACATCGTGCCGACCATCGAACGGGCTCCCTTGCCGAGGTCCTCCATGCCCGCGCCGATAACGAGACCGTTGTCGGAGAACGCGGACTGCGTGCGTCCGTACACGATCTGCAGGAACAGCTCGCGCATAGCGGTGTTGATGGCGTCGCAGACGAGGTCCGTATTCAGAGCCTTGAGGATCGTCTTGCCGAGTAGTATCTCAGCCGCCATAGCA
>CANQMJ010000202.1 GCA_947624945.1 uncultured Clostridia bacterium | reverse complement strand
GTGTGGTGACTTAATTATACCATATCCAAAGTCTGAACTTCTCTTTTTTACTGGGTCATATCATTTTACTGCATACACGGACGCACAAAAAGGCGCCTGCAAATGGCGGAGCCGGGCATAGATTTCATTTATTGCTTTTGCCCCAAAAAGCGTCAAAACCGCGATTTTTATCTTGCATTTTGACGCAAACGGTGGTATCATGAATATGTAAATCACATTTACGGAGAACGACGTGGCGATAACTGTTTTTTCACGTTCGGCGCGCGGCTACAACCGCGGGCAGGTCGACGAATACATAGCAAATCTCAACCGCGCGTATGCAAAGACGACGCGCGATTATGAAAAAAAGATCGAGGCGCTCGAAGCCGAGATCGCGAAGCTCCGCGCGCAGCTCGAGTCCGCGCAGTCGAATTCGCGCGCAGTCGAGCCGACTCCGGCGCCCGTCCCCGCCGCAGATACGGAGGCTGACGAAAAGTCGCGCCGCTATGACGAGATAAGTCAGCGGCTCGGGGAAATACTCATAAACGCGAACGCGGAGGCGTCCGCGATGCTGCGCGAGGCCGACGAGCGCGTTTCCTCGACGCTGAACGAGACCGCCGACACGGTTCGCGCCGAGCTCACGTCAGTTATAAAGACGCTCGAACGTCTCGCAGACGAGGCGCAGGCGCGTCTTTCATCTAACGACGGCTGATGGCACGGCTGAATCTCGGCGAAAAAATACGCGCTCTACGTCTGCGTCGCGGAATGACGCAGTCGGAGCTTGCCGGAGACTGCATCACGCGCAACATGCTCTCGCGCATCGAGAACGGCGCGGCACTGCCGTCGATAGGCTCGCTTCTGCACATAGCGGAAGCGCTCGAGGTCTCGCCCGCCTACTTCTTCGACGATTCGGAAAAGCCGCAAAGCGAGGTCGAGAGCACGCTCTGCTCGCTTTATAACGAGGGCGAGTATGAAAAATGCATATCGGTCGGCTCGTCGCTGCCGGCGTCGGCGGCGGGGTCGATACTCGCGCAGTGCTGTCTGAATCTCGCCGTGTCCGACATGCTCGCCATGCGGTACAAGAGCGCGCGCGAGTCGCTTCTATTGGCAAAGGAGTACTGCGAGTCGTCCGCCGACATAACGGACACGGTCTACAATATCGTTTTGTGCCTTCTGCGCATGCAGGGCGTGTCGTTCGACACGGGGCTTGACGAGCTTTCGTCGGCGTCGCTGCCGTCCTACGACGCGATGATGTCCAACTTTTACATGTTCCTGCTCGCGAACGTGACGGCGAGCCGCGACGAGCGCGATCTGCGCAAAAACGAGCTGTTCGCGCTGCACATAGCGTCGCGCGCCGACATCTCCGCCGGACGCTACGACGACGCGAAGGCGCTGTTGTCGGTCGCGGAGAGCCGCATCGACGGCGGCTGCGAGCCCGCGCTTGCGTACATGATATACGACGACCTCGAGGCGTGCTGTCTGCACGACGACGACTACAAGGGCGCGTACAAGTATTCGCGCGCGAAGGGCGAGATAGGAAGCGGCGCACACTGATACGCGCCGATAAAATGCAAAATATGCGGGTTCAAACCGCAGTCAACAATATAACATAACGCAAAGGAGACGAAAGAAATGGCAGAAAAGAAGACAAAGTACGCGGGCACACAGACCGAGAAGAATCTCGAAGCCGCGTTCGCGGGCGAGTCGCAGGCGCGCAACAAGTACACGTACTTCGCGTCGGTGGCGAAGAAAGAGGGCTACGAGCAGATGTCGGCTCTGTTCCTCAAGACGGCTGACAACGAAAAGGAGCACGCCAAGCTGTGGCTCAAGGAGCTGTCCGGCATCGGCAATACGGCTGAGAATCTTCTCGCCGCAGCCGAGGGCGAGAACTACGAGTGGACCGACATGTACGAGGGCTTTGCCAAGACTGCGGAGGAAGAAGGCTTTACCGAGCTCGCCGCGAAGTTCCGCATGGTAGCCGCTATCGAAAAGCATCACGAGGAGCGCTATCGCGCGCTGCTCCACAATCTCGAAGCGTCGGAGGTGTTCGCAAAGAGCGAGGTCAAGGTGTGGGAATGCCGCAACTGCGGTCACATCATCGTCGGCACGAAGGCGCCCGAGGTTTGCCCCGTCTGCAATCATCCGCAGGCGTATTTCGAGGTCAGCGCCGAGAATTATTGAGAATCATAATATTTTTTAGCGAGGGGAGGGACTTTTGTAAAAGTCCCTCCCCTCGCGCTCCCCTCCCTAAAACTTTTCATTGCTTTTTTTGATATAATCTGTTGACTTTATTGTGCGGTTATGATATAATACGGTATGGGAGGTTGAAAAAGCTTATGGAATTTTTCTTACCGATATTTTTTATCTTCTTTTTCGGTATCCTTGCCGTATGGGTATTCATGGCCGTACGCGGCATATCCCAATGGAATAAAAACAATCATTCGCCGCGCCTGACCGTGCAGGCGACTGTCGTATCAAAACGCGCCGACGTATCGCATTCGCAGCACCCAACCGCCGGCGACGCTTCGGGCGCGCACGGATATTATTCGACGTCCCATTCGACGTATTACGTCACGTTTGAAGTCGCGAGCGGCGACCGCATGGAGTTTTCCGTATCGGGCAGCGAGTTCGGCATGATCGCCGAGGGCGATTTCGGCGACCTCACGTTCCAAGGGACGCGCTATATCTGTTTTACACGTCTGTGACGTGAATACAAAAATCGACCGCCGGCGATCGTTTCCGCGACCGCTGACGGTCTTTTACTGTCAAATTGCACGGTAATCGTGCGCACCGTCCGCACCGTCATCGTCGACCTCGACCGCGTA
>CANQMJ010000201.1 GCA_947624945.1 uncultured Clostridia bacterium | reverse complement strand
GCGGGGACGGCTATACCGCTCCCGCGGGCAAGTACCGTTGAGAATAATAAACGCCGTCAAAGAACGGCACAAGGAGGAAACACAACCATGAGAAAGCGCGCTTTAAGTATAATACTTTGCGCCGCGCTGACCCTGTCGATGATCTCATGCGGGGACAGCGGAAAGGACGACGAAACCGGGACGCAGACGAACAGCGCCGTCGGCGACACGCAGAAGCCCGACAACGGGAACGGTGAACAGATATCATCACCCGCAGCATCGGACGACGTCACAGGACCCGTAAACGGTCCTGCCGAAACGAAACCCGCCGAACCGGAGACGACAGCTTCCCCGGAAGAGCTTTCTAATGAGGAAGCGGAGTTTAGGCAAACGTTCTGGTACGGCAGCATTCAGCAGATGCTGATGATGCATGCGGACGGAATGAGCGATGACGAACTTTTCGGCTTAGCCGACTCGTGGTTTAATATTGACGAGGGCGACGGTATGTCCGCTATCATTCAGATGATAAAAGACTATTTTTTGAAAGCGGTCAAAGAATTTGACGCTCTTGATGACGAATCTAAAGCGGAATACTCCGGAGTATTAGCTGCTGGATCATATTGGGGACCCGACCCGTTTACAACAGATGTGATTTTGTCCATCAACTTAAAAGACGCCTATAAAGATTTTGAAACACGCAAAGCCGACTATCTCGAAAAGTACAACGCCGGAGAGCAGAGCAAAGAGCTCGCGTTCTCTTCGATAGAAGTGCAGGATAACATAGTCTTTGACGAAAACGGCGTTACAATCACTTATACCGGCGCCGTGTTGAGCGACGACAATAAAAATCTTAACTTCGGATTCCACATCACAAACAACAACCCCGACAACAAGAGAGCAACAGTAATGCTCAAATGCGCCGCTATAAACGGTATACTCTTTATGACCGACGGGCGCAGAGACTTCGGCAACGGCGACTTCGATATCCTTGTCGGCGAAGAAAAGGACCTCACCTTTGAGAAATCGGGCAATATCGAAAGTTATTCGTCGCTTCTCCCCCTGCTCGGCGAAAGCATCGAAACGCTGCCGGTCGAGACACTGTCGTTCTTATATACCGTAAAAATCGGTAAGGACGCCGAAGAAGAAGTCAAGCTCGCAGAACTCAAAACGACAAAATACAGCGAAAGCGATATTAGCGGTCTGTTCGGCACCTGTGTCGCCGAAGGACACGACGAAAAGAGCACGGGCGTATCAATATATGTGAAGTCCGGCGATTTCGGCGTCACCGCCACCGCGGTCAACACACGCGATTATACAAACATAAACTACTTTGAATACGATGTGCCTTACAGCTCGGCTGTATCGCTCTCATTCAACGGGAATGTTTATACCGGCACATTCGGCATGTCTCCCGACGATATCGCAAAAACGGGAGTTATATACCAAGTGCCGTCCGCGACCGTATACCCCGGCGGAGCCGTGATACTGTGCAGCATGAACATGACCGACGATACACTTATGAATCTGCGCCGCGAATTTGAAGTCGGCAACAGCGACCCCGTCGAGATAACCCTCGATTACCTCCAGGACAATTTAGGTCAGCCTATCCCCGCCGTCATCTATTCAAAATAAAAATACAGCCACAAAGCCGCCGCGACGGAAACGCCGAGGCGGCTTTCAATTTACTTTCTCCAAAGAAAAAGTAATAAAAGTTTTTGAAAAGATGGGAGCGTGAGGGAAGGAAAACTTTTTTCAAAAAGTTTTCCTTCCCTCACAAAAACTATTATATTACTTATCAATAAATCGGGAACTGCGCGCAGAGGGCTTGAGCCTCGTCGGAGATGCGCGCTTTATTGCCGTCGAAGTCCTCGATGATATCGGCGATGAAGTCCGCAATCTTCGCCATCTCCGGCTCGCGGAAGCCGCGCGTCGTGACCGCCGGCGTACCGATGCGAAGGCCGCTCGTCACGAACGGGCTCGCCGGATCGTTCGGTATCGTATTCTTGTTCGCCGTGATGTGGACCTCGTCGAGCCTGTGCTCGAGTTCCTTGCCCGTCACACCCGACTTTGACAGATCGAGCAGCATCAGGTGATTGTCCGTACCGCCCGACACGATCCTCACGCCGCGATCGAGCAGCCCCTGACAAAGCACCGACGCGTTCTTCACTATCTGCGCGCCGTACGCCTTGAACTCGTCCGTCAAAGCCTCGCCGAGCGCGACCGCCTTCGCCGCGATTATGTGCATCAAAGGCCCGCCCTGCGTGCCCGGGAACACTGCCTTGTCTATCGCCTTCGCAAACTCCTCTTTGCAGAGTATCATGCCGCCGCGCGGACCGCGCAGCGTTTTGTGCGTCGTCGTCGTCACCACATGCGCATACGGCACCGGCGACGGATGAACGCCCGCCGCGATAAGTCCCGCGATGTGCGCGATGTCCACCATCAGATACGCGCCGACCTCGTCCGCGATCTCGCGAATGCGCGCAAAATCGATTATGCGCGAATACGCGCTCGCACCCGCGACGATCAGCTTCGGCCTGCACTCCTTCGCGATGCGCTCCATCTCGTCATAGTCTATCATCTCCGTCTCGGGATTCACCCCGTACGGCACGATGTGGAAATACTTGCCCGAGATGTTGACCGGCGAGCCGTGCGACAGGTGACCGCCCTCGGACAGATTCATGCCCATGACGGTGTCGCCGGGTTGAAGAAGCGCGAAAAATACGGCAAGATTCGCATTCGCGCCGCTGTGCGGCTGCACATTCGCATGCTCCGCGCCGAACAGACGCTTCGCGCGCTCGCGCGCGATCTCCTCCACGATGTCCACGCACTGGCATCCGCCGTAGTACCGCTTCGAGGGATAGCCCTCCGCG
>CANQMJ010000200.1 GCA_947624945.1 uncultured Clostridia bacterium | reverse complement strand
TCATCCAAAACGGTATGGATATTTCGACCGACGGGGCATTTCTGGTTTGGGTTCTCGTGAAAGTGGAACAGTTCTCCTTTTTCTACGCAGTCAACCGCATGATAGATGTCCAGCATCGTAATCTCGTTGAGAGGCTTTATGATTTCAGCGCCGCCCATTCCTCTTGCTACGTCTACAATGCCCGCTGTTTTTAACTGGGACAGGAGCCGGAGGATCACAACGGGATTTACATTGACACTTCCAGCCAAAAAGTCGCTCGTAACTTTGTGTTCACCCTTGAATGTTTCAATACAAGCCAGTATGTGTATTGCAATCGTAAGTCTGCTTGAAATCTGCACAGTAATGTCACCTTACTTTCATACTTATTTTAGCACGCTCATGTTGTAATGTCAATGATTACATCTTGATGCCATACCATATTTGCGCCTTGCCGCTTTAACAAAATGGTGTCGTAGGTGTGCGTACAGATTTATTAAAAGAGCATATGTTCCCATTTATGCAATGAAAAGCAAAACATCCATATCCAATATGTCCGATATACTCAGCTCTGGAAATGGATGTTTTGGCCTTATATTTTGGATTTCTGATTACCGTCGCACTGCTGATGTTGTTGTCATGCTTTATGCGATGTTGTCATTCAGTCTGTATCCGATGCCCCAAACGGACTCGACAAGGTCGCGTCCGCACGCGGCGCGCAGCTTTGAGCGCAGATGCGAGACGTGAGTCTTGAGCGAGCTTTCGGTGCAGTCGGGCGTGTCGTCCGATATGCGGTCGAGAAGCTGCTGCTTCGTTATGACCTGCCCCGCATTCGCCATCAAAAGGCGCAGTATCGCGTATTCGGTGCGCGTCAGCCTGACATCCTCGCCGCCCGCCTCGACCGAGTGCGTGTCGCCGTCGAGCGTCAAGTCCCCGCAGCGCAAAATGCGCGAACTTTCATAACCTCCGTCGTCGCGCAGACGCACCGCTATGCGCGCAAGCAGCTCCTTTATTTCAAACGGCTTTGTCACATAGTCGACGGCGCCGCCGTAGAGAAGCGACACCTTGCTGTCGACGTCGGCGCGCGCGCTCACCACGATCACCGGTATGCCGCGCGCGTGCGCGAGCACGTCCTCGCCCGACAGTCCGGGCAGCATCAGGTCGAGCAGTACGAGGTCGGGCGTGTGCGACGAAAGATACATCGCCGCCTCCGTCCCCGAATAAGCGCGCGACACCGCGTACCCCTCGCGTCCGAGCGCTTCTTCGAGCATATTTCCGATATGTATGTCGTCGTCAACGACGAGTATGTTTTTCATTTGTCCGCGACCGCCTTTTCGTTTTTATTTGCGTATATTATATAATATCGCGCCGCATGACGTCAAGTCTGCGTCTGTCCCGCCGTATGCGCCGAAAAAGCTCGATGCAGCCGCATTTTCGATGTTGCATGACGGCGCGCGATATGGTAGAATAAAGCATAGGACAAACGAAAGGAGCCGTTTTTTATGGATATGACCGAGCTGCGCGCGCTCTGCGGGACGTGCGGCAAATGCGAGCTTTCAAAGACGCGCACGAACTGCGTCTTCGGAGTCGGCAACGAGCATGCGGAGCTGATGTTCGTCGGCGAGGCGCCGGGCGAGCAGGAGGACCTGTCAGGCATACCGTTCGTGGGACGCGCGGGCAAGCTGCTCGACTCGTACTTCGACGCCGTCGGCATCGACAGGGACACAGTCTACATCGCCAATATCCTCAAATGCCGCCCGCCCCATAACCGCGACCCGCTGCCCGCCGAGCAGGACGCCTGCATCGAATACCTGCGCGAGCAGGTGCGCATAATACGCCCGCGCTTCATAGTCTGTCTCGGACGCATCGCGGCGATGAGGCTCATCAAGCCCGATTTCAAAATAACGCAGGAGCACGGGAAATGGTTCCGCAAGGGAGACTTTGAAATGTCGGCGTTTTTCCATCCGTCGGCGCTTTTACGCGACCCGCGCAAAAAGGCCGACATGCTCACCGACATGCAGGTGCTCGCCGAAAAGCTGAACGGAAACGGAGAATCGACATGAACATACTCAAAGTATACGAAAGAGAGCCTGTAAAAAGGTACTATGTGCAGTCCCTCGCCGAGAGCGTGCATTTCGCGCTGTCGCGTGACGGGGGCGAGTTCGCACCGCTCAACTCAAACGTCGGCGTGCTTTACGCAAAAGCGGAAATATCGGAGCGCAACACGCTGCTCGAACGCAGACTGCGCGAGCCGCGCATATATCGGCACGGCGGCGGTTACCGCGTCGCGGCGCGATATGTGGACTGTGACGGCGCGGAGCCGTACCCGAACATGATGTACGTGTGGGAAACGGCGGATTTCCGCATTTTCTGCGATCTGGGGCTCGTTCCGCTTGCCGACGTGCCGGAATCGTCGGATTCCATCGAATTATCGGACGCGGAGGCGGACATGATAGAACGCGCTCTCCCGACCGTGACGTCCGATAAGCCCGCGACGTTCCCCCTCATCGAAGGCTTCGCCGACCCCGTTATCATGGCGAAGGACGGACGCTATTACTTTATCGCAACGAACGATTCGACCGGCGACGTCGGACTGTACGCGTCAGCGTCCGACACTGTCGAGGGACTGTTCGCCGCCGACAATAAGCCCGTCTGCATACTGCCCGAGAGCGACGAATGGGACCTGCACAGCACGTTCTGGGCGCCCGAGTTCCACGAGATAGGCGGTGAGCTATATATACTGTTTGCCGTCGGCGGCAGGCAGTTCTCGCCGCAGTCGCACATGATGAGGTATCTCGGCGGCGACATCCTCGACCCCGCGTCGTGGGAGCGTCCCGTCCGCGTGCAGAGGCGGAACGGCGAGCCGCTCACGACTCGCGGCATCA
>CANQMJ010000199.1 GCA_947624945.1 uncultured Clostridia bacterium | reverse complement strand
GCGTCAGACGTCGGCAGATAGACACCGACCCGATATACATGGTGTTCACGTCGGGCTCGACGGGAGTGCCGAAGGGGGTGGCGGCATGTCACCGCTCAGTCATCGACTATATCGAGGCGCTTTCGTCGACGTTAGGCTTTGACGAGGATACCGTATTCGGCAATCAGGCGCCGCTCTACTTCGACGCGTGCCTCAAGGAGCTTTACCCGACCGTCAAATTCGGCGCGACGGCGTATTTAATACCGAAGTCGAACTTCATGTTCCCCGTAAAGCTCGTGGAATTCCTGAACGAGCACAGGATAAACACCGTCTGCTGGGTCGTTTCCGCGCTGACGATGATTTCGTCGACGGGGACGTTTGACACCGTGAAGCCCGAGCATCTGCGGACGGTCGCGTTCGGCTCGGAGGTTTTCCCGCCGTCGCAGCTCAAGATATGGCGTCAGGCGCTGCCCGGGTGCGAGTTTTACAATCTCTACGGTCCGACTGAATGCACGGGTATGAGCTGCTTTTATCACGTCACGGACGAGCTTTCGGACGGCGAGCCGGTTCCGATAGGGGAGCCGTTCCCGAACACGGACGTTATGCTGCTCGTATGGGGCGAGGACGGCGGCGCGCGTCTCGCCGGCGGCGGCGAGGAGGGCGAGCTCTGCATACGCGGCACGCCGCTGACGCTCGGCTACTACAACAACGCCGAGGAGACGGACCGCGCGTTCGTGCAGAATCCGCTCCATGATCACTATCACGAGCTCATATACCGCACCGGCGACATCGCGCGATATAACGAGCGCGGGCAGCTCGTGTTCGTGTCGCGCCGCGACCATCAGATAAAGCATATGGGACACCGCATCGAGCTCGGCGAGATCGAGTATATCGCCGCCGCGTGCGAGGGCGTCACGAACGTATGCTGCGTATACGACCGCGACGCGGGCAAGATAGTGTTCTTCTACACCGGCACGGTCGATAAGCGTCAGCTCACGGTCGAGCTGCGGCGCAAGCTGCCGCGCTATATGCTGCCGAACGTGACGGTGAAGCTCGACGAGATGATGCTGACGCCGAACGGCAAGCGCGACAGGCGCGGACTGTACGAGCTCTATCTGAAAACGGAAAAAAAGTAATTTATATATACGGGAGACTTTTATGGATACCATTTTACAGCTTTTATCCGAGCTTCACGAGGATATCGACTTTGAGGAATGCGACTCGCTCGTAAACGACGGCATACTCGATTCGTTCGATATCGTAACGCTGATCGGCGAGATCGCGGACGAGTTCGACGTGCAGATCACGGCGGACAAGATAACGCCCGAAAACTTCAACTCCGCAGAGTCGATATGGAGCCTCGTTTCCGAGCTGATGGACGAATGATGAGCCGTAATGCTCTATACATCGGCTGAATTCATAATCTTCGCCGCGGTCCTCTTAGCCGTTTACCACGCGCTGCCGCGCGTGTGCAAGCCGTATCTTTTGCTTTTGTCGTCGGTGATATTCTTCGCGTCTTACGCGTGGTATAATCTGCCGTTTCTGATTTTCACCGTGCTCGTCACGTACGCGGGCGGCATCGCGGTCGCAAAGGTTTATGAGCGGGGAGAGGGCGAGATATCGTCGGGCGAATATGACCGCGAGACGAAAAAAGAGATGCGGAAGCGCGTAAAGCGGCGCGCGAAGCTCGTAACAGTGCTGACGGTGACGGCGGACATCGCCGTTTTGGCGGTGCTCAAGTACTACAATTTCGCGCTTCACAACGCGAACGCGCTCTTTCACTTCGCGGAAAATGAGAGCGATCTGTTCATCACGCTCGCGCTGCCGCTCGGGATTTCGTTTTACACGTTCATGTGCGTCGGCTACGTCGTCGACGTGTTCAGAAAAAAGTACGCGGCGGAGCGCAACATATTGAAGGTGGCGCTGTTCGCCGCCTATTTCCCGCAGCTCGTGCAGGGTCCGTTTTCGCGCTACGACGAGACGGGCGCGCAGCTTTGGTCGCCGTCTGACGTCGGCGCGGACGCGCTTTCGTGGGCGTTTTTGCGCATAGCGTGGGGATATTTCAAAAAGCTCGTGCTCGCGGACAGAGTCGCGGTCGCGGTGAACGCGCTCGCGGGCGATGCGGGTACGTACAGAGGCGCGTATGCGCTTGCCGCCGTCGTGCTCTACTCGATCCGCATATACGCGGATTTCACGGGCGGCATCGACATCACGATAGGGCTGTCGGAGGCGCTCGGCGTAAAACTGCGCGAAAACTTCATACGCCCGTACTTCTCGAAGTCGATAGCGGAATATTGGCGCAGATGGCACATATCGCTCGGCGACTGGTTCCGCGAGTATCTGTTTTATCCGCTCAGCATAGCGGGCCCCGTCGGGAAAGCGTCGAAGTGGGTGAAAAAGCATGTCGGCGCGGGCGCGGCGAAGCGGTTCCCCGTATACGTTGCGACGGTGATAGTCTGGTTCGTGACGGGCATATGGCACGGCGCGGCATGGAATTTCATCGCGTGGGGAATGGCGAACTGTGTCGTGATTCTCATTTCGCAGGAGCTGTCGCCGCTTTACGAAAAATTCCACTCGAAAACCGGCATCGGCGAGGGCGGCGCGTGGGGCGCGTTCATGATCGTGCGCACGTATTTTTTGATGAGCATGATACGAATGTTCGACGTTTACGCCGACGTGGGGAAGACGTTCTCCGCCGTCGGCTCGATATTTACGACGTTCAACTACGGCGTGTTTTTCGACGGTTCGATGCTGACGCTCGGGTTGACAGGCGCGGACTATGCGCTTTTGGCTGTCGGCTGTGCCGTCATATTCGCCGTGAGCGTGCTCGGCGGGAAAAAGTCTTTGCGCGAACGGACGTCGGGGCGGTATGCGCTGCGCGTATCGCTGTCGTGTCTGCTTGCGGTCGCAACACTCGTTTTCGGTGCGTACGGCAT
>CANQMJ010000198.1 GCA_947624945.1 uncultured Clostridia bacterium | reverse complement strand
TCAAAAGACCTCTCGAAAGTCTGCAAACCCGCATAAATACTGGGTTTTTACGACTTCTCAACTTATTCCCACTCGACCGTTCCAGGCGGCTTCGACGTTATGTCGTACACGACTCTGTTCACGTGCCCGACCTCGTTCGTGATGCGGTTCGACACGCGCGCCAACAGCTCATACGGGATGCGCGCCCAATCCGCGGTCATGAAATTGTCCGTCGTTATCGCGCGCAGCGCGATAAGATGATCGTACGTCCTGTGATCCCCCATCACGCCGACCGTCTTCACGTCCGGCAAAACAGCGAAAAACTGCGACAACTCGCGCTCGTACCCCGACTTCGCCATCTCGTCGCGGAAAACGGCGTCCGCCTCCTGCAAAATTTTCACCTTTTCCGCCGTGACTTCGCCGATGATGCGCACGCCGAGTCCAGGGCCCGGGAACGGCTGACGCCACACGAGCTCGCGCGGTATGCCTAACTTCTCGCCGACGGCGCGCACCTCGTCCTTGAACAGCTCCGACAAGGGCTCGATGACGCCCTCGAACTCGATGTCGTCCGGCATCTTGACGCGGTTGTGATGCGTTTTAATGACCGCCGCGTCGCCCTTGCCCGACTCGATGCAGTCGGGATATATCGTGCCCTGCGCAAAGAAACCGCCTCCGCCCTCGCGCCTTATCTCGTCCCAGAAAACGGCGTAAAACTCCTCGCCTATTATCTTCCGCTTCGCCTCGGGATCGACGACGCCCGCAAGCTTTGACAGGAAATGCTCCTGACAGTTCACGCGCACGAAATTCATATCGAACAGCCGCGTGAACGTGCCCTCGACCATGTCGCCCTCGTCCTTGCGCATAAGCCCCTGATCGACGAACACACACGTGAGCTGCTTGCCGACCGCCCGCGACAAAAGTCCCGCCGCCACCGACGAATCGATGCCGCCCGACAGCCCAAGCACCACCTTCTTGTCTCCGATGCGCTCGCGCAGCGACGCGACGGTCTTTTCGATGAAATCGTCCATCACCCAGTCGCCGTGACAGCCGCACACGCTGTAAAGGAAATTGTGCAGCATGCGCTGACCGAACTGCGAATGCGTCACCTCGGGGTGAAACTGCACCGCATATATACCGCGCTCCGCGCACTCCATCGCCGCGCACGGACAGTCCGGCGTCCGCGCCGTTACCGTAAATCCCGACGGCGCCGCCGAGATATAGTCGGTGTGGCTCATCCAAACTACGCTCGTCTCCGGCACGCCGTCGAACAAAGCGCTGCCCGCACATACGTCGAGCTCTATCTTGCCGTATTCGGACACGGGCGCGGACGCGACCTCGCCCCTCTCCATCCACGCGATGAGCTGACATCCGTAGCATATGCCGAGCACCGGCACGCCGAGCGACAGAATTCCCGCATCATAATGCGGAGACGCGGGATCGTATACCGAGTTCGGTCCGCCCGTGAATATTATACCGCTGTAACCGGCAGCCGCGATATCACCTATCGGCGTCGTGTACGGCAGTATCTCGGCATAGACATGCTCGTCGCGCACGCGTCGCGCTATGAGCTGATTGTACTGCCCGCCGAAATCGAGCACCAGGATCTTTTCCATAGTCCACCTGTCTAATGAAAACTGTATTGAAACTTCTTATAAACTCTGCATCGGCGGGGCACGCATACTTCCCCGCGTTTATTCTACCGTCACCGACTTCGCCAGATTCTTCGGCTTGTCGATGTCGCATCCGTTCTCCTTCGCCACATAGTACGCGAACAGCTGCATCGGCACTATCTGCGTCAGCGCCATGAACAGCGGGTCCGTTTCGGCTACGTATATCACGTCGTCAGCCTCGGACATTATGCGCTCGCAGCCCTCTTTTACGACGGCGAGAACGCGCGCGCCGCGCGCCTTGACCTCCTTGACGTTCGACATCATCTTGTCGTAGAGCGCCTCATGGCAGCAGTACGCGATGACGAGCTCGTCGGGCGATATGAGCGCGATCGTGCCGTGCTTCAGCTCGCCCGCCGCATACGCCTCGGAGTGTATGTACGATATCTCCTTCAGCTTCAGCGACGCCTCGAGGCACGACGCATAGTCGAAGTTGCGTCCGATGAAAAACGGCGTCTTGTACGTGTGGTACTTCTTCGACATCTCTTCAATTTTCGGGTTGAGGTCTATCGAGCGCTGCACCCTTTCCGGCAGCGTCATTATCGTCTGCGTCAGCTCGCGCTCGCGCGCTTCCGTTATTCTTCCGAGCCTGACCGCCGCCCAAACGGCGAACATGTACAGCATCGCGACCTGCGTCGTGTACCCCTTCGTCGTCGCGACCGCTATCTCCGGTCCCGCCCACGTATAAAGCACATTGTCCGACAGATTCGCCACGCTCGAGCCGACCACGTTCACTATCGACATCACGCGCGCGCCCTTGCTCTTCGCCTCTCTCATGGCGGCGAGAGTGTCCGCCGTCTCGCCCGACTGCGATATAGCGATAACGAGCACGCTCTCGTCTATTATCGGGTCGCTGTAACGGAACTCGCTCGCAAGCTCCGCCGTCGTCGGTATGCGGCAAAGCCGCTCGATGACGTACTTGCCGACGACGCCCGCGTGATACGCACTCCCGCACGCCACGATGACTATGCGGCTAACCTTGGAAATATCGAGCTCGTCGAGCCCCTCCGGCGCGATCCTGCCGTTTTTGACTCTCGGCTTTATCGTCGCCTCGAGCGCCCTCGGCTGCTCCATTATCTCCTTGAGCATGAAATGGTCGAATCCGCCCTTTTCGGCCGCCTCGACGTCCCACGTCACCACCGACCGCGCGGGCTCGACCTCTTCCCCGTCGGGACCGTACACGGTCACGGAACGGCTCGTTATCTCGGCGACGTCGCCGTCGCGCAGACTGATTATGTCGCGTGTGTGCGCGATGAACGCCGTCACATCGGACGCGAAATAGTTCTCGCCCTCGCCGACGCCGACGATGAGCGGACTCATGTTC
>CANQMJ010000197.1 GCA_947624945.1 uncultured Clostridia bacterium | reverse complement strand
ATGGCGGTATACTGGTAGAATTTCTTGCCTTTTGCCTCGCCCACAAGGCATGAATCCGGCACGAATTTCACGTCGATTTGGACTCTCTGTCCGGGATGATCCATCTGCTCATACGGCTTAGGTATATACTTAGGATTCGGAGGCTTAACAGCCATCTCGCCCTGTCTGCGCAGCACACGATAAAGCCCTGTGATCGAGCGTGTGTAGCCACGTTGACGAAGTTTTACCCAAAATACTACGAGTCCCGCGTTCGGGTTGCGGCGGCGCATGTTTCCTATCAGCCGCAGTTCTTCTTCCGTATGCTGCTTCGGATGGTGATGCGGTCGACGTGAGCGGTTTTGCAGGGAAGCCTTCGTCCCGTCATACCGACGCATCCGGCGATAGATATACTGTCGGTTTGTCTTGTACCTGATCGCCGCTTTTGTTACTCCGTGTTTTTCTGCATACAAAATTAATGCTTGACGATACAGTACTTCTTGTGTTACACTTTTCATGGCGATTGAGATCCTCCTGTACACAGTTGGCTTGGACAACTATACTGTATCACAGGCTATTCTCTTTCGCCATTCTTTTTTCCTTGCTGTAACATTTCTATTGTGATCGTACAGTAAAGTTACAATAGAAGTGACAAATAATCCTTGACAAGCTTCTAAATATTTGATATAATAAATCCATCTTAGATTATTTTACGCGTTTAGATTATGTGTTGATATTTTATATTTCATTTGGAGGCTTTTCAATATGGCAAATGACAGAGCAAGTAGATTTAAAGTCGGGGACATTGTAGTCTTAACACACTCCACATGTGGATTACTTGAAAATATGAAAGTGGTTGTCAAAAAAGCTACGAAGGAAAACGATGAAAAAGTTGAAGTTGAGACATTTTGCGGACCTAAAGTTGCGACATTGTACAAAAAAGTTTTGACAATCAAATCAAAATATTTAGGTTTTATAAATCCTCGTAGGATTTCTAATAAATTTTGTGATGGCGATACAGCGGTGGCAACACGTCATTATGAATGTATTACTGAAGGCTCTCACGTTATTGTTGTGAGTAATTACTTGGGAACAAATAATAAAATCATTATTCAGGATGAGCGCGGAAATATTGTTGCTATCTCTAAAGACCTTTTGAGACGAATCTAAAACGATGAGTTTTCGTGTTAAAGTTTGTCATGCTTGGGGTGCAATCAAAAGCTCTTGGCTTGGAATAATTATCGCTGTTGTAATCGGTTTGGTGTTCGTATTGCTTTTGCAGTGTTGGTCATCCGTTAACAGTAACACGGTTTCCTTTTTGGTCGGAATTATAGCAAGCATAATAGCTTCAATTATTTACAATATCTCAAGCAAATACGTTAAAAGCTGTTCTGCATATATGTGGATATTAGACCAGACGGAGATGTTAGCCACATATATAGAAAAAACAAATACATCATCTGATGTAGATTCATGTAGATATAAAATATGGTGTGATATCGTAATCATACGAGATCGCGCCAGAGAATTGGCATATACTGCCGATTTTGATGTGCTATCTTCTGCTTTTTCTAATGCTATTACATTTGTGTATCAAAATGATGTGTCCTTTGGTGATGCGGTTAAGGTGCTACGTGAAGCGCAAAATATAGTCACAGCCAAGTCACGGTCAAATGAATTGTAACAAATCAAAATATACCTCCCTATTGCGTGGCATCAGTCTGTCGATGAAGTCAGCTTTGTTCTAGCTTTTTCCAATAAAGTGTGGTATATAGCCCGTCAAACCTCTCTACATCTTGAGTTGCTGCCCAAGATATGGGAAATTACAACAGATTCCAATGTAGTTCATGTAAGTATTATTTTCCAACCAACACTAAAAATTTATTTACATTTTTAAAATAAAATTTTTGAAGAATACTTTCGTCTTTAATTCAAAATAAATAGCTAATAAAAAGCACTGCAGTTTGCAGTGCTTTTTCATGCCAAATCATTTAGAAAGAATCTGAACAAAATAGCATTCTTCCACGTGGAGTGAAACAAAGGGATAAGGTACAATATCTTTTAATCACAGTTGTTTTTTTATTCGTATCCAAATTTTAACATACGTATCGGTCCTGTCAAGGATTTTTCGCAAAATTGTATAGAATGAACTCACATCCTGCTTTCATCACCCCTCGAATTCGAGGGGTGATGAAATTTCGCGCCGGTCAGGCGCTCAAGCTTTCAGCTTCGTAAAAATATTTCATACTGAGATAGCGCTTACACCCCCAATCTTTGCTGGAAATGTACCGCAGCCTCGTACAGACAAGCATCAGCGCCGACTTGCCGATTGGGAATGCACCGACGACCCGCGTTCGGCGGCGGATCTCGCGGTTCATTCGCTCGATAACATTGTTGGTGCGGATCTTCGACCAGTGCTGCGACGGAAAATCCATGTATGTAAGCGTTTCCTCGATTCCTTTCTCGACCTTCTTAGCCGCTTCGTGAAGTTGCATGGCGTGAAGCTGTTCGACGACCTCTTTTGCCTTGCGGCGCGCCGCGTCCTTGCTCTCCTGAGCATGGATCGCTTTAAGAATCATCGTCACCTCGCGGAGCCTGTTCCTCGGCACGCTTGACATAATGTTTCTGTAGAAATGCACAGTGCAGCGCTGATATTTTGCGTCCGGAAAAACTTCGTATACTGATTCACACATGCCGAGATTCTTATCTCCGACGATAAGGCGCACTCCGTCGAGACCGCGTTCTTTCAGCCATACAAGGAACCTCCGCCAACTTTCCTTGTCTTCCTTCATGCCTTCGGCAGCTCCGATCACCTCGCGATAACCGTCTTCGTCAACGCCGATTGCCACGAGAATGCTCACATTTTCAAACTTGCCGCCCCGGTTTCGTTTGAGGTATATACCGTCTACATAGACATACGGATATTTGCCGTAAAGCGGTCTTTGCCGCCATTCCTCGATGTGGACATACGCCTTTTGATTCAGGTCGCTTATGGTGGACGCCGAAACACGGCTGCCCCACAGTGCCTCGCTGATGTCCTCTACGCGACGTACAG
>CANQMJ010000196.1 GCA_947624945.1 uncultured Clostridia bacterium | reverse complement strand
GGCTCTTTTTCGGGAAACGGCGCCAAATCGCGCAGATATCGAGAGCTTTTTCGAGCATGGCGAAGCCTTCGTCGACTTTCCCGACAGCGCATAGCGCGCCCGCTGCCTTCAAATGCGCGTCGCCGTATGCGCCGAGCCAGCCGTCGGGAACTGTATGGTCCGCGCCGTCAATCACCTCGAACAGCCTTATCTTGTACATCTCCCATTTTACGGTGTGTTCGGGGTCGGCAAATCTCTGCGCAAGTCTTTCCCCGTCCGTCTCAAAAGCCATGCGCGAGTCCTCGCGGTCTATATAATGCGTAAAATAGAGCAGGTCCGTCTTTTCACGCTGCGCGCGGTATTCGTTATAACGTCTTTGACGCCACAGTCTCTCCTCCTTCATCTCCTCTATTTTTGCCGTATCCTCGCCCCAATCGCGTCCCGTCGCCGCCATGTTCTTCTCCTCCTCATCGTCGGCGGATATCAGATAAAGCCAGTCGCGCGCGCCGCTCCTGTACGGCTCGTATGTACAGCCTTCGATGATCTTACCGCTTATCTCGCGCAAGATCGCGCGGTTCTCGACGATATTATCCATGTCGTCGATTATGTAGGAGCCGAGCATCCACATGATCTCATAGTCGCGGGGATATTTTTTGTAATATTCTCTTGCGAGCGCGACGCGCGACGCCGGTTCGCGGTAAAGCTCGTCGCAGCGTTCGCGGAACGATCTTATATCGGCCTCCCGCGACGCCTCGTCGCTGCCGATGAGCTCGTCGACGGTGATGCCGAAGAAGTGCGCGATGCGCGGCAAGAGCTCGATATCGGGATATCCTCCCCGCTCCCAGTTCGACACCGCCTGCCCGGACACCGTCAGCTCCTCCGCGAGCTTTTCCTGCGATATTCCGACTCGCTTGCGCTCACGCTTTATGATCTCGGATATTTTAAGTTCTGACATGATTTTTTCTCCCATGATGTTTTTTTGTTCGGCGCGCACCTTGTGATCTTATTATAGCTGACGCGGCGAGCCGCGTCAATAACGGCGATTTGGGGGATAGTCCAAGCGTGACTTGGACAGCGCCGTGGCGCACGGAGCGGTGAGTGCGAAAAAATACGTGCCGCAACATCGCCGGTACTTGCAAACGCACCCGTGATGTGCTATTATGTAATCGTTAAAACACGCTTGGAAGGCATTACATAGATGAACATTATCATAGTCGGAGCGGGCAAGGTCGGCTATTCGATAGCGGAGCGTCTTTCATTTGAGGAGCACAGCATCACTCTTGTCGACACCGACACGGACGTGCTTGAGGAAGCGCAGGACAATTTAGACGTTTTGACAATAGAGGGCAACGGCGCCTCCATCGACACGCTTCGCCGCGCGGACGCCGACCACGGCGACGTTCTCATCGCTATGATGAACGCAGACGAGGCGAATCTACTCTGCTGTCTGTCGGCGAAAAAGCTCGGGTGTCGCTACACGATGGCGCGCGTCCGCGACCCCGAATATTCAAAGCACATATCCTTCCTCCGCGACGACCTCGGGCTGTCGATGGCGGTGAACCCCGAGCACATGGCGGCGAACGAGATATACCGTCTCATACAGTTCCCGTCGTTTTTGAAGCGGGATTCGTTTGACAAGGGACGCGTCGAGCTCGTCGAGATGAAGCTGTTGGACGGCAGTCCGCTCGTCGGCAAAAAGCTGTACGAGACGTCGTCGATACTCGGACTTCGCGTCCTCGTCTGCGCCGTCGAGCGCGACGGAGTTGTGACTATCCCGAACGGCGGTTTCACGCTGATGTCCGGCGACCGCGTGACAGTCACCGCCGCGCGCGTCGACCTCGCAGCTCTCATAAAAAGTCTCGGACTTTTGCGCCAGAAGATACGCGACGTCCTTATAATCGGCTGCGGACGCATCGCCGAATATCTGACCGACGAGCTTTTGCGCTCGGGCGTCAACGTCAAGGTAATCGAAAAGGACGAAAAGCGCGCGGAGGAGTTTCAGGAGCGCTTCCCGAAGTCGCTCGTCATAAAGGGCAACGCGTCGAAGAAGGGATTTCTCGAATCCGAGCGAGTCGACAGCTTTGACGCCGTCATATCGCTGACGGGCGTCGACGAGGAAAACCTCGTCATATCGATGTATTGCAGTCATCTCGGCATAAAAAAGACGGTCACGAAGATAGACAGGAGCGAATACACGAGTCTGTTCTCCGACCGCGAGCTCGGCTCCGTCGTCTGCCCGAAGGAGCTGACGGCGAACGAGATAATCCGCTATATCCGCGCCATATCGCGAAGCGGCGAGGAGGGCTCGATACGCGCCCTTCACCGCATCGTCGACGGGAAAGCGGAGGCGCTCGAATTCGTCATAGCGGCGCAGGCGCCGTACACGGGCGTGCCGCTCGCCAAATTAAAGTTCAAGTCCAACGTCCTCGTCGCATGCATAACGCGTTCGAGTCAGATCATAATCCCGAACGGCTCCGACACGCTCCAGATCGGCGACACCGTCATCATCGTCACGACGGCGGACCGCCCCGTATACGACCTCAAGGACATATTCGAAAGGGATGCGGTGAGGGATTGAACTACAAAGTCATATGCAACTATCTCGGGCGCATACTGCTGCTCGAGTCGGCGACGATGCTGCCGTCGCTCATAATGGCGATCTTTCACGACGCGACGCGCGATCTCGTATCGTTTATCATTTCGATCGCGCTGTCCGCCGCCGTCGGCGCCGCGCTATGCTTCATACCGAAGCCGAAATCGACGTCCATATACTCGCGCGAGGGCTGCGTGACGGTGGCGCTCTCGTGGATAGTCATATCCGCGTTCGGCGCCGTGCCGTTCGTTATATCCGGCGCGATACCGTCGTTTATCGACGCGTTTTTCGAGACAGTTTCGGGCTTCACCACGACGGGCGCGACCGTCATATCAAACGTTGAGGCGCAGGCGATGAGCGTTTTATACTGGCGCTCGTTCACGCACTGGCTCGGCGGCATGGGAGTGCTCGTGTTCCTGCTCGCGATAGTGCCTGCCGCGCACGGCAACGGCATGCCGCTGCAGCTGATGCGGGCGGAGAGCCCGGGACCCGTCG
>CANQMJ010000195.1 GCA_947624945.1 uncultured Clostridia bacterium | reverse complement strand
CTCATTATCGCGTATTCGATGTCGGAGTCTGTCTTGCTGTTGCCGTGGAGGAACGCGTTCGACACGTCAAATCCTGCCGAAACTGCGGTGCAGAGCTCGCCCGACGACACGAGGTCGACGCCCATCCCCTCCTCCGTCGCTATGCGGTATATGTATTTGCACGAGAACGCCTTGCTCGCGTAGAGCGGATACGATCCCGCGCCGAACGACTTCTCCATCGCCGAGCGGTAGACAAGCATGTTTCGTCTTATGCGCGCCTCGTCCATCACCATGAGCGGCGTGCCGTACTGCTTTGCGAGCTCGACCGTGTCGGCTCCCGCTATCGTAAGATGTCCGCTTTCGTTCACTCCGAGGTCGTCGTGGAGCATTTTTTCCTTTTCAAGTACAGCGCTCACAGTATTGCTCCTATCCGTTTCGTCGCCTCTATCGTGCGTTCTCTGTCGCCGAACGCGGTGAGACGGAAATAGCCCTCTCCCGCGCTGCCGAATCCGGCGCCCGGCGTGCCCACGACCTGCGCGCGCTCGAGCAAAAAGTCGAAGAACTCCCACGAGCCCATGCCGTGCGGGCATCTCATCCAGATATAGGGCGAATTCTTGCCGCCCGTGAACCATACGCCTTTACTTTCGAGCGCCTCCGCCATGATGGCGGCGTTTTTCATATAGTACGCGATAAGTCCGCGGCATTCGACCTCGCCCTGCTCTGACAGAGCCGCCTCCGCGCCTCTCTGCACCACGTACGGCACGCCGTTGAACTTCGTTGCCTGACGGCGCGCCCACAGTTTGCCGAGTTTTACGCCGTCGGCTTCGAGCTCGTTCGGTATCATCGTCCAGCCGCAGCGCGTACCCGTGAAGCCCGCGCGCTTCGAGAGAGAATTTATCTCGACTGCGCACGTCCGCGCGCCCTCGATCTCGTATATGGAGCGCGGATAATCGCCCGAGATGTAGCCCTCGTATGCGGAATCGAACAGTATCACGGAGCCCGTCTCGTTCGCGTAGTCGACCCATGCTGACAGCCCCGCTCTGTCGTAGACGGCGCCCGTCGGGTTGTTCGGCGAGCATATGTATATGACGTAGGCGCGCTTTTCCGTCGGGGGCGACGGCAGAAAGCCGTTTTCTTCGTTAGACTCGATGAGCGTGACCTCGCGTCCGCACATGACGTTGCTGTCGACGTAGACGGGGTAGACGGGGTCGGGGATAAGTATCGGATTGTCGCCGAATATGTCGGTCAGATTGCCGAGGTCGCTTTTCGCGCCGTCGCCGACGTAGATCTCGTCCGCCGACATCGAAACGCCGCGGCGCGCGTAATAGTCGGAGACTGCCTGACGCACGAAGTCGTAGCCGTATTCGGGCGCGTATCCGCGGAACGTCTCCTTGACCGCCATCTCGTCGACGGCGCGCCGCATGGCGTCCGTCACGCATTTTGTAAGCGGAAGCGTGACGTCGCCGATGCCGAGGCGTATCACGTCTGCGTCGGGGTGCGCGTCCTTATAAGCGGCGACCTTTTTCGCGATATCGGAGAACAGATAACTCTCCTTCACGCGCAGGAAATTTTCGTTTATCTTAACCTTCATACTCGTAAACTCCTTCGTATACCTTTGTCGCGGGACCCGTCATGAATACTCGCATGTCCTCGCGAACCACTATCGTCAGCGTGCCGCCGACAAGGCGCACGCGTATCGGCTCGCCGGCTCTGCATATGCCGCCGAGCACGCACGCGACGGCGACGGCGCACGCGCCGGTTCCGCACGCGTAAGTCTCGCCCGAGCCGCGCTCCCATACGCGCATATAGACGCTCTGGTCGCCCTCGACGCGGACGAATTCCGTGTTCACGCGGTCGGGGAACAGCTCAAAATTTTCAAACGTCGGTCCCGTGCGCTCGAGGTCGAGCGCGTCCGGATCGTCGCAGAATATGACCGAGTGCGGATTGCCCATCGAGACCGCCGTTATGCGGTACTCTTTCCCGCCGATGTTGACCGGCGCGTCTATCATCGGCACCGGCGACCTCATCGGAAGTGCGGCGGGGTCTGTGCTCGCCGTCCCCATGTCGACGGTCACCTCCGTGACCTTTCCGTCCCCGACCTTGAGCGAGAGGTGCTTGACGCCGCTTTTCGTCTCTATGTCGAGCTCAGTCTTAGCTGTCATTTTATTGTCGCACACGTACTTGCCGACGCAGCGTATCGCGTTGCCGCACATGCTGCCCTCGGAGCCGTCGAGGTTGAACATGCGCATTTTATAGTCGGCGACGTCCGATGAGCATATCAGAACGAGTCCGTCGCTGCCGACAGAGCTGTGGCGCGGCGACATCGCCGCCGAGACTGCGCCCGGGTCGGGGAGCTCGCGCTTTGTGCAGTCAACATAGATATAATCGTTGCCGCAGCCGTGCATCTTTGTAAATTCTATTTTCACGCGTCAGCCTCCGAAGATGTCGTTCATCGAATAAAGTCCCGGCGCCTGCGAAACGAGAAATTCCGCCGCCTTTATAGCGCCGTCGGCGAAAAGCGCGCGGTCATAGGCTTGATGGCGCAGCGTTATCGACTCGGTGTCCGTCGATATTATGACCTCGTGTATGCCGACGATGTTGCCCATGCGCACCGCCTGTATCCCGACGTCGTTCTTCTCGCGCTTGCCTGTTTCGGGACCGCGTCCGAACACAGCCTTCGCGTCGGGACGCGACTCCCTGACCGTGTCGAACAGCATAAGCGCCGTGCCGCTCGGCGCGTCCAGCTTGCGGTTGTGATGCGTTTCCACTATCTCGATGTCCGCGTCCGGGAACACGGACAGAACGCGCTTCACGGCGTCGCGCAGCGACGCGATGCCGAGCGACATATTGCCGGACGTGAATATCGGCGTTGACTTCGCGGCGTTTGCGATATAGGCTTTTTCCTCGTCCGTATGACCCGTCGTCGCAATAACGGCGGGAATGTGGTGTGCGGCAGCAAATTCTGCGATTGATTTAGCCGACGAGTGGTGGGAAAAGTCGATTATCACATCTATTTCGTCCGCGATCGGCGCGGCGTCCTCTATGCGCGCAAACTCGCCGTCCGCGCACGTCGTCGAGCTTTCATAGCCGATATCGACGAGCGCGCGGCACTCGTGACCGCCGTTGACGGCGGCGGCGATGACGTTCGCCCCCATCCTGCCGAGCGCGCCTACAAGCATTATCTTCATA
>CANQMJ010000194.1 GCA_947624945.1 uncultured Clostridia bacterium | reverse complement strand
CACGACGCGTCCGCCGCCGCTGCCTACGGCGACGGTCAGAACAGACAGCCCCGCGCGGCGCATTATATCGACGGGAGTTATCGCCTCTATCTCCTCAAATCCGTTTGCGAGAAATACGTATACCATTACTGCACCTCTATGTTGAGCACGCCGCATACGGCGCGCTTTATTTCATCGAAAATCTCGTCCTTCAGACGCATCGCACAGCCGCATGCAGCCTGCACCGTCAGCCACCCGAACGTCTCGCTCGCATATCTGCCCGCTTCATGGCATCTCGCCATAAAGTCCGCGTCTCGCTCGTGTACGTCGCGCTCGCGTCCGCGCGACTCTATCATCGCGCGCGACAGCTCGGGCGTTATTTCAAGATACACTACAAGGTCGGGGCGGGGAAGCGTCAGCTTCGAAAACTCGAAGTCGCAGAGCCAGTCGGCAAAATCGCGCCACGACTCGCGCGGGAGCTTGGAAAGCTGATGTATCAGATTCGCCGTCGTGTATCTGTCCGCCAAAACGACCGTGTCGGGGTCGTTATAGTCGGCGCGCCAGTCGGTGACGTATGAGACGTACCTGTCGGCGGCGAAGAACATCGACGCCGCATAAGCGTTCGTGTCGTCGGCACCTCCGAGCGCGCCCGAGAGATACATGCGGACGAGCACGGAGCTGTCGTTTTCATATACGGGAAATTTCAGCTTGCGCACGCGGACGCCGCGGCCTTCGAGATATGACGCGAGCATCTCGTACTGCGTGCTTTTGCCCGAGCCGTCGAGCCCGTCTATGGCGATAAGTCTGCCCACGGCCGTCACCTCCGATCGCGTTTCTGCTTCTGTATGTCGTTATGCTTGACTATCTTCGATACGACATACACGGCGGCGACGGCGACGATAAGTACGCCGAGCCATATAAGTATGACAAGACCGCCGAACGCGGGGCCTTTTATCATCGTCGCGGCTATGAGCGATGCCAATATAACGAATATGACGCACGACATCAGCGCGGACGCGCGCTTTTTCTTGCGCTCCATCTGTTTCAGTTCGTCGTCGGTCAGCGCCGGCTCGTCGCCGAATCTGTACCCGCATTCGGAGCAATTCTGTGCGGTCGGCGGGTTTATTGTATGACAAACGGGACAATTTTTATACTTTTCCATAATATTCTGCCTTCATGATCGTCGTATCATTCAGTCGAGCTCGCCGCGCAGAACGATCTCCTGGAACTGCTGGCGCGATATGAGCACCTCGCGCGGGCGCGGACCGTCGGGCGGACCGACATATCCGAGCGTTTCCATGCGGTCGATGAGCTTGGCGGCTCGCCCGTACCCGAGCGAGAGCCTGCGCTGTATGAGCGACGTCGATATCTTGCCCGAGTCGACGGCGAGCTCGAGCGCCTGACGCAGCATCGGATCGTCGAACGTCTCCCCGCCGCCCGATTCGTCGTCGGAGGACGCGGCGGCTCCGCGTCCTTTTTTACCTGCGCCGCATTGACGCGCAGCCTCCTCGATGCCCTCGATGGCGTCCTCGTCGTAGTGAGGCACAGGACACGAGCCCTTGAGGAAGTCGGTGACGACTTCCACCTCGCTGTCGCTGACGAACGCGCCCTGTACGCGCTGCGGCTTCATCGAGCCTATCGGCGCATAGAGCATATCGCCGCGTCCGAGCAGCTTTTCTGCGCCGCCCGTGCCGAGTATCGTGCGGCTGTCGACCTGCTGCGCGACCGTGAGCGCGATGCGGGACGGAAAGTTGGCTTTGATAAGTCCCGTCACGACGTCGACGGAGGGACGCTGCGTACCGATTATGACGTGGACGCCCGCCGCGCGCCCCTTCTGCGCTATGCGACATATGGACGTCTCGACGTCGTCGGGAGCCGTCATCATAAGATCGGCAAGCTCGTCGATGATTATGACGAGATACGGCATGAACTGCTTTTCGGGATCGTTTTCGGTGACCTTGTTGTAGCTGTCGATGTTTCGCACGCCGACGTCGCGTATCATCTCGTACCGCTTTTCCATCTCACCGACTGCCCATGAAAGCGTTCCCGCAGCTTTTTTCGCGTCGCACACGACGGGAACGTGCAGATGCGGTATGCCGTCGTAGGGTACGAATTCGACCTGCTTCGGGTCGATCATGATAAGTCGCACCTGATCGGGACGCGCGCGGTAGAGAATGCTCATGATTATGCAGTTGATGCAGACCGATTTACCGCCGCCAGTCGTACCGGCTATGAGAAGATGGGGCATTTTGGCGATGTCGCAGTAGACGGGAGCGCCGGCGACGTCGCAGCCGAGCGCGGCGGTAAGAAGACTCTTTGCGTTCGCAAACTGATCCGTTTCGAGAAGCTGACGGAGCGATACAGTCTCGCGCACTCTGTTCGGCACTTCGACGCCTACGGCGGCCTTGCCCGGTATCGGCGCTTCGATTCGCACGCTCTGCGCGGCGAGGTTCAGAGCGATGTCGTCGGACAGATTCGCTATCGCGGACACGCGCGTGCCCGTCTCGGGGGTCAGCTCGTATCGTGTGATCGTCGGACCGTGCGCGACGTCGGATATCTTAGTCTTGACCTTGAAGCTGCGGAGCGTGTCGACGAGACGCTGCGCCGTCTGACGCAGCTCCTCAAGATCGGCGGCTGTCGCCGCTGCAGGCGGCGTCAGGAGCGAAATCGGCGGGAACTCATAGACCTTGACGGGCTCGTCGGGTTCATCGGGCACGGGTGCGATACCGTCGGGCTCCGATATCGACTCGACCATCGCCTCGATGTCATCGTCGTCGTAGCCGAGATCGTTTTCAAGACCTCCGGTTACTTCGGAGACTGCGTTCGGGTCAATGCTCGAGATCGCGCTTCGCAAAAGCGCGTCGAGCTCGTCGTCGCTCACATCATTATTATCGCCGTCGGCGGACGCGTTCGTGTCCGCCTCGCCCGTGCTTTCATTTCCGATATTGAATATATCGGAAATATCGCCGCTCTCGCCGCCTTCGGTCACGTCCGCAGGCGCGACCGGCTCCGGCGATATGACGCGACGCACCTTTGCGGTCGATTTCGGCTCCGACGGCGTATCGGTCGAGGCGCTGTTATCCTGCGCCTCTTCGCCGCCGTTTGCTTCGAACGACTGCTCGCCGTAGCGCTCGCGCATTGCGTATGAAATTGAATTTAAAGATTATAACGAGAAAGATTTATTGCAAATTGCAAACTATCAA
>CANQMJ010000193.1 GCA_947624945.1 uncultured Clostridia bacterium | reverse complement strand
GATGACTCCCATGGAAGAACGTCCGGTCGCCCTCACATCCGCTTCCTCGACCCGCCGCTGCACGAGTTCGTGCCGACAGAAGAAGCCGACATCGAAGCGCTTGCTGCCGCACAGGGCAAGTCCGTCGAGACTATAAAGGCTCTCATCTCTTCCCTGCACGAGTTCAACCCGATGATGGGTCACCGCGGATGCCGTCTTGCAGTCACGTATCCCGAGATTGCGAAGATGCAGACGTCCGCCGTCATCCGCGCTGCTATCAATACGAAGAAAAATCATCCCGACTGGGACGTTAAGCCCGAGATCATGATCCCGCTCGTAGGCGAGGTCAAGGAGCTCAAGTACGTCAAGAACATCGTCGTTAAGACCGCCGACGAGGAGATCGCGTCCGCAGGCATCGAGCTCGAGTATGAGGTCGGCACGATGATAGAGATACCGCGCGCGGCTCTCACCGCAGATGAGATCGCAAAAGAGGCTGACTTCTTCTGCTTTGGTACCAACGACCTAACGCAGATGACGTTCGGCTTCTCGCGCGATGACTCCGGCAAGTTCCTCTCCGCGTACTACGACGCGAAGATACTCGAGAGCGACCCGTTCGCGAAGCTCGACCAGGTCGGCGTAGGCAAGCTGATGAAGCTCGCCATCGAGCTCGGTCGCGGCTCCAATAAGAAGCTGCACGTCGGCATATGCGGCGAGCACGGCGGCGACCCGACATCCGTCGAGTTCTGCCACTCCATCGGTCTCGACTACGTGTCCTGCTCACCGTTCAGAGTGCCGATAGCACGTCTCGCAGCAGCACAGGCAGCGCTCAGGTAAACCGAATCAATAAGTTTTACGAGGGGGAGAAAAGTTTTCTCTCCCTCGTTCTCTATTCCCACAATTATATTTTCGGAGGAGATCGCATGATACTGGAAAAAATGAGCGATTTTTTCGACCGTCGGCTCGACGAATACGAGGCGCATCAGCTCGGAGAGATAGACTCGGCGCGTGAGTTTTATCCGTATACGGCGCAACTTCCGCAGCCCGGCGCAAATGCGCGAGTGCTCGATCTCGGATGCGGCACCGGGCTCGAGCTCGATTTTTACTTTTCAATCAACAAGACGGCGCACGTCACCGGCATCGACTTGGCGCACGACATGCTTGCGCGGCTGCACGATAAGCACGGCGACAAGTCGCTTGAGCTGATCGAAGGCTCATACTTTGACGTGCCGCTCGGCGAAAGCATTTTCGACGCCGCAGTATCCGTTGAGTCGCTGCATCATTTTACGCAGGCGGAAAAGCTGCCGCTTTATAAAAAGCTTTGCCGCGCGCTCCGCGACGGCGGTTATTTTGTGCTGACCGATTATTTCTGCGACACCGATGAACAGGAATCATGTTTTCGCCGCGAACTGCTGCGTCTCAAATCCGAACAAGGACTCGAGGACAGCGAGTTTTATCACTACGACACGCCGCTTACTGTCCCGCACGAAATAGAAGCGCTGACGCTCGCGGGATTCTCATCAGTCAAACTCGACGCATCATGGGGCTCGACGCACACTATCGTCGCTTATAAGTGAGATTTTTGACTGTTGCACGCGCCGGTTGCGCAATTTCAAAGTGCGGTTGATGGACAAATAGCCGGTCGCGGTGTATTATTAGGTCATAAAACGCGAAAGGAGCATACAAAATGACGCTCTCAGAAAAAATCTACCGTCTGCGCACAGAACACTCTATGTCGCAGGAGCAGCTCGCGGACCTACTCGATGTATCGCGTCAATCCGTGTCGAAATGGGAGACTGGAACTTCGGTGCCAGACCTCGACAAGCTCATAAAGATATGCGACATCTTCTCCGTCAGTCTCGACGAGCTCACAGGACGAACCGTTAAAAATGATGAGAAAAATAATCCCGAATCGGCGGCTGCACCCGCCTCGGACGATGCGACGGTCATGACAAATGATGTCGAAATGTCGTCGGAGGTGCATCCGGTCGAAAGTGTAAAAACCGAAACTGCGCGATATGAACGCCGAACCCAGCACACTGTCGGCATCGTGCTGCTAATCTTTTCATTAGCGCTTGTTTTGATACCCGTAATACTGCTCATACCGCAGGCGTCGGACGATGTTTCATACTCATATGTAAGCACAGTTCCTCATGTAAATTTTCTTCTTATCTACTTTTTATTGCCTGTGTGCCTGACATGGTCAATAATATGCCTTAGTGCAAAACGAGCGGCTTTTGTCAAATGTATTATCGCCTCGTTTATCATGATAGCATTCCTGATCGCTTTTTTGCCGATCTTTCGTGAATCAATCGGTCCGCTGCTTGATTAAAAATACAAGTAAAACCAAAAAGTCCCGCTTACAGCGGGACTTTTTGGCGCTCTGCATTCGTTTTTCGCAAAAGTGAAAAAATTTTATGATATTTTCAATATTTTCACACCGTATTTCGTGCATTTTCGACGTTCCGCCCGCATTGACAACTCGCGCGCCGTTATGTATAATTTTGTGCGGCAACAAATATTTATACGAGGCTTTCATGAACCTTTACGTAGTCCGCCACGGGCAGACAGAATACAACGAAAAACATCTTTACTGCGGGCGCGTCGACGCGCCGCTTTCCGAAAGCGGTCTGTCGCAGCTCCCCGCCCTCGCAGAAAAATCAAAGGATCTGCACCTCGACGCCGTCATATCGTCGCCGCTTTTGCGTGCCGTCACGACGGCGAAAGCAGTCGCCGACGCGTGCGGGTTGACCGTCAAGACCGACGACCGATTGATCGAGCGCGATTTCGGGCAATACGAGGGCAAATACTTCGACATCGACGGCGGCGAAGCGCTTTACTGGCACAACTTCGGCTACCGCTATCCGGACGGCGAATCGTTCTTTCAGGTAGTTCAGCGCGTCTACAACTGCCTTGACGATATCCATGACATATATGCGGATCAAAACGTCATGATCGTCGCGCACGGAGTCGTCTGCCGTGCAATAATAACATACATGCGCGACGTCACGAACGACGAGTTCTTCTCTCTCTACTACGACAACTGTCAGATACAGAAGTTCACGATATAATATCAACGACTGACAACACGGGGGTGTCATATGCAAATTCTTTTATGGACCGCAACGGCCCTTATCGCAGGACTTTTAATGTCGCGCATCGCGAAGGTGCTGAACCTTCCCGCCGTGACCGCTTATCTTGTAGCCGGACTCTTGCTCGGACCGTTTCTTA
>CANQMJ010000192.1 GCA_947624945.1 uncultured Clostridia bacterium | reverse complement strand
CACACGGGAGCCTCTTTCGGGTTCGACAAGGGGGACTTTCTTGCGAGAAAGTCCCCCTTGTCAAAAACCTATTTGTATGTGTGAAAGACGTCACCACGTCTGATGTACAAAGGTAGCTGCCGGTGGAGGCAGACTGTACGAACATCCGCGGTGAGCGGAGATACCAGCTGTGGCAACGGTTTATGGCATCGCAAAAAGTGTGGTAAAACCTACTGCATCGCCTGCCCTGTTTCATGTGAACGAAAACTCCCCCATAAAACACACAGCGGAAGGACTCTGCAACGCCCTTCCGCTGTATTTTCATATCTTTTTTTCACCCGAGTCTTGCGGCATTGATCTTGATGCCGGGACCCATCGTCGACGCGATGACGCAGCTCTTTATATACTGACCCTTCGCAGCCGCCGGTTTTGCCTTGATGATGGCGTCCATCAGCGTGTCGAAGTTCTCCTGAAGCTTCTGCGTGCCGAATGAAGCCTTGCCTATCGGGCAGTGTATGATGTTCGTCTTGTCGAGACGATACTCGATCTTACCTGCCTTAGCTTCCTTGATAGCCCTGCCGATGTCCATCGTGACCGTACCGGACTTCGGGTTCGGCATGAGTCCCTTAGGACCGAGCACACGACCGAGACGGCCGAGCATACCCATCATGTTCGGCGTCGTGATGATTACGTCGTAGTCAAACCAGTTCTCGTGCTGGATCTTGTCGATCATGTCCTGGTCGCCGACATAGTCGGCGCCGGCCTCTCTCGCCTCGTCAGCCTTGTTGTCCTTCGCGATAGCGAGGACGCGGACGGTCTTGCCCGTTCCGTTCGGCAATACGATTGCGCCTCTGACCTGCTGGTCTGCGTGACGGGAGTCAACGCCGAGACGGACGTGGAGCTCGATCGTTTCGTCGAACTTCGACTTTGCCGTTTTTTGTACGAGCTCGATAGCCTCAGCCGAATCGTACAGCTTCGAGGATTCTATCAGCTTCGCGCTTTCCTTATATTTCTTACCCTTAAACATCTGCCGTTACCTCCGCTCAGTCCTCGACAACGACGCCCATGCTGCGCGCCGTGCCGGCGATCATGCTCATAGCAGCCTCGATGGAGCCTGCGTTGAGGTCCTTCATCTTCGTCTCCGCGATCTGACGGACCTGATCCTTCTTGATCGTTGCTACCTTTGTCTTGTTCGGGACGCCGGAGCCGGACTCGATGCCGCACGCCTTCTTGATGAGGACGGGCGCCGGCGGAGTCTTGGTGATGAACGTGAACGAACGGTCAGCATAAACGGTGATGACGACCGGAATTATGAGGCCGATGTCGTTCTTCGTTCTCTCGTTGAATTCCTTTGTGAATACGGGGATCGCAACTCCGTACTGACCGAGCGCCGGACCGACAGGCGGCTGCGGCGTTGCTTTTCCGGCAGGAAGCTGGAGTTTGATGTAACCCATTATTTTCTTTGCCATTTCAAATTACCTCCGTGTGGTGACTGTACGGGAGAATGATGCGTGAAATTTTCTCCCTCCCACGATTTTGCGGACGTTTACTGTTTCCGCTTTTTGATGTCTTTCAGCTCCATGATAACGGGCAGGTCGCGTCCCGCCGTCGAGATAACGACAGTCGCATTCACGCCGTCCGGCGATATGCTCTCCACCTTGCCCGAAAATCCCACGAACGTGCCGTCGATGATGTCGACGATGTCGCCCGCCTCGATAGCGGAGCGCTCCGTGTGCGTTTCGAGATTGATCGCCGCCACTTCCTCATCGGTGAGTGGCACAGGCTTCGATCCGGGACCGACGAATCCCGTCACGCCCGTGATGTTGCGTACGACGTGCCAGCTTTCGTCCGTCATTATCATTTTTATGAGCACGTAGCTCGGAAAGACTTTTTCCTCGACCGTCTTCGACGTGTCGCCGTTCGTTTCGGTGACGAGCTCGGTCGGGATAACGGACTCGAATATCAGATGTCCGAGCCCGCGGTTTTCGACGATCTTGTCGAGATTCGCCTTGACCTTGTTCTCGTAGCCGGAGTAGGTATGCGCCACATACCAGCGCGGTCCGAGATTCATTTCATTTATGTCGCTCATTTTACAGGCTTAGATGATCTTGCCGAGCGTGACGATTCCCGTCGAGAGCAGATAGTCGATAAGACCGAGCACAGCGGCGAACACCAATATGGCGATAACTACGAGCACCGTGCTCTTTAGCGTATCGTGCGGGTCGTACCATACGACCTTCTTGAACTCGCTCTTGAATGAACGCCACAGCTTTATGGCGCGCTCGCGGTCGGTGAATACCCAGATCGCGCATCCGATAAGGATGACGGCGAGGATTATCAGCGTCGGGAGCCAGTAATTGCTCGTCCCGCTGCTCGTCGACTCGCTTTCATGGTCGTGATCGTGCTCGTCAACGATCTCGGTGTCTGCTGTTGTATCGGCATCAGTATCGGCGGCAGCTCCGGCTTCATCGCCTGTTTCCGAGGACGATTCCGTATCGGCGGGCGTGTCCGCGAATACCGTTATCGTCGACAGCGAGAGTATGACTGCGACCGACAGGATCGCGGCGAGTAACTTCCAAACGTTTTTCTTCATTTTTCCGTTATCTCCCGTTTTACTTTGTTTCTCTGTGAAGAGTGTGCTTGCGGCAGAAGCGGCAGTACTTCTTCATCTCGAGTCTGTCGGGATCGTTTTTCTTGTTTTTCGTCGTGTCGTAATTGCGCTGCTTGCATTCCGAGCATGCGAGTGTAACTTTGACTCTCATTGTAAAGCGGCACCTCCTAAAATATAAAATTATTGTACCTCCCTCGAAGCGGGACGCATGCCGTCGTGGCGCGGCGGCGAGCTCAAAAAAAGCCCCCGCAGAGGTATTGCAAGTATACCACAAACATACATCTGTGTCAAGTATTATTGCGAAAATAATTTCGCCGCTTTGTAAATTTCATTCATTGCATGAATGTCCGCGTCCCGCTCCGCAAACACGCCGTCGTCCAAGCCATTCTGACGCGCTGTAAACTGCCCCGCCCCGTCTACATACGCTTCATCTCCCTTAACTGCCTATATTATACCACATTTTTCGTGATTTGTCAAGTACTTTTCACAAATTTATGTATTTTTTTACTTTTCATGCCACCGATAGATCGTATCCGAAACTGGTTTCTCCGTTCACCACGGTTCATTGTACAGTCTGTACCGATTGGCAGCTACCTTTGTACACTTGACGTGGTGACGTCTTTCACACCGTCAAACAGGTTTTTGACAAGGGGGACTTTCTCGCAAGAAAGTCCCCCTTGTCGAACCCGAAAGAGGCTCCCGTGTGG
>CANQMJ010000191.1 GCA_947624945.1 uncultured Clostridia bacterium | reverse complement strand
GACTTTCTCGCAAGAAAGTCCCCCTTGTCGAACCCGAAAGAGGCTCCCGTGTGGCGTCGATGTGATTGAATCTGCGGCAAAAAATCATCGGGGCGCAGACCGCGTCAACACTTCCTGCGAACAGCTCCCTCGCGACGGGGCGACTGCGCCGTCAAAACGTCGTGTCTGCGTCGAGCCGTGTCGCGCCGCCATCGCACGAGCACGGTGCGTGAATTTGAGGCTGCGAAGCCTGACCGCTCGTCGCCGAGCTTGGTCGGCAGCGGTTTTCACTTCGTGAAAAGTATGGGGGAAATTCACCGGAGGCGCGACAGCGCAGCGAATTTTTATTTTCACTGCAAATTTTATATTGCGTCGGAGCGCCGGACGTGATAAAATCATAGAAGAAAATCACTCATTTTCGCGGAGGAAAAATGGTTACCGAAAAGAAAGTAAGAATTATATCGCTGATCCTGTCGGCGATGATGATCATCACGTCGCTTGCCGGATGCGCGGGCAAGGGCGGCGGCGACACGACCGACGCGCCGGGGACTGAGACGCCGGCATCGGGCGTCACCGAAACGGACGCGTCTACGTCCGAAACCGAAGCGCCCGAGACGGGCGGCAGCGGCGGCTCCGGCTACACGGGTGATCCGGGCGAGCTTCCTGCCGTCGACGACTGGCGCGGCGTCGAGGTGAAAAGCTCGGGCAGCAAGGACGGCGCGGCAGTCCTCAACGACCGCAGTATCGCCGTCGCGTTCGACGAGGGCGAAAAGAAAAACGTGCTCACGCTCGACGGCGGCTATATGTCGCTGCCGACCGACGTATGGGACGGCGCAGACGGCTTCACCGCAGCGCTCCGCGTCAAAATCGACAGCGGCTGCGCCGACGGTGCAAAGGTATTCCAGACAAACCTCTGCGGCAACGGCGTCGGAGACACCCAGTGGCGCGACGCGCCCGAGATATCCGTCTCCGTCGGCGGCGAGGTGCGCGTCTTTGCCGGCGGACGCACCATAAACGGCGCATACAATCCGATAGCGACATACAACAACGGCGGCGCAGGA
Source organism: uncultured Clostridia bacterium (assembly GCA_947624945.1). GTDB lineage: Bacteria > Bacillota > Clostridia > Oscillospirales > CAG-272 > DTU064. The sequence continues at coordinate 2,283 of CANQMJ010000191.1, read as the reverse complement.
GATGATAAGGCGTACGCCGAGCCGAACGGTCACAAGACGCGCTATTCGGGAAAGAGCGCGTCCGCGCTCCCGAAGGACGAATGGGTCGACGTCGTGCTGACCGTTTCCCCCGACGCGCTCGCTCTCTACGTAAACGGCGAAGAGTTCGCGCTGCGCGACGTCACCGACGGCGGCAGCGGCGACATTTCGTCGACGCTCGAGTATCTGTTCGGCACGTTTGGCGGCGGCGAGAACCTGCTCGGTCAGTACATAAACACATCTGTCGGCAACTCCGTCTACGGCGACACGCCGGACTTTGCGGGCAGCGTCTCGATGCTCCGCATATACCGCCGCGCGCTGACGGCGGACGAGGCGAAGTCGCTCCCCGACATCGCCGATTACGTCTATGACTTCGACGCCGCCGACATAATAACGGAGCCGGAAACTCCCGTCGTCGAGTCCGACCTGACGCACTACAAGGGCGAGGTCGAGCTCGCCGAGATAACCGACCTCGGCATCGCGTCCCCCGACGGGGTGAACAAGGTCCGCATATGGACTGACAGCGAGGCGAGGTACTACTACTCCGTCACATGCGGCGACACCGTCGTCATCGAAAGCTCCGCGCTCGGCATAACGACGGGCGAGGGCGAGCTCGTCTCGGGACTGTCTCTCGTCGACGATTCCGTGTCGGTGCGCGAGATAAACGAAACGTACAAAACGGTGACGGGTCCCGCCGCAGAGGCGGTCAACAACTGCCGTGAGGAGCGCTTCACGCTCAAAAACGGCTCGGGCAGCTTCGACTTTGTGATACGCGTGTTCGACGACGGCGTCGCGTATAAATATGAAAACGTCACCGCGGGCGAAGGCGACACTGTGACCGTCACCGACGAGGCAAGCGAATACGTGCTGCCAGCGACGACGAAGACGTGGGGTTACGCTCCTACGGGCACGTACGAGGGCGAATATGTGGAGCGCACATACGAGCAGCTCTCCGTTTTGTCGCAGAAGATGTCGACGCCTATGCTCGCTAACCGCGGCGACTGCTGGATGGTGTTCACCGAGGCGGGCGTTTACAACAATAACGGCGACTATTGCGCGTCGGCTCTTACGACCGAGTCCGGCGACGGCTCGCTCGGGTGGAGCTTCGGCGTAGACCGCGACTCGAACGACAAATCGAAGCTCGGCGAGCTCGGCCGTCCCGGTCACTTCGACATAAAGCAGATATCGACGCGCAACGGCTTCTCTACGCCGTGGAGAGTCGCTGTTATATCGAGCGATCTCGGGAAGTTAGCGCTTTCCACGATCGTGACCGACCTCAACCCCGATCCCGATCCCGAGCTCTACGCCGATACGTCCTACATCAAGCCCGGACGCGTCGCATGGAGCTGGTGGGCAGAGGAAGGCGAGCAGGGCAACTATGACAAGCACAAGGAATACGTCGACTTCGCCGCCGAGAACGGCTGGGAGTACGTCTGCCTTGACGCGAACTGGCGTCAGTTCGAGCCGAGGATAGGCGAGCTCTGCAAATACGCGAAGGACAAGGGCGTCGGCATATTCGTATGGGTCAACTACCTCGACATGGTCGACGACGCAGAGATGGACGCGCTTTTCTCCGCGTGGAGCGAAGCGGGCGTCGCGGGACTCAAGACCGACTACTTCGAGTCCGACGCACAGAACGTCCTCGAGGTCATGCGCAAGGCTGCCGAATGCGCCGCTAGGCACAAGATGATGATACTGTTCCACGGCTGCGTTATACCGTGCGGCGAGGCGCGCACGTACCCGAACGTTTTGACGACGGAGGCCGTGCAGGGCGAGGAAAATCACAAGTGGTCCTCGGTGCCGACGGTGACGAACTGTCTTCTCTACCCGTTCGTGCGCAACGTCTGCGGCTCGATGGACTACACGCCCGTCGCCTCCCGAATCGGCGTCAACGGTTCGTCCGCAGCGTTCGGACTTGCGATGACGGTCGTATACGAGTCGGGACTCCAGCATCTGGCAAACGCCGCGTCCGTATATAAGACATACGCGGGTCTGCCGTTCCTCAATAACCTCACGGTGAAATGGGACGAGAGCATCCTCATCGACGGTTATCCCGGCGAATACGTTCGCATGGCGCGCCGTGCGGGCGAGGACTGGTATGTCGGCGCTATGACGAAGTACGCATCACAGGTCGGCGTATCGCTCGACTTCCTCGGTGAGGGCGAGTACAACGCCTACGTCTTCCGCGACAACGAGGACGGCAGCGGCCTTATAGTTGAGGAGCGCAAGGTCACGACCGCCGTGCAGTACCCGAACAGCGGGAAG
>CANQMJ010000190.1 GCA_947624945.1 uncultured Clostridia bacterium | reverse complement strand
CGTCAACACGCTGATACGCATACTGCGCCGCCGCTTCCCCGCCTCGCGCATCGTGTTCATGACGCCGACGCGCCGTCTCGGGGGCGAGGTGCCTAACGCGTCGAACGGCAAAACGCTCGGCGAGTACGCCGCCGCGATCGTCAACGCGTGCGAGCATTTCGGCGTCGACGTGCTCGACCTCTACAACACGCTCCCCCTCGACCCCGACAAGGACGAGGACTGCGCAAAGTACACGATAGACGGGCTGCATCCGAACGACGCCGGTCACGCGCTGATCGCGGACGCGCTCGGTCGTTTCCTCGAATCGCTGTGAACAGCACATACCGCAAATTGAAAAGCGCCCGCTGCAGCGGGCGCTTTTCATTGTATAGCGGTTTGCTTATTCAAAATACTGTTCAAGGTCAGCGCCTTCAAAATCGTGCCATACGGCATCCTCCTTCTCACGCAGCCGAGCATATTCCTTCTCGAACTCATCTTCGGAAACTGTGTTATTGTTCACAAAATACGGACCTTCATCACTGTAATAATCCTGATATGTGAAATCGTCAACAATGCTGTCCGTGTCCGTAAATGATGTGATTTTTCTGAATCCCCCGTTTGGACCGTCTAGCCATTCAAATGTGCCGTCAGCTTTAAGGTTATAGAATGCACGCGGAACAAACCAATAGCTATGAACCTCGCCTTTATACAAATGCAGCACCACGGTCTCATAGGTATATCTGTCGTCATCAATAAGCGTACAATCCAAAACAGCCTCTTCGATTCCGTCGCCGTCCATATCTACCAAAGCAAATCTGGCGATTTTTAGGACTCTTCCCATATACGGACTATAAAAGCAATCACCTACAATGTGTACAAGACACTCTGAATATGTGCCGTCACTATGGCGGATATTATTGTAAAACTCCCCCTCGCCCTCCAGCACCTTCAAAATCGAATCGCATGGACGCGGCTCTCTCGGTTCCGTCGTGTCTGTGTCGGCGGTGACATCGTCAAAATACTGCTCAAGGTCCAAATCGTCCATATCCGCTAAATCGTACCACGTGACGTCATCCTTCGCGTTTTGTTCTTCGACAGCTTTTTCATACTCAGCTTCTGACGCGTTTTGTTCTTCGATGGTTTTGTTGAACTCTCTTACTGAAACCTTCTCATTGTCAACAAGATAAACAATGCCAATTACGTATTCGCTGGGAGACTCCTCGATTGTCTCAAAATTGTAATCATCTAAATCAATACTGCTGTCTTTAATACATTCACCATCCTCTGTATAATAGCAGCCGTCTCCATATAAAGGGGTACGATATAAGAAATAGTCGAAAACAGCGCCGCTGTCTGTAAACGATTCGATCCTGCGGAATCCTTGATGCTCGCTTATATCCCACCAGAAAAATGTACCGTCAGCCTTTAATGAGGAGCAAGATCTTTCATAAAGCACTTCGCTTCTGACTTCTCCATTATACGTATACAGTATCACATAATTTTCTCCGCCATAGTTTATCTTAAATACAGCTTCAAAAGTTCCGTCGCCGTCCATGTCGATCGGCGCAAATACGGCGTGATCAAAGTCTAATTCAACGTCAGCAAAGTCGGGAGAAATAGCTGCATACAAATGTTTGATGTCGAAGTATTCGCCGCGGCTTGTACGGAAATCCCCCTCGCCGCGCAGCACCTTCAAAATCGAGTCGCATGAACGATGTTCTTCGGGCTCCGCCGCGTCCGTGTCCGTGCCCGTGCCGACAGCGTCGGCGGTGTCGGACGGTCCCATCACTTCTTTTCCCGGCAGGAACATGCCGGACGGCGGCTCTATCATCGACAGTCCGCTTTTGTATATCCCTATCAGCGCCATAACTGCAACGTAGCATATGCACGCCGCCGTCACCGCCCATCTTATGTGTGCGCGTTCTTTGACCTGGCGGCTGCGCGCGCTCGTCTCCATTACGACGTAGTCGCTGACGTTTCCTATCGCGTCCATGAGATCGTATACGGTCGCTTTCATATCTCCACCCCCGCTTCCTCAAGAATTTTTTTCAGCTTTTTTCTCATTCTCGACAGTCTCGCCTTGACGATCGTGTCAGTCGAATGCATCATCGCCGCGATCTCCTTGACGGAGTCGCAGTACCAGTACCGGCGCATGAAAACGAGTCTGTTTTCCGGCGTCAGCGATGTGACGAACCTGTTCATCGTGTCGCGCAGCACGATCTTGTCCGCCATCTCGTCGCCGGAGCCGGACTTGTCCGGCATCGCGTCCGACAGCTCGTCGAATATGTCCGTGAGATTCGCCGAGCGCTTTACGGCGCTTTTCCGCCTGAACATGTCTATCGCCAGACGGCGCGCGATCTTTGACACGTACGCGCCGAGGTGGCTCGGCATGTCGGGCGGTATCGAGCTCCACGTCCGAACGTAAGTGTCGTTGACGCATTCCTCCGCGTCCTCGTTGTTGCCGAGCACGCCGTATGCGACGCTGTAACACAGCTTGCCGTACTTCGCCTGCGTCGCCTCTATCGCCGCTTCCGACCGCTCCATATACAGTCCGACGATGGCGTCGTCGTCCATTGTGCCGCCGTCATTTTTTTCGGTGCCGCCTGCGTCGATATCCGCCGCAAGTGTTTTTGTAGCCATAAAGTGACACACTCCTTTCGTATTTCGTGCAGCATGCTGTGTCGGGCGCGGTCATGATCCGTTTTTTGTCCCTTCATAAAATAAGACGAAAACCGCGCGCAAAGGTAACGCGGGGAGATAAAATTTTTTGAGGTTTTTGATGGTTATATGATTAAGGCGGGCGGGGGAGCGAAAACGTTCCTTCGCCCGCACCGCACGGGTTTTACCGACCATAAATTTTTTACGGATAATTTTTGAAAAAAGACTTGACAACAACATTCACGGCGAGTATAATAAAAAAGCGCTCGCAGGAGTGACCCGGGAGTGAAGCGAATACGCGGGAGTGGCGGAACTGGCAGACGCGCACGTTTGAGGGGCGTGTGGTTCACACCGTACGGGTTCAAGTCCCGTTTCCCGCATAGAAAAGGCATCCACAGAGTGGATGCTTTTTCTATGCGGCGTAATGTCGCGCCGTTTCCGCTGTCGCAAGCTCCCGCCAGCGGCATAACGAAAACGTCCGCTCTGCGGACGTTTTTGTTGTGCTGCGTAATGTTCCCCGTTGCGGTTCGACTCCCGACTACCGCCGCCTTAACTCACAGAAGCACGATTCCGCCCTTCGCGCACTCTTCTCTGTCGGCGGACGACCAGTACGAGGACTGCACCTCGCCGATGTGCGCCTTGCGCAAAAAGAACATGCATATACGGCTCTGACCGATGCCGCGCCATGGTTTATGACCGGAATCTCGGCATGGTGGTACGTAATCACGGACATGAATGGACATTCCACAA
>CANQMJ010000189.1 GCA_947624945.1 uncultured Clostridia bacterium | reverse complement strand
TGAAGCGTATCGGCGTCCTGCTCCAGTCGCCGAACGCACCGCGCAGAAGCTCGAGATACGAATACGACGGCAGATAGCAGATGTAGTTGCCGACCTTCGCTTTGACGACCGCCTCGATCAGCTCCGCGATCTCGCCCGCCGTCGCCGCCCTGTCCGCCATTCTCGTACTTATTTTGTCCGCGGCGAGAATGCACAGATTGTCGCGCTCATACGGCGACGGCAGCTCAAGCGTCTCACACTCGCCGCACCCGAGCACGCGTGCGAAATAATCCGGCGGCTCGAGCGTCGCCGAGAACATCACGACAGCGCTCGCGCGCCTCATGCGCTCGTCAAGATGCGCCGACGCGTCGAGGCACATGTGCGTGCAAATCACGTCTCCGACCCTCATCTCGACGAAAGCGGTGTGACGCCTGTCGAACATGTCCGCCGACACGGCGAAATCGGACAGCATGCGCTTCACTCGCGACAGTATCTTCGCCGCGCGCCTCTCCTCGCCGCTCTCGCCCCCGCGCATCAGAAACGCTTCGCGCCCGCACATCGCCGACGCTTCCTCCGCCGCCTTTGCAACTGCGGAAAACGGCTCGCCGCCGACGTAGAACCCGCGCATCTCGCCGTCGCCGCCTACCGTCACATCCTCGCACATCGCCGACGCTTTCCCTATCGCGTCCTCGACGAGCGCCAGCGACTCCTTCACATCTGCGTCACGCGACGCTTCCTTCGCCGCCGTCACCGCCGACCGCGACAGCGATGCCGAATACATCTCTCGCGCTCTGTCAACGAGGTTGTGCGCCTCGTCGCACAGAAGCGCGTATTTTTCTCTTTTGTGCACACTGTCCGCGCCGAAGAATCGGCGCAGGTACACGCGAGGGTCGAACACATAGTTGAAATCGCATATGATAATGTCGCACATCTCGGCGGCGCCGAGCGACAGCTCATACGGACAAACGCGGTGACGCTTCGCGACCTCGACCGTCAGCTCCGGCGTGATGCATTTCCCCGCCCCGACCTCAGCGACGAGCTCCCACACCGCGTCCGCGGCGCGGTCATAGTGACCGCTTGCATACTCGCAGCACTCGGCGCGGCAGTATTCGCCGTCGCCGTGACCGTCCGCGCACATGCGCTCGCGCGCCAAAACCGTTATCGCGCGCAGATGATCCGTCCTTTTGCACAGCGACGACGATGCGTCCTCCGCCGCGAGCCGCGTCGACGTCTTAGCCGTGAGGTAGAACACCCTGTCGACGAATCCCTCGCCGACTGCCTTGACGGACGGATAGAGTGCCGCCATCGTTTTGCCCGTACCCGTCGGCGCCTGAATCATAACGCGGCCGCCGCGCCTGCACGCGCGCATGACGGCAGTCATGAACTCGGTCTGCCCCTCTCTCGCGCCGCCGTACGGGAACCGCAGCTTCTTTATCGCCTGCGGCATCTTCGACTTTTTCTCGAGCGTAAGATGCGCGAACCGCTCCCACCGCGATATTATCGCCATCGCCTCGGCTTCGAGCTCCTCGCGCGAGAACACGCACTCGAAGCTGCGCTCTCTGCCCGCCGACTTCGGCACATACGTTATCCTGACGGCGGCGCGCCGCTGACCCGTGCCTCGGCACCACATGAACGCGTACAGCACGCCCTGCGCGATATGCGCCTGCGGTATCGCGCCGTTGCCGCCGAAGAACGTGCCGGGCACCGTTTTAAGCTCTTCGACCGTGTCGTATTCCTCGCCCGTGTATATGAGGTCCGCCCTGCCGTCGATGTGATATTCGATGCCGCCGCTCTCAAACTCGAACGAGAGCGGCACCTCCGCCATCGCGCATCTTCCGTCCTCGACGCGCTTGTGCGCGAGCACGCCATCCTCGACCGTAACGCCCGACGCGCGTCCGCCGATGTCCCCGCTCCGCGCGGCAATATCCACTATTTCGGTAACGGTGACTGAGATCATGGCTTTGTTGGTTTTTTGTGGGGGAAAAGAAAACTTTTTGAAAAAAGTTTTCTTTTCCCCCACACCCCCTTTTCTTTCAAAAACTTTTACTAAATATTTTCTTTGTAGAAGGCAAGCGAAAACAATATCCTCGGAGATAGCTTAAGATATGCACTAATCGGTCCGCTTTTGGAGAAGGTAGGGGACACCTTTTACAAAAAGGGGTCCCCGAAACAAAAAGTTTCTCTCCCGTTAACCTCTATGTTTCAAAAACTTTTATATAATCCGTTATATAGCCCGTCTCCAAAACTCTCCCGCCGACACGCGTCAGAACAAGTACAGCGCCTTATTCGGGAAATCAAGAAGCGACAACTGCTGCGAAAGTATCTGATATCCTATCACGCCGTCTGCGTCGCGCCTTTCGCGTATCTGAGAAATATCCGTAAACACCGCGTTCACATTTTTGTATACGCGCACTCCCGCCTTTATCTCGGGGACGACATATACGCCCGGCGAGTCCGCGAGCGGCACGGCGTCTATCTTATCCGCAAGCTCGCTTGACAAAAGACACGTATTTGCGCCCGTGTCAAGGACGAATCTGTGCGTCTCGCCCGCGATCTCAAGCTCCACGACGGGCAGCCCCTCCATATAAAGCGGGAGCTTTTCCGCGCCGCAGGTGCTGACGTCGGGCGCAACCGTAATAACGGAGTGCTCATAGTCGAGCAGTATCGCCGCGCCTCCGAACGCCTCGATCCCGACGGAGCCGAGAAAGCGTATATCCGGCTCGACCGTCCTGAGCGCGTTTTCCACATAATCCATATCCATGCGGATAACGGACAGATCGTATACTTTGATACTCCCGAAAGCAAGCTCATGAAGCGTCGATAGCACAGCGCCGTTGACCGCCATCCCTTCATTAAACAGCGCGACCTCTTTATTCTCGCCCACAAGCTCGGGAAAATACTTGCCGTTCAGCGACGTCTGCATAGCTCCGGTGTCAAAAGCGAAGTACCCCTCGACATCGCCGGCATCAGCCTTTATAAGTATTATCCCCAAAATATTTTTGAACTCTATTTTCTCCATGATTCTTTCCCCGATAAACAGCGCGCATACGATGCGCTTTTTTCATTTTTCCCCGCCGTTACAGCTTCTTCTCCGCAAATCTCGCCTTTATCTCGTCGGTGCGCAGCCGCTCCGTCATATATGCGCGGCGCAACAGCTCCGACGGCACGTAATCGTCGTACTTATCGAACGCCGGCGTCTCGTTGTCGCCGACGAGATCGGCGACGTCGACTCCCGCCTCAAAATCGGCGGCTATATGGCCGAGCAGCTCTTTCGCCGTCGTCTTCTCCATCTTGAACGAGATGAAGTAGCACCCCTCGAACTCGATGCCCGACAGTCCGAACCGCTTCGCATTCTTCGACAGATACCGCCGCAGCGTGCGGAACGACTTCGTCCCGAGCCACGGGAACATG
>CANQMJ010000188.1 GCA_947624945.1 uncultured Clostridia bacterium | reverse complement strand
TGTCGCGAGGGAGCTATTCGCAGGGAGTGTTGACGCGGTGTTCTTTTGGAGAGGGGGTTCGGGGGAGGACTTTTTCTTATAAAGAAAAAGTCCTCATCCCGCCCGTACTCTTTCTTGCGAGAAAGTCCCCCTTGTCAAAAACCAATTTGTTGGTGTGAAAGACGTCACCACGTCAGGTGAACAAAGATAGCTGCCGATGGAAAAGCACCGCACGAAGAACCGTGGTGAACGGAGATACCAGCTAAAGCAACAGGTGAGCGATAACGCGAAAAGTGAAAAAATAATACATAATTTTGTGAAAAATGCTTGACAAATCACGAAAAATATGGTATAATATAGGCAATCGAAGAGAAATAGTGTTTGCGTTTGCTTTGCGAAGAATCTGTAGTAAAAGTTTTTGAAAGGGAGCGCGAGGGAAAACTTTTTGCTTCGGGGCCCCCTTTTGGTAGAAAGGTAGGAGTTTTGTCGCTTACGCTCCAAACCTCCGACACTTTTCGCTGTGCGAAAAGTGTGGTGAAGCCGGTTCGGCGGCATCGTTTCGCAGAAAGTGCAGTAGATATATGATGCGGCGTCACCTTTTTACGTCGCAGACGGAAATATTCCCGAAAACTCTTGATTTTTATTTGCTGCAGCGTTATAATGTCTGCAAAGAAAAGAGGTAATAATATGCTTAACAAAAAAATTTCCGACATGCTCAACGACCAGATAGGCAAGGAGCTCTACTCCGCTTATCTTTATCTTGATTTCGCCAACTACTACGCCGACGAAGGCCTCGACGGATTCGCTCATTGGTACGAGGTGCAGGCGCAGGAAGAGCGCGACCATGCGCTCATGATCCGCCGCTATCTCATAAACAACGGTGTCAGAGTCGAATTCAACGCCATCGACAAGCCCGACAAGGTGTTCAAAACGCACCTCGACCCGCTCGAGGCAGGCTATGAGCACGAGCAGTACGTGACCTCGCTCATCACCGATATCTATCACGAGGCGTTCGAGCAGAAGGATTACAGAACGATGCAGTTCCTCGACTGGTTCGTCAAGGAGCAGGGCGAAGAAGAGACGAACGCCGACGACATGGTCAAGAAAATGAAGCTGTTCGGCAACGACGCTAAGGGACTCTACGCGCTGAATCAGGAGCTTGCGGCGAGAGTTTACGCGCCGTCCGCGACCGGTCCCGCAATGTAATTGCAAAAGCGGTGACGAAAAATTAAACAATTAGAGCCGAGCCAACGTGACTGTGTCCGTCGGCTCGGTTTTGATTTGCCTACTTATCCTCGACCGACTCTGACGTAATAAACTGCTTTGACCGACGGAATAATTTCTTTCGAAAAAATTTTCGAAAAGGTATTGCATTTTACGTCATGACGTGATATAATAACTTCACTTTGACGGACGGCCCGTTGGTCAAGCGGCTAAGACGGCGCCCTCTCACGGCGCAAACATGGGTTCGATTCCCGTACGGGTCAAAAACATAAGGGGCTACGTAGTAGCCCCTTATGTTTTTGACCCGTACCAAATCAAAATCTGACAGTCCGCGTGGGCATGGTAAACGCAAATGTACGACAGTAAATCGCGGACTGTCGCAGCTCGGAGCTTGCGACGAGATGCCTTCGATCTCCCGTACCAAATCAAAGCCTGACAGTTCCTAACGGCATAAACGACTTTGCCTGTGCGATACGGAACTGTCGCAGCTCAATGTCAAAATGACACGCATACATAAAACAAAAGGAGCATATACAAATGAAAACAGCGACAAAATGCCTTCATTCGGGCTATGAACCCAAAAATTCGGAGCCGCGCGTCGTGCCGATAGTGCAGAGCACGACATACGTCTACGACTCGACGGAGGAGGTCGCGGCCGTATTCGACGACCCGACGCGTTCGCTCATATATTCCCGCTTCGCGAATCCGACCGTCATGGCGGTGGAGAAAAAGATAGCCGATCTCGAGGGCGGCGTCGGCGCGATGTGTACTACGTCGGGACAGGCGGCGACGCTTCTGTCGATACTCAACATCTGCGAGGCGGGCGACAGCTTCCTCTCGACGACAGAGATATACGGCGGCACCGTCAACCTATTCTCGTTCACGCTCAAAAAGATGGGCATCGAATGCATCTTCATCGACAAAAACGACACCGACGAACAGATCGCGGCAAAGTTCAAGCCGAACACAAAGGCGGTGTTCGGCGAGACTATAGCGAATCCCGCGCTGACAGTGCTCGACATCGAGCGTCTCGCAAAGCTCGCGCACGCGCACAACGTGCCGCTCATCGTCGACAACACGTTCGCGACGCCGATACTGTGCCGCCCGTTCGAGTTCGGCGCCGACATCGTCGTACATTCGACGTCTAAGTACATGGACGGCCACGCCGTACAGGTCGGCGGCGTCATCGTCGACAGCGGCAAATTCGACTGGGAAGCGTCAGGCAAATTCCCCTGCATCACCGAGCCTGACGAGTCCTACCACGGTCTCTGCTACACGAAGATGTACGGCAATGCCGCATATATCATAAAGGCGCGTATGCAGCTCATGCGTGACTTCGGCGTCTACCCGGCGGCGCACTCTGCGTTCCTTCTCAATCTCGGACTTGAAACTCTCGCTGTCCGCATGAAGCAGTACTGCGAAAACGCGATGGCGGTCGCCAAGTATCTCGAAGCGAACGATAAGGTCGAGAGCGTCCGCTACCCGGGACTTGAGAGCGACGAGAACCACGCGCTCGCGGAAAAATACTTGTCCGGATGCAGCGGCGTCATATCGTTCGTCATAAAGGGCGGCAAGGAGGCGGCGATGAAGTTCATGAACTCGCTGTCGCTCGCGTCCAACGAGGTCCACGTCGCCGACATTCGCACGTGCGTGCTCCATCCGGCGAGCGAGACTCACCGCCAGCTCACCGACGAGCAGCTCGTCGCCGCCGGCATCGAGGCGGGCATGGTGCGCTTCTCGGTCGGACTCGAGGACATCGACGACATCATCGCCGACCTCGACGCGGCGTTCGCGGCGGTGTGATGAAATGATAAAAGACGGTACGGCGTACGCCGTACCGTCTTTTTCTTGTATAATTAAAACAGCAGACAATTCAGATCTTGCGAGACGAAACACTCGTCGTCCAAGTAATGGCAGCGCGCCGTAGGCTTCGCAGCTTCACGTTTGCGCACTTTACTCGGGCGATGACGGCGCGTCCAGCGTCAAACGGAGACACGACGTTTCGGCAGCGCACTCGACATGCCGCGAGGAAGCTGTTATGCCGAGACGATAACGCGGTGTTCTTTAGGAGAAGGGGTTCGGGGGAGGACCCTTTCTTAAAAAGAAAGGGTCCTCATCCCGTACTATCTCTTTCTTGCGAGAAAGTCCCCCTTGTCAAAAACCTGCTTTAAGGTGTGAAAGACGTCACCACGTCAGGTATGCAAAG
>CANQMJ010000187.1 GCA_947624945.1 uncultured Clostridia bacterium | reverse complement strand
GGTTTTTGACAAGGGGGACTTTCTCGCAAGAAAGTCCCCCTTGTCGAACCCGAAAGAGGCTCCCGTGTGTTCGTCGATGTTATCCAGTCGGCGGCAAGAAATTCATCGGGGCGCAGACCGCGTCAACACTTCGGCATAACAGCTCCCTCGCGGCACGTCGACTGCGCCGTCAAAACGTCGTGTCTGCGTCGGACGATGAGCGCGCCGTCAGCGCACGAGCATGGTGCGCGTAGGGTGAACCGGGAAGCCTCCGGCCCGACGCCCGTTTGCGGCAACGCATTTTGTCGCTGACGCGGAACGCTTAAAACGTTTTTTTGCAAAAACTTTTTATAAAAGTTTCCCTTTCCTCCCTTGACAAACGCTCGTTGCCGGTGTATCATATGTGTACTATATCACATATTACAGTAGGGTACGACAGACCGCACATGAACGATTTTCTCAAATATATACTTGACCATCTCGGCGGCGCGCTCACTTTCGCAGCTGTCGCTGCTTTGGCGGCGCTCGCCGCAGTCGCCGTTTTTGCCGTAATATTCCGCGTAAAATATCACGGCGAGCGCAAATTCCCGCTCGGCAGAGCCGTCGCCGTGCTCGCGCTCGCGGGCTGCACCGCATCGATACTGTATCTGACGCTGCTGCGCACCGAGGAAGGCGCCGCCGTCAATCTGCACCTGTTCCGCGCATGGCGCGAAGCGTGGAACACGTTCGAGTTCAAGCCGTGGGCGAACGTGCTTTTGAACGTTTTGATGTTCGTGCCGTTCGGCGCGCTTTTGCCCCTTTCGTTCAAGGTGTTCCGCCGCACGTATGTGTCGTTCGCCGTCGTGCTCGCTATGACGTCCCTCATCGAGACGGCGCAGCTCGTCTTAAAGCGCGGCACGTTCGACGTCGACGACATCTTCTGCAACGCGCTCGGCGGCGCCGTCGGACTTATGTCCGCGATGGCGATACTGACCGCGCTCGAAAAAGGCGCCGCTCACCGTGCGCGCCGCGCGCTCCTGTACGCGGAATTCCCGATAGCGGCGACGCTCGCGATTTGCTCGATCTTCATCGTCTATTACGCGCAGCCGTACGGGAACCTCGCGTCCGCGCCCGCGTACCGCCTCGATATGTCGGGCGTCGAATGGGATATAGAATGTCCTCTCTCGGACGAGCGCGTGACCGCGCCCGTATACCGTGCGCAGTCGCTCGACAAAAAAGGCTGCGAAACTCTCGCGCGCGAGCTTTTGTCCCGTCTCGGCATGACGGACGAGCTTGAGGCGAGCGGCGCATATTACGTCGACTACTACGACAACGCCGCGTATTTCTCGTGCCAGACCGTCGGCAGCGTAATGGTGGAGATGAAGGACGGCAGCTACACGTTGTCGTCGTACGGCTTTTGGGGAAGCGGGAACGTGTCCGGACTCGACAGAGACGAAGTCGAGGCGCTGCTCTCCGAGGTCGGCATTGACGTGCCGACGGACGCCGACTTTGAAGAAAACGACGACGGGTATTTGTTCACGCTCGAACGCGGCTGCGGTATGTCATGTACGCTCCTTTGCCGCGTCGCCGCAGACGATGACGGCGCATATCACATAAAGTCCGTCGACAACACTATGACCGATCGCGAGCACGTCGCCGACGAGAAGCTCATATCGCAGTCGGAGGCGATGGAGCGCATAAAGCGCGGCAGCTTCTGCGGCAGCGCGCGTTTGGCGGACGCGGGCACGCTGACTGTTTCCTCGTGCGAGCTCGGCTACGAACTCGACTCGAAGGGGTTTTACCGTCCCGTGTGGGTGTTCGACGTCGGCGGCGACCGCGTCACGGTCGAGGGGTGACGGATACGCCGTCAATCCGCCTGCAGTCTGTCGTAGTACGACTCGAGCCGCTCCGTTATTTTGCCGAGCAGTCGGTACATAGTCTCGGTGTCGTTTTGCGAAAAGCCCTCGCCCACGTCGTCCACGGCGAGGCTCATCCTCTCGTCTATACGGCGCGCGAGGTCGACGCCCTTGTCGGTGAGGCGCGCTTTTGAATTGTACGAGCGCGTGATATATTCGATGTAACCGTCGTCGCGCAGCGTGCCGAGCGCGCGCGATATAGCCGCCTTGTCCTCGAGCGTCAGCCTGACGAGCTCGCCCGCAGTGAGTCCGTCCCTGTTTTCCTCAAGATAAGAGACGCACATGACATGGATCGCGCGCAGACCGAAGCTCTCCATCTCGCGCAGCTTGATCTTCTGTATCAGCTTGTATATTTTCAGTATCGATGTCGTGAAATTTTCAAACCGTGCGTTCATAACGCATACCTCCGTTTTTTCGGCGAGTCTGTGTGCCCGAATGTTGATATATCAACAAATAATTATACACGTCTGTCGGTTATTGTCAAGCGGTAAAAATGTGTCGGCGCTGCATCTAAATAAAAACACGGGAGGGGGGGAACCGATCCCCTCTCCCGTGTGATCATTTGTATACGTCAAGCGCGCGCCGCGTCTTCGAGCGAAACAAACTCGTCTTTGTCGGGGTCGTCGCTGTTCAAATAATCCTGATACAGTTTTTCGCAGAAAGAGTCGTCCGCTTCTTCGTCGGCGTTCAGACCTTGTATATACGCTATAATGTATCCGAGCTTGTATTCCGGCGTTTTGTCGACGAGCTGCATTATTCTTTCTTTGTCGCTCATGTATTCGCACCGTCCCTCTCCATAGTTTCATTACGACTGAATTATATCATTACCCTCGTTCTTACGCAAGTATGCGAAATGCACAAAAAATTTTGCGTAGGTTTGGACAGTATTTTTAAGCGCAACTCAATTGGTACCGATAAGGGGTACGGCAATTTTCATGCAAAGAAAAAGCACAACATACGGCGGTGACGTTACGCATAAGCCACTATATGTTGTGCTTTTACCGAGCGGAGAAGAAGAGATTCGAACTCTTGAACCGTTTTTGGCGGTTACGCGATTTCCAGTCGCGCGCCCTCGACCAACTAGGCGACTTCTCCGTGCCTTGTTGTGCCGCGTCCGCTTCTCAACGCGACGCCGATATTTTACCACACCGCGCACGCGTTTGTCAAGACGTTGACGATAATATTTTCACTAAATCATACGCTTTCATGCGGACAGGCGCATCAAAAACAGGGGAGACTGCGGTCCCCCCTGTTTTTTGTCAATCAGGCTCCTTTATCGACTTCGCACGCGCGAGTGATGACGCGAATCTTTCGTCGCCGCGCACGCCGTCGAACCAATGCCACGTCTCGAGCGCGTTCACTATGTCGCCGGGCAGCCACCAGAACAGCATCGTCTCCGGCGTCCACGATGTCGACCCGTCCGGGTAAAATATGTTCGGCATGCCGTGTATCTCCACCATCGGGGAGCCGAACACATCCCCGAGCGGCAGGCGGCTCTTTTTCGGGAAACGGCGCCAAATCGCGCAGATATCGAGAGCTTTTTCGAGCATGGCGAAGCCTTCGTCGACCTTCCCGACCGCGCAGAGCGCGCC
>CANQMJ010000186.1 GCA_947624945.1 uncultured Clostridia bacterium | reverse complement strand
AATAATCAAAAGACCTACATACACGACAAATAATAATCTCTAAACAAAATTGATTAGTAGTTGTCGAGTGGGAATGAATCTCTTTGGTTTTGATGAGTCCGAAAGTCCAGTATTTACTGGCACTTTCGGACTTTCATTTTTTGGCGATCGATTTTTGCAACACTTTGGGACAAAATAAGTTATTCAATTCATAAGTAAAGAGCTGACTGATTTTGATCAAATCGGTCAGCTCTTTTTGTTTAGATTTCAGATGAAGCCGGCACACACCGGCTATGTTTCGGTCATGTAAAAGAATTTGTGAAAAAGCGTATAGAAAATATACCGGTCTCTCGGAGCAAACGGGCATCGTGCTGCAGGAGCGGCAAGTATAAAAATCACACACAGTATGCCTGCGCCGTCTTGACACGAGATGTAAAATATGGTACTATCGTTCTTAGATGAGATGTATAAAATAAAGCTTGAAAAGAACCGATGCGCCGTGACGACCGCGCGCAAAACAGTCGAAGCGGAGGAAAAGTTATGGAAAAAGCGGACATGCACGCAGTTGTGAATTATAACGCGGAACATCAGGGCAACCCGTATCTTCCGCTGTGGGAATATATTCCCGACGGCGAGCCGTATGTATTCGAGGACCCCGACTGCCCCGGCAAATGCCGTGTCTATGTCTACGGCTCGCACGACATGCTCAAAACCGAATACTGCGGCAAGGACCTTGTCGTGTGGTCGGCTCCGACCGAAGACCTTTCTGACTGGCGGCGAGACGGCGTCATATTCGAGTCAATAGTGAACGGTTCGGCGGATACGTTGTACGCGCCGGACGTCGCTCTTGTCGAAAAGGACGGCAAAAAGACATATTATCTCTACCCTAACACTCAGGCGTGGGGACGCAACTCGATGGTGTGCAGGTCCGACCGCCCGGACGGACCGTTCGAGGTCGTGAACCGGAAAGAGGACAGCACGACCGAGACTGTGGGCGTGTTCGGCTTTGATCCCGCAGTCCTCGTCGACGACGACGGCGCTGTTTACGGGTACTGGGGCTTCACAGATTCATACTGGGGCATGCTCGACGAGGACAATATGTCGACGCTCAAGCCGGGGACGGACGCGCACAGGAATATCCCGAGCTATAACCAGATGAAAGCGCCGGACTATGATCCGGCGGATTTCAACATATATCAGGACGAAAACGTCGGCAAATGGGGCTTTTTCGAGGCGTCGTCGATAAGAAAAGTCGGCAACAAATACGTCTTTGTATACAGCCGAAACGGACTTGAGGACGAGCCGACGGGCAAAAATTTCAGCCAGCTCGCATACGGATACGGCGACAGCCCGAAGGGACCGTGGAAGTGGGGCGGCATTATCGTCGACGCGGCGGGCGAGGTGATCCCGAACGGACGCGGCGGCTACGACCGCACGTTTTTCGGCGGCAACACGCACGGGAGCATCTGCGAGATAAACGGTCAGTGGTACATATTCTATCACAGAAATCTTCACACGTTCGCGCGTCAGTCGGTGGTCGAGCCGATATCGGTCGAGTGGGACGAGATGCCTGTTTCGGACGGCGGCGAGGTGAGGATATCGACGGCGGAGGTCACCTCGGAGGGGTTCTTTATTGAGGGACTCGATCCGTACAAAAAGCATTCGGCGGGTATCGCGTGCTATCTGACTGGCGGGGCGAGGATCGCGCCCGCATACGAAGAAACGGTCAGGACTTTGCCGATAGTCAACGTCAAAAACGGCGTCGTCGCGGGAATAAAATACTTCAACTTCGATCTTGATGCGCTGTCAGACGGAAAAAAGTCGCTCGAAGTCGAGATAAAGCCGCTCGGGGTGGACGCTTCCGTCGACGTATATCTGCGTCCTGCGTCCGCAGTCAACACACCCGTCGAGCGTGACGGCGGCGGAAATATCGTTTCGGTCGGCGAGGGGAGCAGAAAGCTCGGGACGATCACGCTGACCGGGGACATGAAGCAGGAAACGACTGCGTTCACCCTTCCTGCGGACGAGATAAACAATCTCAGCGAACGGTGGGGCGTTTTCCTCGTCTTTAACGCAAAAAGCGACTGTGACATCTGCGAGTTTTACAGTGCCGGGTTCGTCTGCGGCTGAACCGACGATATAATGGCGAGCGGCAGTTTTCAAAAGCAGAACGTCCGCGATTCGTATTTGTCCGCGTGTGCATATAAGGACGGATTTCTGCTCGCGGGCTACGGCGGCAGGCTCGATTTTGTGAACGCGTCGGGCGAGTCTGTGACTGTAAATTCCGGCACAGACCGAACGCTTTACGCGGTATGCAAATGCCCGAACGGAGCGGTCGCGGCGGGAGAAGACGGCACGTTGATATTTGTCGGCGGCAGCGGCGCGAAGCCGATATATACAGAGATCACCTCGGATTTAATATGCGCACGCGAATTTCGCGGCGTCGTCATTGTCGGCGGCACGGACGGCAAAATTTATTCCGTCACGCGCGGCGGTGACGTGAAAGAGGTTTACTCGGGAACAGGCAGCGTCACTGGCATCGCATCAAACGATGAACGGTGCATCTGCGTGACATCGGACGGCAAAGCCGTAATAAGCGAAAACGCCGATGCTTGGACGGAGTTCCCTTACAGTGAATATTACGGAGCCGCCGCCGAATTTGACGGCATAGCATCGGTCGATACGGGATTTTTCGCATACGGAAGAGACGACGGTCGTACCATCGCCGTCACGACGCAGCTCGGCGGCGTATGGACAAAGCGCGACCTGAACGTCTACGGCTTCGGGCGCACCGTCGACATAGACGGGACATCAATAACATGCGCGGTTTCATGCGGCATGCAGACAGTCGCGGGACTTTCGGACGGGCGCGCGCTCGTGATGCCGGAGTGTCCGAAGTGCAATATTTTGAGAAATGTTTCAAAGCATAAAATTTACGCCGCCGCGTCAAACGGCAAAAGCGTCGTCTTTGCGGGAGAGGGATATTTTTATAAGACCGTCGACTTCGATATTCTCAGGCAGCAAAAGATACGGCTCGAAAAAGCGCTTGAAATGGCGGACGCGGGAGCGGTGATAGTCGACGTCAGAGACGAAAACGAGTACGCGATGTCCCGAATCGAGCAAAGCATCAATATCCCGCTTTACGAGCTTGAGGACGCGCTCCGCGGCTACATCCCCGACAGATCGTCGCCGATAATATTCTGCTGTCGGAGCGGCGCGAAGAGCAGGGCGGCGTGCAGTATTTCAAAAGCCATGGGCTACACGGAAATATATGACCTCGGCGGCATCGCCGAAATCACAGAAAAACGGAGGCAACCGAAAATGAACGAATCAACCGAAAAATGCGCTTACCTCGATGTTAATTTGACCGATAAGGAGCGCGCCGTCGACCTTGTGTCGCGGATGACGAGGGAGGAAAAATATTCCCAGCTCACAGCGATGACGGCGCCCGCCATCCCGCGACTCGGGGTGAACGCGTATAACTGGTGGAGCGAAGCGCTCCACGGCGTCGCGCGCGACGGCGAGGCGACGAG
>CANQMJ010000185.1 GCA_947624945.1 uncultured Clostridia bacterium | reverse complement strand
GTATGCGCAAACTCTGTCGTCGTGACCGTACGCGCCTATCATCGCTCTGTCAAGACCGATATCGCGCGGCTTGTCGGCGGGTACGACGCACAGCTCAGCCGAGATGAAGTCGTCCTCGACGATGCCGTACTTGTCGTTGAAGTACTTGAGCACCGTGAGCTTTACTCTTTCGTCGGGCTCGCTCGTCTTATACGGATCGTCCTCGGTCGCGTACGGACGCGACGCGATGAGTATATTGAGTCCCTCTCCGGTGAAAGCCGCGTCGAGCGGACGCGACGACTGATCCTTGGAGAGATGCGGGAGCAGATCCGTGATGCAGAATACGGGGTCGCCCTCGTCCTCGCCTATCGTCACATACACGGACTCGCCGTTCTTCTTCATGACGACGCCGTGCAGCGCGAGCGGTATCGTCGCCCACTGATACTTGCGGATTCCGCCGTAGTAGTGCGTTTTGAGATATCCGAAGCCGGTGTTCTCGTATACAGTGTGCTGCTTCATGTCTATTCTCGGCGAGTCGACGTGAGCCGCCGAGATGCGGATGCCGTTCTCTATCGGCTCCGAGCCGACGACGAACGCGAGCAGGCATTTGCCGCGATTGTTATAGTAGAGCTTGTCGCCCGCCTTGACCTTGTCGCCGAGCTGATATTCCGAGAATCCGTGCGCCTTGAGTATGTTTATACCCTCTGTGACTGCTTCGCGCTCCGTCTTTGCTTTGCCGATAAAGTCCGCGTATCCGCGAGCGAATTCGTATGCCTTGGCGATGCCCGCCTCGCCTTCGACTTCATAAGCGCTCTTCTTTCTGTAGAAAAGCTGTTCTTTCATTTCCTTTGTCTTTTCCGACATTTTTCTTTACCTCATGTATTGAAATTATTTGCAGTTATTCGTGTATTTTGCACGTCAACTGCGTACATTCGACTTTGAACACGCATACGCGCTCGAACGCGTGCGCGTTATACTCGCACCCGACGCGTCCCGCCGCGTGCTTCATTATGGCGTCGAGTCCGAGCCGCTTCTCGCCGTCGTCCTCGACGATGCTCGCGACGCCCGTGCCTATAACGCTTTCATAAAGCGCCGTACACATGCAACCCTCGTAGTTTCCGACGACTTCATGCTTCGCGTCCGCCTCAAATCCGACCTTCGGCGACGATTTGAGAAGCTCCGCCTTGCGTCCTTCCTTCGCGCCGTGGAAGTAAAACGTATACTTTTCGCCGTTTTCTATATAACCGAAATCGAGCGGAACGATATATACCTCGTCACCGTCTATGAAACCTATCCTCATGCAGCCGCAGCCGTCAATCACCGCCCGTATTTTTTCCGGGTCGGTCACTTCCCTGTCATGTCTGCGCATAGTTATCGCTCCTGTCCTTGTAATACAGTTCTTCATACAGCTTCGCCGACTTCTCGACAGACGAGACGAAATTCTCCGTCTCCGGGAACGGTATATTGTAAAGACTCATTCCGTCCTTTGAATATCTGCCGTCCGTCAGCCACTCGTCGACGTTGTTCGGTCCCGCGTTGTACGCCGCATACGCGGTCGGCCACCGTGCGTACAGACCGTACAGATACGAAAGATAGTACGTGCCGTAACGTATGTTAGTCTCCGGGTCGTACAGCATGCCCGTTTCATACGACTCGTCCTGTATGTCCGTCAGCCACGAGAACGTGTCCGGCATAAGCTGCATCAGCCCGATGGCGCCGTCCTCCGACATCGCCGCGCTGTCAAAATCGCTCTCGGTCTTTATGACCGCGTAAATAATATATTCCGGCACGCCGTACTCTTCCGAATATTTCGACACAAAATCCGCATACTGCTGAGGGTGCGACGCGCGGTCCATCCTGTCCATTATTCTGCTTATCCACATTCCCGACAGTATCGACAGCGTCACGATGACTATCACGGCTATGCTGCGAAGAAGCGCCTTTTTCAGTGAATATCAACTCCCACGATCTGTTTATAGAGCGACGCGGTGCGTTCGTAAAGCGCGTTTTTGTCCCCGTCGTTTACTATTATATAGTCACAGCGGCGTCTCAATTCCTCATCCGTTATCTGCGCCGCAATTCTCGCCTCGGCGCGCGCTACATCTATCCCGTCGCGCGCAATTATACGCGCGATGCGCGTTTCTCTGTCGGCGACGACGCCGACAGTCACACAGCACAGCTTGTCAAAGCCGGACTCGAAAAGAAGCGGCGCGTCGACTACGGCGGCATCTTTTCCTCTCGACTCAAACATGCGCAGTCTGCGCACCGTCTCGTCCTTTATGCGCGCGTGCGATATTGCGTTCAGTCTCGCTCTTTTGACGCTGTCCGCGAACACTATCGAGCCGAGAGCCGACCTGTCGAGTCCGCCGTCACTGTCGATTATATCATGACCGAACTCGTCCGCAAGCTCACGCACACAGTCGGAACCGGGGCGGCACAGCTCGTGCCATACGAGGTCGGTGTCGATCACAGCGGCGCCGAGCGACGCAAAAAAATCCGACGCCGTAGTTTTTCCCGAGCCGCTCCCGCCGCACAAACCGATTATTTTCACGTGCGCGCTCACCTCGACTGCCGCGTTATCCGCGTTTTTCCGCTATTTTATACATCTGTATATGTATTATACAACACGGATTCGGTTTTTGCAATAGGCAATCGTCAAATATT
Source organism: uncultured Clostridia bacterium (assembly GCA_947624945.1). GTDB lineage: Bacteria > Bacillota > Clostridia > Oscillospirales > CAG-272 > DTU064. Next base: position 875 of record CANQMJ010000185.1, on the reverse strand, counting down.
ATGCAAATATGCAAAAAATTCGGGAAACCGTCACATAACGCGAACGAAACTCAAAGCTGATTCGAGAGCAAATCGCTGTGACCGAACTTTGAACCAAGTGCGGAACCTTCGGTTCCGCTCTGGTTCGCGAGCAAATCAAAGTGACTGGACTTTGAACCATGTGCGGAACCTTTGGTTCCGCCTCGAGTTTCACTTCGTGAAACTCAAAGCTAATTTGCGAGCAAATCGCTGAGAAATAGAGAAGGGACGCTTTGCGTCCCTTCTCTATTTCTGAGTGACTGGACTTGAACCAGCGGCCTCTACCACCCCAAGGTAGCGCGCTACCAACTGCGCCACACCCAGTTACACGCGCTCTTTCCTGCGCGCCAAAGTATTCTATCACACGGCGCGGCGAAAGTCAAGTGCGTTTTTGAAAAAAATACGTTTGTCACGTATTTTTTTGCGAAATATGCGCATCATATGTCGTGTAAGGATAGAGGATGTGAAGAAAAAATATTGTCCGGAGGATAAAGACAAGATGACAGACAACAAGTGCAATGACAAATGCAAGTGCAAGCCCAACCGCAGCATCGAATGTACAGTCGTACAGTGCGCCAACCACTGCGGCTATCAGGACTACTGCGCCCTTGACAAGATCAAGGTCGTGACGCATGAGCAGAACCCGACGGTCGTACAGTGTACGGACTGCGGTTCATTCGTTCTGGCAAAGCCCGAGCGATAAAAAAAACAAATGCAGCGACGCCCGCCGGAATACCGGCGGGCGATCCATTTTTATTCGGTCTTTTCTCGCTCTTTCGCGTCCTCGTACATAGCTGCCTGCATCATTATCGCACATTCCATGCGCTTCAAAAACAGCTTGCAGCCGTATTCGTATG
>CANQMJ010000184.1 GCA_947624945.1 uncultured Clostridia bacterium | reverse complement strand
TTTTCCGTCAAATCGTCCCGCAGGTCGTCCATATGACGGCACCACCCGCGATGAATCATCATCAGGTCTTTTCCGTACAAATCCTGCACCGTCAGTTTTTCTTTGGATGCCAGCGGGTGATAGATGGACACCGCGCAGCAAAGCGGCTCGTTTTCGATCAGCAGCCCCCTACAATTCCGCTGGCTCATGAGAAGCTCGTCCACAAAGCCGGTGACGACATCAATGTTCTGCCCTAAGTTTTTCAGGATTTCTCTTGCATTGTCCGAGGTGTTTTCAAAAGGAACCAGCTTAAAGCTCACGTCGGCACAGTGTTCGTGAATTTTCGGCCACAGATCCATCAACATTTGAGCGGGCATCATGGGGGAAGTCCCGATGCGGATTACTTGCTCCCTCTGAAGCTCCGCGCTTCTTGCGCGCTCGACCGCTTCCCGGCAGTAGTCCGTGATGTACTTGGCGTCTTTGTAAAGAGACGCTCCGGCTTTCGTCAGCGTCAGTCCCCGATGCGTCCGGTCAAAGAGGCGCAACCCCAAATCGTTTTCCAACAGATTGATCTGTTTAATCAGTGCGGTGGAAGTGATATATAAATCCTCGGCGGCCTTGTTGAAGCTGCCCGCCTCCGCTACCCGGATAAAGGAAGTAAAATTGATATTATTGATGTTCATGAGCAGTTTCCACCTCGCTTTTGTCTGCCTTTCGGCGTTTTCTTAAATCACAGGGTTTTTTTGCGTCTGCGGGGATCATCCAGGAATGCCCGAATCGCTTCACTCTTTCAATTCTGCCATTTTCGCACAGCTTCTGAATCCGTCGTTCGGAAATCTGCCATTTTTTCGCAGCCTCTTTTACGGAAATTGCGTCGAGCATAAGACGTCCTCCTATTCATTCACTAACAGTATTATATACGCTTAAACGAACTTTTCCAAGAGCTTTGGAAAAACGAACTATCAAATTCTGCTTTATCGAACAGCCTTACACTCAATATTTAACATAATGACGCTAAAATGTGAAAAATTCGCTGCCCGTAAAGACGGTTGATGAAATTTGACATTCTGAAACTCCGCCTGTGTCGAAGAGAACAAGCTCCGGCGATTTTCCCTTAGCGATAATAGGAAGCGTAGTGCATTAGTCCATTTTCAATGCGATTACAGGAACAAATGCTCCCGCACAAGCCCGCCAAAATCAAGCGCCCGTCTCCGATACGGCTGACACATTCCAGCCGTCGGAAACGGGCGTTTGGTCTTATATTTTGGATTTCCGATTACCGCCGCACCGCTGATGGTGTTGTCATGCTTTATACGGTGTTGTCATTTGACGGTCGTTCGCAAGACAGAGTATTTGATAAAACGACATGCCCGCACATCGGAAAACCGTTGTGCGGGCGAGTTTTTTTTTGATATGCACTTTTTGACTTTTCCGACAGAGAAAGCTGCCGCCCGTCGATGCAAATGAACGAATTTCCCGCCCCCGCAACAGAGCGGTTATTGCGCGCCCCGTCTCTCTGTGCTATACTTTTTTCGTAAGGAGGACATGGCCATGTATGACTTACGCGATTTTTGCAACATCATATCAAATCTCCGACGAAAAAAAGGACTGTCGCAGTCGGCGCTCGCTGAAATGCTCCGCATTTCACCGCAGGCGATCTCAAAATGGGAGTGCGGAGTCGGGCTGCCGGACGTCACATTATTCCCTGCGATAGCGGATGCGCTCGGCGTGCCGATCGGCGTTCTTTTCGGAGAAAAAAACGAAACGGAGGAAAAGATCATGTCAAAAACAATCGACAAAACGATGTATGAGGAAGAATTTGAACCGTGCATGTTCACAAGCGCCGCAGTCGGCAACGTGTGCAGGATATCGTTCATCGACGGGGTGCGGGAACGCGCGCTCGTCAGAGCCGTCGGCGACCCGACGTTCATAAAATATTTCTCGGCGGAAGAAGAGAGCGGGAAACTGCTCATCGAGGTCAAGAACCCGTCAGGATCGGCGGATAAGTGGACGCCCTACGACCGCGAGGACTTCGACGGCGAAAACATCGTCGAGGTGTTCACGGGGCGCGAACGGACGAACATCACCGTCGACAACTATCTCGACCTTCAGTGCACGGGATGCGGGGAAGGCGACAAATATGAGGTCGTAATAACGCCGATGACGGACGGCGCGCCGGATACGCATACCATAATCAGGCTTTGTCCGTAAACGGTGAATGATCGCCGCGCAAACGGCAAAAGAAAAGGGGGACGCACTGCGTCCCCCTTTTCGTGCTTTTTTATTTTGTCAGATTGTCGAAGAGCTCGTCCGAATGCTCCTTCACTATCGCCGCGTAGCGCGCGGTGACGATTATCTCGAGCGCCTTTGCAAGACGCGACTTCGCGTCCGGGATGAGCGGGTTGAGCTCGTCCTCCTCGATGCAGGACATGATGTGCTCGCGCAGTCTTACGTCGTCGTAAGAATCGTCGCCGAGAATCGAGTCCGTGATGCGGCAGATGTAGTCGTAGAGCTTCGACTCGGGAATTATGTCGTCGGAGCGGTCGTCGGGACTGCCGTTGATGTAGGAGAGCAGAAACGATATCTTCGAGAGCTGCATCGTCTCGCGCAGCATGTTGATGATGATGATGCGGGCGAAGCCGTCTATCGAGTACAGCTTATTCTTCGTGTTCGATATCCAGCCGCGCTTGACCCAGTTCTGCAGCGTAGAGCCGTCGACGCCCGAGACGTTGCGCACCTGCGTCAACAGTATGCCGTCCTTTAAGAAAAATATCTTCTTGAGAAAGTCGAGTCCTGTCGAGCCGTCCATGTCGCGCTTGTATACGACCGTGCCGGGGATCTTGTCGTCATTGATAGCCAAATACATAAATTTCACCTCCGCCGTTCGGATATGATATTCTTATGTGTTTATTATAGCATACAATCGCGCGAACGTCAAGAGATGAATGTGGATTTTTCACGCGGAATCAGTGAAAACGGACGCGCACGTCACGAAAGCGGGTATAGACGCGGCACGCCGTCCTCGCCGATGTGTACGGGCGAAACTGCTGAGCACCGCCTGCCGTCCTGACCGGGACGCTGCGCGTGATACGCCATCATGACGTCGCACTCATACGTGCGGAAGAACGATATGTGACCGGGACCGTCGACGCCGTTCACGTACTGCGACGCGAGCACCGGGTACGGCACCTTGTACCAGTTTTCGACCTCGAGCGGGTCATCGTCACAGTCGAGCACGAGCCAGCCGGTCGAATACGAAAATCCGCCCGCAGCGCCGCCCGAATACGAGAGATACAGCTTGCCGCCGCAAAACAGCGGATACGGACCCTCGTTGTTTATCGTCCCCGACTGATTCTCCCACGCGTAAAGCGGACGCGACAGAAGCAGCGGCTCTGTCAAAAGTCTCCACGGACGCTTCGCGTCCGTTTCGGCTATGTACAGCATCGAGCCCGAATCGTCGGGCGAGCCGATGTGATAGCGCTCCGACCACACGAGATACGAGCGTCCGCCGAGCGCGAAATGCGTCATGTCGAGCGTGATGCCGCGAGTCGAGAGCGGCTCGCCGTTCCG
>CANQMJ010000183.1 GCA_947624945.1 uncultured Clostridia bacterium | reverse complement strand
CGTGTCTGCGTCGAGCCGTGTCGCGCCGTCAACGCATGAGCACCGTGCGCGAATTTGTCGCTGGGAAAGCCTACGGCTCGATGCCCGTTTGTGACAGTGTCGAGCATCGCACGAGTAAAGTGCGTGAATTTGACGCTGCGAAGCCTCCGGCTCGATGCTCGTGAGCTGCGGCGGTTTCGATTCCCGAAAAATATTACTTTCGCTTTAGAGAAAATGCAGCCGCAAATAAGGAATACATTGACTATATTCTATAATATATTAACATTTCTCGCGGGGGGGGGGGGTAAATTTCAAACCGCTTTGATACAAGAAAAAACGACAGGAAAAGGCAAAATACGACAGCTCTGTAAAAAGAATTTCTTGACACTAATATCGCCGCATGTTATAATCTAAATGTATTTCGGATCGGCTCCGGGCAGAAGACGGAGCATAGTATCATTACAGGCGGCGGGCTTTTTGCCGACAGTCAGCCGGACAAACGAGAGGTATATCGGGTATGGCATATATGCGACTCGGCGATTTGCTTATCTCTGCGGGTCTCATCACGAACGAGCAGCTCGACCGCGCTCTCAATGTTCAGAAGACTACGCATAAAAGGCTGGGAGCCGTCCTGATAGATGAGGGGATCATAACGGAAGAGGAGCTTATCGAGACTATGCAGCTCCAGCTCGGCATAGACTATATCGATCCGACAAAGGTAAATATTCCGGTCGAGCTTGCTTCCGTTTTGCCGAAGAGCATCGCGAAGCGTCACAGCGTCGTCCCCGTCAAGCTCGTCAGAGACGAACTCATCATCGCGATGGCGGACCCGCTCAACTACGTTGCGATAGAAGACGTCCGCGCGGCAACGCGCAAACGCGTCACCCCACGCATAGCGTCCGCCACCGCCGTCGACCGCGCGATAGCAACGCTTTACGGAAACGAAGGTGCGGCGCAGGCGATCGAGGAGATGCGCTGGGAGACAGGCGGCAGGCGCGAGACAGCGCAGGCGGCGCTTTCGGAGAGCCTTGACGAAGAGGTCCAGTCCGCACCGACAGTCCGGCTCGTCAATTCGATAATCGAGCGCGCCGCGCTTGAACGCGCGAGCGACATACATCTTGAGCCGAGCGCAGGCGATATGAGAGTTCGAATGCGTATAGACGGACTGCTCCGTCCGATTCTCACGGTGCCGCGCGAGCTTCAGGATTCCGTTATTTCGAGAATAAAGATAATGGGCGGCATGGATATTTCCGAGCGCCGTGTACCGCAGGACGGCAGATCGAACGCCCGCGTAAAGGGTGCGGACATCGACCTTCGTATCTCGACCTTACCGACGATATACGGCGAGAAGATCGTCATACGTCTGCTCGACAAGACGAATCAGCTGCTCGACGCCGCCGCGATCGGACTTGACGGCGAGAACCTCCGCCGCTATAACGCTCTTATCGGAAACGCGACGGGCATGGTGCTCATCGTCGGTCCTACAGGCTCGGGCAAATCGTCCACGATGTATACGATGATACGCTCTCTCAATAAAGAAGAAGTGAACCTCGTCACGCTCGAGGACCCGGTCGAGTTCGACCTTGACGGCGTGAACCAGGTCGGTATAAACGAAAAGACGGGCATGACGTTTGCGGGCGGTCTGCGCGCCATACTTCGTCAGGACCCGGATATAATTGCGGTCGGCGAGATACGCGACGGCGAGACCGCCGAGATCGCGATGCGCGCCGCCATAACGGGACATCTCGTGCTCAGTACCGTACATACGAACGACTCGATATCGGCGCTCGACAGACTTGTCGATATCGGCGTCGAGCCTTATATCATCGCAGAGGCACTGAACGGCATCGTTTCGCAGCGTCTCGTGCGCCGCATATGCCCCGATTGCCGCGAGGAATACGAGCCATCGGAGGAGGAGCTCGAGCGTCTCGGCATGAACGGCGGGGAAGATGTAAAATTCTATCGCGGACGCGGGTGCGCGCACTGCTACCATACGGGCTACAGAGGCAGGATAGGCGTATTTGAAATACTGATGCTCGACAGGAAGCTAAAGCGCGCGATCGTTGAAGGGCGTCACCGCTCGGAGCTCTCAGAATATCTGAACCATGAGCACTATATTTCGCTTGCAGAGGGCGCAAGAAAGCTCGTGCTCGACGGCGTCACATCTTCCGCCGAGGCGATCCGTGTGCTCAATTCGACGGTTGACTAAATCAAAAAACATAAACGGGACGTCCCGTTTAATAGTTTCGGCACAGCCGAAACTATTATGAATACTTCCGAGAAAAGGAGGCGGCGCAAATATGGCACTGCCGCTCATTGACCTGATATCCGGCGCACGCGCTAACCGAAGCTCCGATATTCACCTTGTCAAAGGCCTCCCGCCGAGAATACGCGTAGACGGGTCGCTCGACGACTATCCCGGCGCGGCTCCCCTCACGGCGGAGGACTGCGAAAAATACGCCCGCGAGATGGCGGGCGGGGAATATGCGAAGATGGAGAGGATAGGCGAGCTCGACCTTGCGCTGACTTTCCCCGGCGGCATACGCTGCCGCGTCAATCTTTTCCGTCAGCAGGGCGCCGTCTCGGCGGCGATACGTATACTCGCCGAAAAGATACCGAACCTCGACGACCTCGGACTGCCGCCCGCAGTCTCAAGGCTGCCGGAGCTGAACCGCGGCATCGTACTTGTGACGGGCGAGACCGGTTCCGGTAAATCGACGACGCTCGCCGCGATGCTCGACCGCATCAACCACACGTACCGCGACCACATAATCACGCTCGAGGATCCTATCGAATACATATACACGCCCGACCGCTGCACGATAAACCAGCGCGAGATCGGCACCGACACCGAAAGCTATGCAAACGGTCTGCGCGCGATACTGCGCGAGGACCCGGACGTCATACTCATCGGTGAGATGCGCGACCTCGACACTATCGAGACGGCGCTGACGGCAGCCGAGACGGGACATCTCGTGTTCGCGACGCTGCATACGAATTCGGCGCCCGACGCGATAGACAGAATGGTCGACGTCTTCCCCGAGGGAAGACAAAAGCAGATACGCCTCCAGCTCTCAACGACGCTGATGGCGGTTTTGAGTCAGCAGCTTCTGCCGAGAAGGGATAAGGGACGCGTCGCCGCGTGCGAGCTGATGATGGTGACGCCGGCGATACGCAACCTCATCAGAGAGGGGAAGACGCCGCAGATAGTGAGCGCGCTCGGCACATCGGCAGCCGAAGGCTCGCTGACGATGGACAACTGCCTTATCGCGCTCTGCCGCGAAAGAAAGATCTCCGCCGAGACGGCGCGGCGCGCCGCCCGCGACGCGGAATACGTCAAGAGGAACACGGGCATCTGAACTGATCGGAGGTAGTTCGGGAGAAACATGAACAGCACCAGCGCGATCACAACGCCGAAGATCGTCGCGAAGGTCGTGACGATGTCGGAAACGCTGATCTTCCATTTCTCCGCCACCCACTTATTCAGCTTGGGCGGCGCGTCGTCCTCCGTGACGACCGCCTCCGAGCTGCGCAGAAGCGCCTGCATTCCGCTGACAAGCGAGAGGGCGAAATTGACGACCCCGC
>CANQMJ010000182.1 GCA_947624945.1 uncultured Clostridia bacterium | reverse complement strand
CCGATCGGCGGCGAGGACAACATACCCGTATTTCTCGCGACGTGGCGCGCTAGGTCGAGCCGCTTGGACGCGCCCGGCTTGAGATACGGATACTCCGTATCCTCCGCGAGCACGCGGTACATGCGTTCGAGTATACGCGTGTGAATCTCGCCGAGCTCGCCCGGCCACGATATCTCCATCTTGCCCCCGACCGACTTTACATATATCAGCTTGCGCGCGAGGTCGAGCTCCTCGACCTCCCAAACGCGTCCCGCGAGCGCGAATCTGTCGCCGACGGGCGGCGCCTCCGATATCGTGCCGATCTCGTCCGACTCACAGCGGACCGTGTAATCCTCCGCGTCCTTGAACACGGCGTAAAACTTGAATCCCGACGTCAGCCGTTCGCCCTTCATGCCGACAATCAGACCGCCCTCGTCGGTCAGCTCTAAAAAATCGTTTTTCACCATCGAGACGAGCAGCGTCCTGAAATCCTCTCTCTCGACAGCCTCGAACGGCGGCAGCGACAATATCCTGTCTGCGAGCCGCTTCGGCGACAACTCGCCCGACGCGACGAGCGTCGACAGCGTCTGCTGAAAAAGGAGCGAGAACGGCATTTTCCTCGTCAGCGGCGGCTCTATGAACCGTTCCTCGATATAAAGCTGTATTATCGCTATCGCGCGCAAAAGCTCCCACGGCATCATCTGCGGCAGCGGCGTGTCCGGCACGGGCGCGTCCTCGCGGAACACCATCATCATTTCGGGCGGCTCTCCGCGCCGACCCGATCTTCCGAGCCTTTGCAGAAACGACGACACCGATATCGGCGACCCTATCTGCACGATGCGTTCGAGCCTGCCGATGTCGATTCCGAGCTCCATCGTGACAGTCGCGCACGCCACCATGCGCTCCTCGTCGCTTTTGAGAAGCGTCTCCGCTTCCTCGCGTATAGACGCGGACAGATTGCCGTGATGTATCAGGAAAATATCGGGCTCGCGGCGATTCTCCGCGATCTGACGCAGCGTCGCGCACACATACTCCGTCTCCTCGCGCGAATTTGAAAACACGAGCGCGCGCCGCCCCTTCACGCAGTCGTACACATACTCGTATCCGGGGTCGATCTCGCTCGGCATCTCGTCGGGTTCGAGCCCGAGATCGCCTTGCGACGGAGTCTTACGTATCTCATGCGTACCGACGTGCAGCGTCTCCTCGTCGGCGAGGTAAAAATGCTCAAGACCGAGCCGCCACCGCAGCGGCACATGCTTCACCTCCGGCACATCGCACACACGCGTGTCGCCGCCCGACAGCCACTTAGCCGCAATCTCGACGTCGCCGACTGTCGCCGACAGTCCTATCCTGCGCGGACGGTGTCCGATTGCGCGCGAGATGCGTTCGAGCTGGCATATGACCTGATTGCCGCGGTCGGTGTTCGTCATCGTGTGTATCTCGTCGATTATGACGTAGCGCAGATCGGCAAATATGCGCGGGATGTCGTTCGGTCTGTTCATCAGCATCGACTCGAGCGATTCGGGCGTTATCTGCAGTATGCCCGCCGGCGACCGCAACAGCTTCGCCTTATGCGACTGCGCGACGTCGCCGTGCCAGTGATATACCGGTATCCCCGTCGCGTCGAGCAGCTCGTCGACGCGCAGAAACTGGTCGTTTATCAGACTCTTGAGCGGCGCGACGTATATCGCCCCGACGCTCTTCGGCGGGTCGGAGTAAAACTCCGACAAAATGGGAAACAGCGCCGCCTCCGTCTTGCCCGACGCCGTCGCCGACGTGATGAGCAGATTGTTGTCCGTGCAGAGTATAGTCTCCGCCGCCGCCAACTGTATCTCATGCAGCCGCTCCCACCCGTGAGAATATATGTATTCCTGTATGAACGGCGAAAACCGCTCCATCACCTCTTCGGCTGACCTCATGATTTAGTTTTTTTGTGGGGAGAGGAAAACTTCTTGGAAGAAGTTTTCCTCTCCCCACACCCCTCTCTTTTCAAGAACTTTTATTACTTTTTTTATTTTGACAAATCTAACGACAACAATATCTTCAGGACGGACTTAAGATAATCACTATTTAGTCCGCTTTTGGCGAAGTAGGGGACACCTTTTACAAAAAGGGGTCCCCGAAACAAAAAGTTCCTCTCCCATTAACCCCTATATTCCAAGAACTTTTATTACATTTTTATTCTTACAAAGCGAACGGAAACAATATCTTCAGAGATAGCTTAAGATATACACTAATCGGTCCGCTTTTGGCGAGGGCAGGGGGCACCTTTTACCAAAAGGGGCCCCAACAATAAAGTCCCTCTCCCATTAAACCCTATATCCCAAAATCTTTTATTACTATATCACCCTATATCACGATATCGTTCGGGTCAAAATCTGCACGTGCCGGCCTCGTCTCCGCCGCGCCGACCCCCTCGCTCTTATCCTCATCGATCGCACTGTCGCCGCTCTCGTCGCCCACCGGCGTGAGCTTGACCGCGTCGCCGAGGATATCGGCAAATTCCGCCTCGGGATTCTGATAAAGGATATTGAGCACCGATATATAATCGCGTATTATCTCGCGCGGCGTTATCATGATATTAGCGCCCGCCGTCTCGAGGCAGACGCGGACGAACGTCTCGGGGTCGCCCTCCGACACGCGCGGCTGCCAGTTATAGTAGAGCGCATGAAGCGCCGTCACGCGCAGGACGAGCGCCAAAAGCTCGTTGTCGGACAGTCTGCGCAGCCTTATGACGGGGCCGAGCATATTGCGATACTCGCCGCTGTCGAATCTTCCGTCGGCGAGCCTGCCGCGCAGCGCCTCATAGCTGAAAAGTCCGCGACGCCTGTCCTCCAAAAACTGCGGCGTGCCGCCGAACACGAGCATCAGATGCTCCGCTCTGCCCTCGAGCGTGTCGTTATACATGGACAGTATCTTTTCATAGTTGTTTTCGCGGCTCGTGCGGTTCGGTATCTTATATAGGTTGACGCACTCGTCTATGAACACGACGAGTCCCGAATATCCGATGCCTGCGGCGAGGCGCGAGATCAGCTTGATATACTCGTACCAGTTGTCGTCGCCGACGATGCCGCCGACGCGGAGCGCCGCCTTCGCCTCTGTCTTGGTGTTGTACTCGCCGCGCAGATACCGCATGCACGCGCTTTTCGACTCCTCGTCGCCGCTCTCGCACGCGTCGAAATATCTCGACAGCACGAGCGCGAAGTCAAAGCCGCCGACGCCGCCCTCGAGCTCGCGCACCGTGTCGAATATCCGTGCGCGCACGGTCTTGTCAAACTCATCGCTGCCGACCGCAAAGCCGTCCGCCGCGACCTTCGACTTCATATCCGATATCCACTTGGCCAAAATCTGCGGCAGCGCGCCGCCGTCCGGCGACGACTTCGTCGCAAGATTGCGCACGAGCTCGCGGTACGTGGCGACGCCCGCGCCCGACGACCCGCACAGCCTGCGCCCTATCGAGAGGTCGCAGTCTGCGGTGACGAATCCCCTCTCGAGCGCGTAACCGCGCAAAAGTTGTATCAGAAAGCTCTTACCCGAGCCGTAGCGCCCGATGAGGAACCTCATCGCGCCCTCGCCTTCGGCGACGCGCTTCATA
>CANQMJ010000181.1 GCA_947624945.1 uncultured Clostridia bacterium | reverse complement strand
TGTGGTGACTTAATTATACCATATCCAAAGTCTGAACTTCTCTTTTTTACTGGGTCATATCATTTTACTGCATACAGATATTAAAAAATTTACACTCTTTTCGTTTGAGAAAACACGGTTCATTTCAAGCCTTTTTATTACAAATTCGATATATTGACAACCCCGGGAAAATATGCTATACTTGCCGTAATAAAAAAGAACACGGATCAAAAGGTTGTAAACTGAGTAGATCGAAGCCGGTACGAATCCGGCGCAGCTTCCCGCATATCTGTGTTCGGACACAGCGGACGCGCGCGCCCTTGCGCGTCGCTTTTCGCTGTCGGTTTTTGCATTTTCGGGGAGTGTACGGCTTTTTCGCCGCACACCCCTTTTTATCGGTATGGGGAAGTTTATATTATATGTAGAGTCCGCACGTACGTGCGTATTCTGTAAATATTTTCCCCGGTGGTAAGGAGACAAAAACCATGAAGACGAAGAAGATCACAAAACTCGTCGCGATGATGCTCGCGATACTCACGCTGTCGATGCTGCTCGCGTCATGCTCGGGCAGCGGCGGCAAAGACAAAGAGACCGACGTCGCGTCGTCGACGGAGTCGCCGCAGACGCAGCAGCAAACGCCGCAGTCGTCGGGCACGCCCGACACGTCGGCCGCCGAAACGGAGCCTGTCGAAACGGAGCCGCAGACGCTCACATATGATTCGCTGACCGTCGACCACGAGATGGAGCTTTCGTATGCGAAGAATTTCTCGGTCACGTACTATAACGGCGGCTTTAAGCTCATATCTGTCGCGGACGGCTCGAAGCTGCTCGTCGTGCCCGAGGGCGCAGACGTGCCCGAGAATGTGCCCGACGACGTGTTCGTGCTCCGTCAGCCCGTGACGAACATAATGATATCGTCGAATCCGACGGCGTCGCTCATCAACGCGATAGGCGCGCTCGACTCGGTGACGATGACGACGACGGACACCGACGCGTGGTACATAGACGACATCAAATCGGCGATGACGGCGGGCAAACTCAGCTACATAGGAGAGTACGACGCCCCCGACTACGAGCGGATCTCCGCGTCCGGCTGCACGCTCGCGATATATTCCGGCATGCTCACCGACGAGGTAAAGACGCAGCTTAACAACCTCGGCGTCCACGTCCTGCTCGACATGACGACGGAGGAAGAGCACCCGCTCGCGCGAGTCGAATGGGTCAAGCTCTACGGCGCGATGTTTGACCTCGAGGACAAGGCGGACGAGGTATTCGACGCGCAGGCAAAGTACGTGGACGAGATATCGAAGCTGCCCGCGAGCGGCAAGACAGTCGCGATGTTCTACATCACCTCGTCGGGCAAGCTGTACGCGCGCAAGGCGGGCGACTACATGACGAAGATGCTCGAGCTGGCGGGCGGCACATACATTCTCGCCGACGTAGGAGTGGGCGAGACGGGCACCGTCAACATGGAGGCGGAAGCGTTCTACGATGCGGCGAAGGACGCCGACTACATCATCTACATCTGGTCGATGGGAGGCAAGCCCGAGACGCTCGCCGACATGCTCTCGCGCTCCGAGATACTCTCCGAGATGAAGGCGGTCAGGGACGGCAACGTGTGGTGTACGACTCCCGACTATTTCCAGATATCGGACACGCTCGGCAGCATGATAAACGACATGCATCTGATGTTCGAAGCGTCCGCCGACACCGACGCGCTGACGTATCTCGTAAGACTGAAATAAAAATCTACATTAAATAAGAGAACGAACGATGAAAAGCAAAAAAGCGCGCGCCGCGCTCGTGTTTGCGCTTCTCATATTCATGTTTTTTGCCGCCGTCGTGGCGAACGTGAATACGGGCAGCGTCAAACTCTCGCCGGCACAGATCGCGAGGATAATATTTCTGCGCGAGGACAGCGCGGACAGTATTATAATATGGAAGCTGCGCCTGCCGCGGCTCCTTACCGCGTCCGTGCTCGGCGGCGCGCTCGCGCTGTCGGGACTGCTCCTTCAGACGTTTTTCCGCAATCCCGTCGCGGGGCCGTTCGTTCTCGGCATATCGTCGGGGGCGAAGATGCTGCTCGCCGTAGTGACAATAGTCCTGTCCGGGCACATGACGCGCGTGCCGATTTCGGTGACAGTCGTCGCCTCGTTCGTCGGCTCGATGCTGTCTATGATGTTCGTGCTGCTCATATCGGGACGCGTGCGGTCGATGTCGATGCTGCTCGTCGTCGGCATAATGATAAGCTACATATGCTCAGCCGTGACCGATTTTCTCATCAACTTTGCGAAGGAGGCCGACATCGTCAACCTCACGCACTGGTCGCTTGGCAGCTTCTCGTCCTCGACGTGGAACGACGTCATCGTATCGGCATCGATAGTTATTCCGGCGTCGGTGTTCGTCTTTATGATGTCGAAGCCGATAGCGGCGTACGCGCTCGGCGAGGGCTACGCGCTGACGATGGGAGTGAACGTGAAGCTGTTCCGCGCGCTTTTGATCTTGACATCGAGCATTCTCTCCGCCGTCGTGACCGCGTTCGCAGGACCGATATCGTTCGTCGGCGTCGCAGTGCCGCACATAACGCGCATGATGCTCGGCACATCGGAGCCGAAAACGCTCATACCCGCGTCGTTTTTGTGCGGTTCCGTGTTCTGCATGATATGCGACCTTTTCGCGCGCACCGCGCTGTCGCCCGCAGATCTGTCGGTCGGGACCGTAACGAGCGCCGTCGGCGCGCCGATAGTCATATGGCTGATGGCACGCCGCCGCTCGGGCGAGGAGGGATAAAGCGAAGTGAAAGACGAATATTTCTTCACGCTTGACGGTCTGTCCGTCGGCTACGGCAAAAAAGCTGTCGTTTCCGACATAAACGTGCGTCTACCGCGCGGCACGGTCTTATCCCTTGTCGGGCCGAACGGCGCGGGCAAATCGACGATACTTAACACGATAACGCGCCGTCTGTCCGCGCTCGCGGGCGTCGTGTGCGTCGACGGCGGCGACATTAGAAAAATGCACGGACGCGACGTCGCGCAGCGTCTCGCTGCCGTCACGACGGAGCGCATACGCCCCGAGCTGACGACGGTGTACGAGATCGCAGCGTCGGGGCGGTATCCGTACACGAACGCGTTCGGCACGCTGACGCCCAACGATAAAAAGACTGTCTGGGACGCGCTTTCGCGCGTAGGCGTCGACGATATCGCCGACTGCGACTTTCTGTCGCTCTCGGACGGTCAGCGCCAGCGCGTCATGCTCGCGCGGGCGATCTGTCAGGAGCCCGACGTCATCGTCCTCGACGAGCCGACCTCGTACCTCGATATAAAGCACAAGATAGAGCTTCTCGAAATACTGCGCTCTATGGCGAGGTCGGGCGTCACCGTCGTCATGAGCATGCATGAGATCGACCTCGCCTCAAAGGTGTCGGACATGCTCATGCTCATAAAGGACGGCCGCGTCATCTCTCTCGGCGCGCCCGACGAGGTGGCGGACGCCGATTCCGTGCGCGAGCTTTACGGCATTGAGTCCGGCAGCTACGACGACGTTTTCGGCAGCGTCGAGCTGCCGCGCGCGGATGGCGAGCCGCTTTTGTTCGTCGTCGGAGGCAACGGGAGCGGCATACCGTTTTACCGACGCGCTCAGTC
>CANQMJ010000180.1 GCA_947624945.1 uncultured Clostridia bacterium | reverse complement strand
TTGTCGTTTGGAAGGATTTCATGTTCGCGTGCGCGGTGTATGAGCTCGACGGCGACTTTGAGAAAAACATCACGGCGGAGTTTTACGACAACGTGCGTCGACTGCGCCATCACGCCTCGCTCGGGCTTTGGTGCGGCAACAATGAGATGGAGATGTTCGTCGCGCAGGGGACGTGGGTGACGGAGCCGAAACAGAAAAGCGACTACGTCAAGATGTACGAATATATACTGCCGCGCGTGCTCGCCGACTGCGACCCGAACACATTTTACTGGCCCGCGAGCCCGTCGAGCGGCGGAGCCTTCGACCGTCCGAACGACGAAAACCGCGGCGACGTCCACTACTGGGACGTGTGGCACGGCAGCCGTCCGTTCACCGAGTACAGGCGGTTCTACTTCCGATATCTCTCCGAGTTCGGGTTCCAGTCGTTCCCGTCGGTAAAAACGATAGAATCGTTCACGGAGCCGTCCGACAGGAACGCATTTTCGTACGTGATGGAGAAGCATCAGCGTAACGACGCCGCGAACGGCAAGATCGCGTCGTACATGAGCTCGACGTATCTCTACCCGACGACGCTCGACGCATTCGTGTACGCGTCGCAGCTGTTGCAGGCGCAGGCGATAAAGTACGGCGTCGAGCATTTCCGCCGCCACCGCGGACGGTGCATGGGCACCGTGATATGGCAGCTCAACGACTGCTGGCCCGTCGCAAGCTGGTCGTCCGTCGACTACTATGGCAGGTGGAAAGCGCTCCACTACTACGCGAAGCGGTTCTTCGCGCCGGTGCTTCTGTCGTGCGAGGAGGAGAGCATACTGACGCAGGACACGAATCCGAACGCGGAGCCATACGAGGTGAAAAAGTCCGTCCGCTTCTGCGTGACGAATGAGACGATGGAGCCGGTGACGACGGACGTCGTGTGGAGACTGTGCGGCGCGGACGGGAGCGTGAAGAAGACGCATACCGAGACGGTCACGGCTGAGCCGCTGTCGGCGGTATGGCTCGACAGAGTCGAGCTGCCGTCTGCCGACCTTTACGGCGACCACGTTTACTACGAGCTTATCGTTGACGGTGACGTCGTGTCGCGCGACAGCGTCATATTCTGCCGCCCGAAGCATTACAAATTCCTCGACCCGCATCTGCGCGTATACGCTGACGGCGGCGATATCGTCGTTTCCGCCGACGCATACGCGAAGGACGTCGAGATACGAAACGCAAGCGACGACCTTGTGCTGTCGGACAATTTCTTCGACATGGAGCCGGGCGAGCGGCGCGTCCGCGTCGTGCGCGGGTGCGCAGACGGTCTTTGCGTCAGGTGCGCGCGCGATATAAAGTAGGGGGGAGGACGGTACGGCTGCCTGATAAACGGTATTTGTGGAAAGGAGTGTTGCAAAATGGAAAAAATATGGAACGAAATGCATCGAGCCGCAAAAGCGGTTCAAAACAGCAGGAAAATATCCGACTATGTTGAAGCGGGAGGAGTCGCGGCGGCGATACTCTCCTCATCGGGAAAAATTTATACGGGCGTTTGCATAGACACATGTTCTACATTGGGGATCTGTGCTGAGAGAAATGCGATTTTTAATATGATCACAAACGGGGAGCAGGAAATAAAAAAAGTGCTTGCGATCATGCCGAATGGAAAAGTCGGTGCTCCATGCGGCGCTTGCCGTGAACTTATGGTTCAGCTTATGCCGAACAGTTATCAAGAGATCGAAGTGCTGATGGATCATGAAACAGAGAAGATCGTTACTCTCGGCGAACTCACCCCGGATTGGTGGATATAAACAAATTCAAGTTTTCGGGAAGCAGTAAGACACATCGCCATTTAAGGAGAAACACACAATGCTTTTGAGCAGGAATTTAGAAACGCCGAGGTTGACGATACGCTCATGGAAGCGGTCCGATAAAGAGTTTACGCTGTCTTTGTGGGGAGACAAAGAAAACGGGAAGTACATGATCGACCCTGTCCGCGAGAAAATGGACGAGGTGTATCTCAAATGTGTCGACGAGATGGAGGATAATCCCGAGGGATATTATCTGCTCGCGGAGCTGAAAGAGAACAACACGCCCGTCGGCACATGCTGCATATTCCCCGAAAACGGGAATTACGATATCGGGTACTGCATCTGCAAGGAACACTGGAAAGAAGGTCTCGGGACCGAAGTCGTCGACGCTGTAATTCGCTTTGTCAGGGCGGCGGGCGGCAGGTCCGTCACGGGAGAGGTGGCGGATAACAATCTTGCGTCGGTCGCGCTGCTGCGCAAATTCGGGTTTTCGGAGGACAGAAAAACGCGCTATAAAAAATGGGGAGAAGAAACATATTTTGACGCCCATTATTATCGGCTGGACTTGACTTAACGAAGCATATCGAATAACGAGATCGAGCCCGCCCGCACGTCGGAAATCCGATGTGCGGGCGGGCTGTTTTATTGGCGGCTGTCCGCCGCGCGGTCGTTGAAATAATGGCTTCAAATATTCTCCGCCACGTACTCCGCGAAATCCGCGCACGTCGCGCCGTCCCTATTTCCGGTCACGGCGACGCGGCGCTCGACGTCGCAGCATTTTGTAAGCGATGCCGACAGTTTTTTCGCCTTATCGTTAAATCCGATGTGCGACAGCATAAGCTCGCACGCACGCAAAATGCTCGTCGGGTTCGCGTATTCCGCGATCCCCTCCTCCACCATGCGCGGCGCCGAGCCGTGTATCGCCTCGAACATCGCGTATCTGTCGCCGATGTTGGCGCTGCCCGCCGTGCCGACGCCTCCGCCTATCTCGGCGGCCTCGTCGGTGATGATGTCGCCGTAAAGGTTCGGCAGAACGAACACCTCGAAACGGCTGCGTATGCTTTTGTTGACGAGGTTCGCCGTCATGATGTCTATGTACCAGTCCTCGAGCTCGAGCGACGGGTAGTCCTTTGCGACTTCATGGCATATTGCGGAGAACTTCGCGTCCGTCTTTTTCATGATGTTCGCCTTAGTCACTATCGCAACGTGACGCTTGACGTTCGCGGCGGCATAGTCGAACGCCGCTTTTGCGATGCGGCGCGTGCCCTCGTCTGTCGTGACCTTGAAGTCGAACGCGAGCGTGTCGGGAATATCGTAGCCCCTGCTGCCGAGCACGTATTCGCCCTCCGTGTTCTCGCGGAAGAACGTCCAGTCGACGTTCTCCGACGGTATGCGCACGGGGCGCACGTTGGCGAACAGGTCGAGCTCACGGCGAAGCGTCACGTTCGCGCTCTCCATCGTCGTCCCCTTCGGCGTCGTCGTCGGTCCCTTTAAGAGCACGTGGCACGACTTTATCGCCGCCATCACGTCGTCGGGCACGGACACGCCGAGCGACAGGCGGCGCTCGATAGTCAGCCCCTCGATGTCGCACATCTCGACGCGTCCCGATTTTATCTCGTCCGCGAGCAGAGCGCCGAGCACGCGTCTCGCCGCGCTCATTATGATCGGTCCTATGCCGTCGCCGTCGACGACGCCTATCTTGATTTTATCGAGCTTTGAAAAGTCCGTGCGCTCTCGCTCCTTCATGCGCTCCGCGCGGTCTAACTGCTCCGTCACGAGCGCGCGGAAGTGCTCGCACGCGCCGTCTATGTATTTTGATCTTTCACTCTCTGTCATTCGTTTTCACCTGCCTTTTTCGTATACGGGAGAAGTCCGCCCGCGAAGCGGTACAGGCCGCAGCCGCCATTCTCGAAAAACTCT
>CANQMJ010000179.1 GCA_947624945.1 uncultured Clostridia bacterium | reverse complement strand
GCCTCTTTTTTAAGTCGGTGTTGTGAGTGCGCTGTTCGGCGCTCCCATCGTTCGATGCAGACACGACGCTTCGACGGCGCAGTCGACGTGTCGCGAGGGAGCTGTTCGCAGGGAGTGTTGACGCGGTGTTCTTTTGGAGAGGGGGTTCGGGGGAGGACTTTTTCTTATGAAGAAAAAGTCCTCCTCCCCGATCATCTCTTTCTTGCGAGAAAGTCCCCCTTGTCGAACCCGAAAGCGACACAGCGTGCCGTCGATGTTATCGAGTCTGCGGCAAAATTCGTTTAGGACGTAGACCGCGTCAACACTATGGCATAACAGCTCCCTCGCGACGGGGCGAGAGCGCAGCAGTTCGTCGCTGACGCGCCGACCTGCGACACGTTTTCGCTTCGCGAAAATGTGTGTGTAACGTCTTCTCGTTAAACTCGAAGCCGTCTTACACTTTTCGCTTCGCGAAAAGTGTGCACGACGCCCGTTTGCGAGAACGTCAAACAACGCGTGCGCACGGTGCGCGGGGGAGAGCTTCGCAAAATAAGTTTTCCCTTCCCCGCATAAATCCGCGTCCATTGACAAATACTACCGATGAAGAGTAACTTTATCGGAGGTTATAATGAAGAACATCTTCAAAACTTTGGCTTTCACGCTTTCGATTCTCCTTATTGCATGCGCGCTGTCCGCGACCGCGTTTGCGGCGAGCACGACAGTGTCTCCGGCGCTGTCCGTTTTGGCACGCGACGTGACCGTCACAGTGACCGGTATGAGCTCGCGCGACGCCGTCTTCTCCGTCGAGGACTTCGACTATTCGCTCGGCGCCGACGTCGACAAGATAACGGTCCTGACGCTGCCCGACCCCGCGTCCGGCACGCTGTGCCTCGACGGCGTGCCCGTTTCTGCGAATCAGTCGATATCGCGCCGCTCGATATCGAAGCTGTCGTTCGTGCCCGCGTCCGCGACTGCTGACGCGACGTTCTATGTCACGTGCAACGACTCGTATGCGACAGCGTGCCGCGTGCGCGTCATCGACTCCGTCGACCTTGCCCCGACTGTCGGCGGCGGCAAGGCGGAGCTTTATATGGAGACGATGAAGGGCGGCAGCATCCGCGGCACCGTATCTGTCTTTGACCCCGAGGACGACGCGCTCGAGCTCGTCGTGACGAAGCCGCCGAAGAAGGGTACGGTCACGATAACAGACAGTGCTGCGGGAGAGTTTTTGTACACGCCGTGTGAGGGCAAAACCGGCGCCGACAGCTTTAAGCTGCGCGCCCGCGACGACTACGGCAGCTGGTCGGACGAGATCGACGTATCGGTCCGCATCAACAAGAACAGGACCGGCATCGAGTACACGGACATGGCGGGCAGCGACGCATATTCCGCCGCCGTTAAGATGACGGACGCGGGCGTTATGGGCGGCGCGTACGAGAACGGCGACGCGTACTTCTACCCCGACCTTGAGGTGAGCCGCGAGCAGTTCGTCGAGCTTTTGATGAAGACGATAGGTCTTTCCGATATTCCCGAGGTGAGCGGCGTCATGTTCGCCGACGACGGCGAGATGTCGGAGTCGTGCCGCAACTATGTGCGCGCGGCGGCGAAGCTCGGATTTGTGACGGGCGCGCCCGATGAAAACGGCGTCGTGTGCTTTAGTCCTAAGGCGGTCGTGACACGTGCCGAAGCAGCGGTGATGCTGAACAACATCATCCGCGTTCCCGCCGACGGCGATGCGGTTCCCGTATTCGCCGACAGCGACTCGATCCCCGCGTGGGCGTCCGCGGCTGCGTCCTCGATGCAGAGGCTCGGCATTATGGACGCGCCCGGCGGCGAGTTCTCGCCGTCTGCGCATCTGACGCGCGCCGATACCGCGATGATACTTTCCACCGTGATGGATATGGTCGAGTGAGGACGACAGGTTTTTTTGTGGAGGGAGAACTTTTTTGAAAAAAAGTTCTCCCTCCACACCTCCTGTTCAAAAAACTTTTATTACTATATACTTTTACATATAAAAAAGACCGCCGGAGCGGTCTTTTCAGATAAAATCGGATGATTTGATACATGCCGTGTGCAAAGGCTGAAAAATAATCAATAAAAGTATTTGGAGCTGTAGTTCTTTCCGTCGCCTATATATTTCATTACCGACTGGCTCTGTTTGCCCGACGAAGCAAACGTCGGATCCATGCGCTGCCACGTCGAACCGTTAAAGTATATGGCGCCCTCGATCCATCCGTCCGTTTCGCTCCAAACGCTAATCCACGCGTGATATGCGGTACCCGCATATCCGACAACGAGCTTGCACGGCACGCCCTGACTGCGGAGCATGCCCGTCATCAAAGCCGCATAGTCGAAACATATACCCTTCTTAGCCGCAAGCACGTCGTCGAGCACTGGCAGATATCCGCTCTGTACAGTCGCAGCCTTCTGCTTATCGTACGTGAGGTTATCGACGACAAAGCCGTAAACTGCCTCGACCTTTTTAAGCGGGTCCGTCATGTCCGCGCAAAGCTCCTGCGCCTTTGCTATCGAATTCGGCGCCGCCTCGAAGTCCACATACTGATTCGAGCGCAGAAACGGCGCGAATTCGTCCGTCAGCGTCACGTTCAGGCTCTGCGAGAGGACGCTTGCATACGAGTTGTCCTTGACGTTTTCGTATACAGTGACCTTGTATGCTCCGTTTCCGTCCGACAGCGGCAGGACAGTCCATGTGTCCTGCGTTATGTTGTATTGATACTTCGTCACGGGCCCCGTGACGAGCACCTTGAGCCTCTTTGACGTCTGCGCCGTGTAATTGACCATCACGTATCCGTCCGCTGTGTTCGAATAGTCGATGACAGCCTTACCGTTGCGGTTTTCTTTGATACCCGGCGCCGATGTCGTCAGATACGTCGGCACAGTCGGCGGAGACGCCGCAAGCGCCGACGCCTCGTCCTCGATATCGACTATCTCGACCTCTCCGAGTTCGGCTTCGTCAAAAAACGCATCCTCGAGCGCCGAAGAATCGCTTTCCGAAAGTCCCGTTTCATAAGACGGATCATACGTCATGATGCCGTCGCTGTCCTTTGTGCCGCATCCCGGCAGCGCCGTCAAAGCCGCCAATAACAGTACCGCAACAGCAGTTTTACTTTTTAACATATTTTTGCCCTCCGTTCCGGCGAGATACGCCGCATATTTCCAAGCTGTTTATTATATTTTTTCTCCCGTTAAAAACGCGGTGATGCAGTTTCACGGCACATATGGTCCCGTCACTCTTTTTCCGAAAGCTGCGAGACGAGCACCTGTATGAGCTTATCTACGTTTATCGGCTTCGCGACGTGATCGTTCATGCCGCTCTGTATCGCCTGCATCTTGTCCTCGTCGAACGCGTTAGCCGTCATCGCCACTATCGGTATCTTTGAAAGCTCCGGATCGGGCAGCGCCCTTATCGCGCGAGCCGCGTCGTATCCGTTCATGACCGGCATCTGCACGTCCATCAAAATGAGAGAGTAATAACCGGGCGTCGACGACGACACCATGTCGACCGCGATCTTCCCGTTCTCCGCCGTCTCGATGACGAATCCGCTCTCCTCGAGCAGCTCCTGTGCGATCTCGCGGTTCAGCTCGTTGTCCTCCACGAGCAAAAGGCGCATCCCGTGCAGCTTTTCAACGGGATCGGGCTGTTTCGGCGGCTCTTTATCGGCGGCGATCTCCGCCGTCTTGCCCATCGCCGAAATGAGCGTATCGCGCAGCTCGGACAGGAATATCGGC
>CANQMJ010000178.1 GCA_947624945.1 uncultured Clostridia bacterium | reverse complement strand
TGGTTCCACCACTTCGGCGGGCTGTCCTCGCCGATTTTGATATGGGGCGCCGCGTACTTTCGCGCGGGCACGGTCACGTGCGGATTCGATATGTGGATATCGGAGCAGCGCTACGTAGCGGCGTGCGATGCGGTGTCTGTGACGGTGACGAGTCATGCGTCGCGTCCGTGCGCGATGATCGTAACGCTCAGGAGCGCGGACGGCGTGCACGCGTACATGGACGGGGAAGAGAT
Source organism: uncultured Clostridia bacterium (assembly GCA_947624945.1). GTDB lineage: Bacteria > Bacillota > Clostridia > Oscillospirales > CAG-272 > DTU064. The sequence continues at coordinate 3,580 of CANQMJ010000178.1, read as the reverse complement.
AGCGGTCGTGAGGCGCACCGACGGCGCAGTCGAGGTCACGGTGCCGCCGTCCGCACGCTGTGCGAAAATAGAAATTGCGCACGAATGAAGAAGCGGAGACGGAGGTATCTCGTCGCTGATGCGCCGAGATACGACACATTTCCGCTTACGCGGAAAGTGTGAGTCGAGCATCAAACGATGCGTACAAATAAAGAATAGGAGTATGAGCTAACGATACAGCAAGTCAAATGTCAGGAAAAGTTTTGAAGGGGTGCAGGGGGAACTTTCATTTGCGGAGCCCCTTTTTGTAAAAGGTGCCCCGCCCCTCTCCAAAAGCGGACTAAATAGTGTTTATCTTAAGTTCTCTCCGAAGATATTGTTTCTCCAATGCGGAGACGTAGGTATCTCGTCGCCGGTGCGCCGAGATACGACACATTTCCGCATACGCGGAAAGTGTGAGTCGAGCATCAAACGATTCGTATAAATAAAGAATCGGAACACAGATAAACGCTACGGTGGGTAAAACTGTCAGGGAAAGTTTTGAAAGGGGTTTGGGGAAAACTTTTGTAAAAGTTTTCCCCAAAAACTTGACAATTATATTTTATCATGCTAATATAATATCACAACACAAACGATCGGAGGACAAAAATGAAGCTGGCGGAAGCATTACAGGAGCGCGCGGATCTGAATCAGAGGATATCGAATCTGTATCAGCGCTTGAACGCGAACTTGCTCGTGCAGGAGGGAGAGACGCCCGCCGAGGACCCGGACAAGCTGATGAAAGAATACGTCGCTGACGCGGACAGGCTCGAGTACATCACGTCGAAGATAAACGAAACGAACTGCAAGACCGTCGTCGACGGCAAAACGCTCACGGAGCTGCTTTCGCGACGCGACGTATTGCGTCAGACGCTGTCGCATTACAGGAGCCTGATCAACAACTGCTCGCAGATGTCGGTCCAGCGTTCGCGCGGCAGCGAAATAAAGATACTGCGCACTGTCGACGTGAGAGCTATGCAGAAGCGGACGGACGAGCTGGCGCACGAGCTGCGCGAGCTTGAAAATAAAGTGCAGGCGGCGAACTGGACGACCGAGCTCTGCGAGTAAACGCAAGGATCTCAAACGATGATAAGTCGGTAGCCGGATTGGAGCGAATGCCATCTCCCGCAGTTGAGAATGAACTGTATTTTTGGAGCACCGCCGAAGGGCAGGCGGCACAGGTTCGAATCCTGATCTATTTACAGTTATGCCGTTACAGTCACAAACGCACAACGTATCATTCATACCGTACTACCCGGCATTGACCGGTCCGGCGAGGGTGGAGATTGAGGGTAAAGGTTCCGGGGGGAAGGAAAACTTCTTATAAGAAGTTTTCCTTCCCCCCGACCCCTATCTTTTCAAGAATTTTTATTACTTTTGAAAAAGTTTATTTCCCGTCGAAGCGTATGACGGTGACGTAGTCCTTGCCCATGTCGGCGAGCGCGCTGTCGATACGGTGCTTTATCTCGTCCTTCTGCGGCAGCATCGAAAACGGCACCGACATGTCGAATACGAGCTTATTTTTGCCCGAGCCGCGCACGATGCGGAAATCGTGCACCGAAAATCTCTCGTCGATCGCGCGGATAATTTCCTCGACCGTGCTCGTCATCTCGTTCTGCTCCTCGTCGTCGGCGACGACGGGGTCGTAGTGTATGACGAGATGCACATGCGTTTTTGCGAGCACGTCCTGCTCGATCTCGTCTATGATCTCGTGGCAGCGTATCGCGTCCTCGTCCGCGGGCAGCTCGACGTGGACGGACGCGTAGCACTGTCCCGGACCGTAGTCGTGGACGAGAAGATCGTGCGCGCCGAGCACCTTCTCGTGCGAGAGCACGGCCTTTTCGATGCTGTCGACGAGTCCCTGATCGGCGCGTCTGCCGATGAGGAGCGAAACGGTGCTTTTCGCGATGTCGATGCCGGACATCACGATGAACGCGGCAACGAGCATCCCCGTCCAGCCGTCGATGTCGATATGGAAGAAGAAGTTCACCGCGCACCCGACGAGCACGACGGCGGTCGACAAAACGTCGTTGCGGCTGTCGGCGGCGCTCGCAAGGAGCGTTTCCGACGAGATCATCTCGCCGAGGCGGCGGTAAAAGTGCGCGAGCCACAGCTTCAGCGCTATTGAGGCGATGAGCACCGCGACGGTGACGGCGGTCGCAAAAAACGGCTGCGGGTGCAGTATCTTGTCAAGCGACGTTCGGAACAGCTCGACGCCGATGACGACGATTATGACGGAGACGACGGTGCCGGACAGGTACTCGTACCGCGCGTGACCGAACGGGTGATCCTTGTCGGCGGGGCGCTGCGCGAGCTTGAATCCGACGAGAGTCACGAGCGACGACGCGGCGTCGGAGAGGTTGTTGACGGCGTCGGCGGCGACGGAGACGGAGCCGGACATGATGCCGGCGAGCAGCTTCGCCGCCGTCAGTATGACGTTGCACACGATGCCGACGATGCCGGCGAGTTTGCCCGCCTTCGCGTGTACGGCAACTCCGTCGCCGTCTTTGAAAAGCGAGCCGATAAGACGCTCCGTCATGGTATGCCTCCCGTTCTCCGATTTTTTATATGATATGATTTTAACACACAACTCGCCACAAATCAAGCGCCGCGTGAAGTTCGGAATGCAGTGCCGTCGGGGCGAAAAATGTGCGGCGCATATAAAAAACTCCCGCGCGGGGACACCGCGCGGGAGCGCTTTTTCATTTCTTGCCGAACAGACCGCCGAGCGCGCCGCCGAGTTTGTCGAGGTTGACCTTCGCCTTTATGCCCTCGACGACCTTTTCAAGCTGGTCGTCGGGAAGGTCGACGCCGATAAGTCCTTCGACCGTCTTTACCGGGTCCTTTTTGAAGTTTTCGGCGACGGTCTTGTCGTTTTTGACCTTGTCCGTCAATTCTTCGATCTTTGCTTTGATATCCATGATTTTTCTCCTTTTAGTTTTCATTATTGTAGCACGTGACGGCGCGAATGTCAAGATGTAGGCGCGGAACCGAGTAGCACAGTCTGTCAGTAAAAAGGTTTGAAAGGGGTTTGGGGGAAACTTCCCTCAAAAGTTTCCCCCAAATTTAATAAAAATCCTCAATCCGCGACACGCTCGCCGAGGACGACGCGGTACTTTTCGTAGAACTGCTCAAAATAACCGCCGTCGAGGGCGTCGCGTATCTTCTGCATCAGGTCGTTATAGAACCAAAGATTGTGCATGACAGCGAGACGCATGCCGAGCGCCTCCTTCGCCTTGATGAGGTGGCGGATGTAGGCGCGCGAATGAGCGCGGCACGCGGGACAACCGCAGCCCTCGTCGATGGGGCGCGGGTCGCGCAGATATTTCTCGTTTAAGACGTTCATCTTGCCGCGCCATGTGAAAAGATTGCCGTGACGCGCGTTGCGGCTCGGCATGACGCAGTCGAAGAAGTCGACGCCGAGATGTACCGATTCGAGTATGTTTACCGGCGTGCCGACGCCCATGAGGTAGCGCGGCTTGTCCTTCGGCATGTGCGGCTCGACGACGTCGATGATGTGGTACATCGTCTCGGTGTCCTCGCCGACCGCGAGACCGCCTAT
>CANQMJ010000177.1 GCA_947624945.1 uncultured Clostridia bacterium | reverse complement strand
AGCATCCTCAAAAATCCCCCCGGGAAAGGGACGACCTTACACCCATGAAAAAGGGGGCAAAGCCCCCTTTTGTCAATGCACTCTTACTTTTTTGAGGTTAGCGAATCTCGGAAGGCCGTCTTCCTTGACCATTTTCGTTTCGCCCTGGATGAGGGGCAGGCAATACTCGGTGAATTTTTCGTTCATGCCGTCCTTCGTTTCGTTGAGCCAATCGACGGGGACTTTCTTCTCCGCATTCGCGACGTCGGAGAGGTCGACGAGCTCGGGCTCGCACTTGTAATTGCCGTTTTCGTCGTATGTGCGGCGCAGGCCCACCATCTTGTCCGTCATGCCTTCGGTCGCGTACTCGACCGCCATCTTGCCCGACATGAAGCTCTCGTCGATGTCGGTCTGCGATGCGCAGTGAGCGGCGCAGCGCTGGAGCAGGGAAAGCTCGATGCCGCGCACCTTCGCGCCCGTCGCTTCCTTAACGACGTTTGCGAGATACGATGCGACGCCTCCCATCTGCGCGTGACCGAAGCTGTCCTTCTGCGACGCGAGGTCGGAGCCGTACTCGGCGATATACTTGCCGTCTTTGTCGTGGATGCCCTCGGAGACGCACACGATGACCTTGTGCTTTGTCTCGTAGAGGTCCTTTACCTTCGCGACGAACGCGTCGACGTCGAAATCGACCTCGGGCAGATATATGAGGTCGGGACCGTTGCCCTTGACTGCGGCGAGCGCGGACGAAGCCGTCAGCCAGCCCGCGTTGCGTCCCATTATCTCGATAACGGTGACCATTCCCGTGTCGTAGACGCGGGCGTCGCGGTAGACCTCCATGACGGACGTCGCGATGTACTTCGCCGCCGACGCGAAGCCGGGGCAGTGGTCGGTGACGGCGAGGTCGTTGTCTATCGTCTTCGGAATGCCCATGACGCGGCACTCATAGCCGTTTTTGAGACAGTACTTGCTTATCTTGTTGCATGTGTCCATGCTGTCGTTGCCGCCGTTGTAGAAGAAGTAGCGGACGTTGTACTTTTTGAATATCTCGAGTATGCGCTTATAGTCGGTGTCGTCGACGTCGGGGTCCTTGAGCTTGTAGCGGCATGAGCCGAGCGCCGAGGACGGCGTGTACATGAGAAGATCGAGCTCTTCTCTGTCTTCCTGCGCCATGTCGATGAGACGGTCTTCGAGAACACCCTTGATGCCGTTTTCAGCGCCGTAAACGCCGGTGATGACGTCGGAATCGAGCGCGGCTCTGATCGCGCCGTACGCGCTCGCATTGATAACGGACGTCGGGCCGCCGGACTGTCCGATGATGCATGCTCCCTTGAGTGCTTCCATGATTTTTTATGCTCCTTTTTCACTTTCATACATATCTTTGTCACTAAGTCGATATTTTATCACAACGTACGCAGGATTACAACGGCGAAAATGCATAAATAGAGCGCTCGCGCACGCGAAAAAGCCGTCATTTCTGTCGGCGTGCGCCTCCGCGATGCGCCGCAGGCTCCCCCACTCCACCTACGCGCACCTCCGCTCGTCGCTCTCTCAATCGGGCAACGTCCACACTTTCCGCGTCAGCGGAAACGTGTCGCAGGTCGGCGCGTCAGCGACGAACTGCCGCCGTAAGGCTTCGCAGTTTCACCTACGCGCACCCTACTCGTGCGATGCTCGGCGCTCCCATTGTCAAACGCAGACACGACGTTTGGACGACGCAGTCGACACGCCGCGAGGGAGCTGTTATGCCGATATGTTGACGCGGTCTACGCCCTAAAGACTTTTTTGCCGCCGACTTGATAACATCGACGGTACGCTGTGCCGCTTTCGGGGATCATTAAGGGGCTCTTTCCCGGCACTGGAAAGAGTCCCTTAATACGCGTGTGTACGTTGTGCGAAGGACGAAATATACACTTTACGCTGTAAGCACACAAAACAATCAAACAAATTTGTGAAAAAGTACTTGACAAATTGTAAATTTTGTGGTATAATATAGACAGTTAAAGAGAAATAGTACTCCTACCATTTTCGTAAAGCGAAAACGTGTGGTGATGCTGGTTCGGTGGCGGTTTCGCTTCGCGCAAGCTGCGTGCACAGCAAAAAAGCGCGGCTTTGCCGCGCTTTCTATATCACGCCGCAGAGCGGCGTATTTGCAAGCGGCGCATACGCGTCGAAGCCGAAGGCGACGTTCTCCGCTCTGTGCGCGTCGGAGGCGAGTATGAACCGCCCGCCGCGCTCGCGGATGTAGTCGTATATCTCGCGCGCCGGATACGGCGTCCTGCGGTACCCGCGCGATATCGCGCCCGTGTTGACCTCGAAAACGACGCCCGCCGCAAGCAGCCTGTCGGCGGCGGAGCGCCACGCTGAGGCATAGCGCGTATCGCGCGTGTCGAAGTACTTGCCGTCGCCGTTGTAGACGGTTATGACGTCAAAATGACCGACGATGCCGGCGCCCGTGACGTCGACGACGTTCCCGACGCGCTCATAATACGCCTCCGCGAACGCGTACCAGTCGCCGCCGAAGTGCTTTTTGACTCCCGCGACAGCGGACGGCTCCCAGTCCGTGTGAACGTAGTCGCCGCCGACCTCCACCGCATGCACGGAGCCGATCGCGTAATTGTACCCGACGGCGAGCCCCGAACAAAAGTCCTGCTCGACGCCGCAGAGGACGCGTATTTTGTCCTTGTATTTCTCGCCGAGGCTTCTAATCTCGGCGCGGTACGCGGACGCGGACTCGGGCAGCGTGCAGCCGGGCTCGTCGTAGACGGTGTATGAATGATCCGATATCCCGACCGTGTCGAGTCCCGCCGAAATAGCGGCGAGTATCACGTCCTCCGCCGACGATTTGCCGTCGCTCCACGATGTGTGGACGTGCAAGTCGAAGCTCTGCGCCATTACACCATCTTCTCCTGCTTGACCTTTTTGTCAATGACGTGACGGCCCGCAAGCTCGCGCTTTATGTCGTCGAGGCTTATGCCCATCTCGACCATCAAAACCATGACGTGATACGCGAGATCCGCGATCTCGTATATCGTTTCCGCCTTGTCCTGCGCTTTGCCCGCGATTATGACCTCCGTCGACTCCTCGCCGACCTTTTTGAGTATTTTGTCGATGCCCTTGTCGAACAGATACGACGTATATGAACCCTCCGTCGGCGACGTCTTGCGTCCGCGCAAAAGCTCCATGAGCCCCTCGTACGAGAACGGCTCCGCAACATCTCCCGTGTAGAGCTGATTATGGAAGCACGAGTCCGCTCCCGTGTGGCATGCGGGACCGTCCTTCACGACTCTGACCTCGAGCGCATCAAAGTCGCAGTCTGCGGCGATGTCGACGACGTGCTGATAATTGCCGCTCGTCTCGCCCTTGAGCCACAGCTCATCCCGCGAGCGCGAATAAAAGCACGTGAGACCACGCTCGAGCGTTATGTCGAGACTTTCGCGGTTCATGTACGCGAGCGTGAGCAGACGTCCGCTCTCCGCGTCGACGACGACTGCGGGAATGAGCCCGCGTTCGTCGAATTTCAGTTTATCAAGCGTTTCCTTTTCGATCATACAGCTGCCTCATATGCGCGCGGGGATGCCGGCGCGCGCCATTTTCTCCTTTAATTCGTTTATTTTTACTTCACCCGAGTGGAATATCGACGCGGCAAGTCCCGCGTCGACTGTCGGAACATTTCGGAACAGCTCGATGAAGTGCTCCTCGCACCCGGCGCCGCCGGACGCGATTACGGGCACGTTCACGGCTTCACACACCGCCGTCAGCATCGGGATATCGAAGCCGCCGCGAACGCCGTCCGTGTCGATGGAGTTGACGACGACCTCGCCGGCTCCGTCGCCGACGC
>CANQMJ010000176.1 GCA_947624945.1 uncultured Clostridia bacterium | reverse complement strand
TATATAAGAGGCGTGTCGGGACGCATATTCGCCGACAACGCGCTCGGCGGAATAGGCAGCGCGGACGGCGTATTTGAAACGGTTTACGACAACGCGACGTCTGTCGGCGCGTCCGCGACGAACGCGCAGAGCCTCTATATACAGATCGGCGTTGAGCTCGGCGCGGCGGGGCTCCTGTGCTTCCTTTTCGCGGTGATATTCATACTGATAAAAACGATGTCGGGCTCGCGCTACGGCGTCGACAGAGAAAAACGGCTCTGTTCGGGCGCACTCGCGGCGGGAATGTGTGCGGCGCTTTTCTCGGGATTCTCGAACTGCATATGGGTCGACGAGAGGATGTTTTTACTGTTCTGGATGTTCGCCGCCGCGTCGTCGGTGTATCCGCAGCGCGGCTCCGTGAGATGTGCGCCGTCGCCGCCGCGGACGAAGATAACGGGCGACGCCGGGTCGGCATCAGCCGACATAGTGATCGCAAAGGCGGGAAAGGAGCGGACGAATGAAAAGGGAAAATAAGCGCGTCATAACGGTCGTCGACGTGATAATACTCGTGAGCCTTATCCTTTTCGGATATCTCATCTACCGCACCGCTTTTGCGAATACGCACGCCGACACATACGAGATCGACTATGTCGTAAAGGTTTCGTCGGTGCGCTCTGAGCTGTCGGACAGAATAGCGAACGGCGACGAGGTCTACTCGATGGATGGCGAATATATGGGACGCGTCACGGCGTACGAAGCGCGCACGTCCGTTCTGCCGAGCGGACAGACGATGCCGGGCTGCTCCGATCTATATATAACGATAGAAGCGCAGGCGACGGGCGACGGCGTCGTCGCCGGGTCCGAGATATACGTCGAGGGCGAATACGAGCTGTATACGCCGGGACTTTATTTCAAATGCGTCTGCATCAACGTGAAAAAGTGATGTCGTGGAGGTGCGCATGAATATAAAAAAGACGAAATTCGGCGTCATGGACGTCTTCATAATAGTGCTTGTCTTAGCGTGCGCGGCGGGCATCGTCGGACGTTATATCTTAACCGGCAGAAACGGCATACTCGCGACTACGCCGGAGAGGGTGTCGGCGGCGGTGCATGTGCTCGTCACGAGCATTGAGAATACGTCCGCCGACTACTTCACGGACGGCGCCGAGTTCACGGTCGGCAAATCGGGCGAGACGGGCGAGATACTCGATACGACTATACGTCCCGCCGAAAATTACGACGAGGACGAGAACGGCGAGCTTTATATATCGTACGACGACGAGGAAAACGGCAAAAAGGACGTAAGATGCACGCTTATCGTCTCGGGCTGGTACAGGGACGGGATATACATGCTCGGCGGACGCGAGCCGATGCTGCCGGGCGCGGAGGTCGAACTGTCGTCGGAGGGCATACGCGTCAACGCGCTCATACTCGAGGTCACGGCTGTCGAAAACGATTTAATATCATAAAAAATCGACCAAAATGAACGTCTGCGGAAAGAAAAATACATGAATATGTACTATTGATTTTAATATGCCGTTTTGATATAATATTAACTAACGAATCACAGCGGCGGGGCGCGACGCTCACGTACGCGATTACTCGGAGGATATATGGTATCTCGCACTTTGAAGGTTGAGAATGCGGTCGGGCTTCACGCAAGACCGGCAACGTACTTTATCCAGAAGGCGAACAGTTATTTGAGCACGATCACGATCGAGTGCGACGGAGGAAAGGTCAACGCGAAAAGCCTTCTCGGAGTGCTTTCGCTCGGTATACATCAGAACTCGGAGATAACGCTCACGGCAACCGGTTCGGACGAGGACGACGCCATTTCGGGACTTGCAGCGCTTGTCGAGGCCGGATTCTCGGAGTAAACGCAAACAATTAAACAAAAGTATGTGCGGGTGCGGAGCGTTTCATAAAAAATGAAACGCTCCGTCCGACACAGTTGATATAAAGGCTGACTGCCGCGTCATGGTACGGATAACGCGTGCGGCGGCTGATTTTTTATATTACGCGCCGCATCCGCATGGGTTGACGGCGCGGTTTTCATTTGCGGCGGCATAATACATTTACCGCGCTTGCAAAATCGCGCGGAATGGTGTATCATAATAAAGCAGTGATGATACTGTCAAAAGGAGGGCGAACGTGTACCCGTACGATATAATTCCCGGCATCGGACTTTACGAAATATTCTACGCATTGGCGCTCGTTTGCGCGCTTCTTGTCCTGCGCATACTGTGCGACAAGCTCGGATTTGAGGCGCGGCTTTACAATTTCTCACTTTTCTGCGCCGTATTCGCGATAGCGGTAGGATACGTCTCCTCTATCCTTTTCCAGTCGTGGTACGACTACATGGAGACGGGGACATTCCGTCTCGGCACGGGCATGACGTTTTACGGCGGCATAATAGGCGGCATCCTCGGTTTCCTTTTGATGTACTTCGCCGTCGGCGGACACATATTCAAAGACCGCGAGCACATAAGGGCGCTGCGGACGATGTGCGATGTCGCGTCGTGCTGCGTATGCGCGGCGCACGCGGTCGGCAGATTCGGCTGCCTTTTCGCGGGCTGCTGCCACGGAAAAGTGACCGAAGCGTGGTACGGGGTCTTTTGCCCCGAACTCGGCGTAAAGGTCGTGCCGACGCAGCTATTCGAGGCGCTGTTCCTTATCGCGCTGTCGGCGCTGCTTCTGTACCGTACGCTGCACGGCAAAGGCGCGGTGTCGCAGTACCTCATCGCGTACGGCGTGTGGAGATTCTTCATCGAATACGCACGCGCAGACGACAGGGGTGCCTCGCCTATACCTTGGCTGACGCCGTCGCAGCTGACGGCGATTGTATTCGCACTCGCGGGTGTCGCGTTTATAGTCTTTGACGCGGCAAAAAAATCGAAGACGAAAGCGGGCGGCGACGCATGAGGCGGCGCAAGCTCGGACTCGCCGCCGCGATAGCGTCTGTCGCGGTGCTCATCGCGCTCTATATTGCGGGGATCGCCGGCTTTGACGCCGCCGACCCGGACGCGCTGACGGTGACGCGCATATGCGGCTGTGCCGCATTCTGCGGCATCATCGTCTACCTCGGCTACGGCACGCGCGGGTTCGGACAAATCCGCAGCCGCGCCGCCGTGACAGTGCCGGCGCTCGCCGTCGCCGTCAACAATTTCCCACTCATACCGCTAATCGCGGGAGACGCCGCGATAGACGCAGGCACCGTTGACATCGTTAAACTGGCGGTCGAATGTGTGTTTATAGGCATATTCGAGGAGACCGCGTTCCGCGGCATACTCCTGCCCGCGGTCGCGGAGACGCACGGGAAGACAAAGCGCGGACTGTTCATAACGGCGCTTGCCACATCCGCACTCTTCGGGTGCGCGCACCTGTTCAACATCATCGCCGGCGCGGGCGTCGGCGCGACGCTTTTGCAGGTGTCGTATTCGACGCTGATAGGCGGCATGTGCTCGCTCGTGTACCTGCTCGGCGGGTCGCTGTGGTCGTGCGCGCTCATACACGCCGTCTACGATTTCGGCGGCTGCTGCGTCGAACGGCTCGGTCACGGCAGGATATGGACCGCGCCGGAGATCGCGCTGACCGCCGCCGTCGGGATATGCGCACTTATTTACTTTCTCTACAAGTCGCGGGAGCTGTCGCCGGAGCGTGTGAGAGAAAATATCCTTCATATATGACACGTCGCTTCTGAAAAAATGTTAGTCACGGATAAAACTTCCTTTATTAAAGCACTTGACAAGACTGTTGCGTTATGATATAATCTAATACGCGCAGGCATGACAGTGTTCTTGCGTCAGTTTTTTTCATTATTATACATCGCCTTTCTGCGAAAGGCACCGACGAGGTTATGAAACCGTTTGGTGCAACTTTCGACTTTGTTCAAAA
>CANQMJ010000175.1 GCA_947624945.1 uncultured Clostridia bacterium | reverse complement strand
CAGATAGTCGGTGTAATAGGTGGGGTCGGCGGGGTCGGCGGGGTCGGCGGTATCGTGCGAGCACGACGCGGCGCAAAACGTGAGCGATGCGAGCAGGATAAACAGGGTGAATAGTTTTTTCATGGCTTCCTCCGTATGTTTTTTGAAATGACCTCTCTCCGAACGGTCTGCATCCTAACTGCATTATGTATTATATATTCCATTATATAGTACTATATCACACGTAGTATATTTTTGTCAAGAGAAAAAAGCGGCAATTTGCCGCTTTGCGGTCTCCGCGCAGCGGAAACGTGTCGGTCGGGTTGGCAGCGCCTGCACTTTCCGATCCGCGTACCCAAACAAAATGACCCGCGAACTGCGGGTCATCGTGCTCTCGTATTCCGTTTTATCGTCAGCCGTCACGTGCGAGCCGGTCTTTTTGCGTCCGCGTCCGTGACGGATATACATGTTGACTTTTACGTGCGCCGCAAGTATAATTAAAACAGAATAAAACGGCCCCGGCGGCCGTGAAACGAGGTCGATATTATGTCGGAACGCATTTGGTCGAAAAAACCGGCGGACACAGGCGCCGGTTTTGACAGAGAGGGCTGGAACGAGGCTTATCCGATAGGAAACGGCTCCGTCGGCGCGATGGTGTACGGCGATCCCGTGCGCGACATTCTCGCTCTAAACGAGGAAAACATCTGGTACGGATGCGGAGGACGCGACCGCGTCAATCCGCGCGCGAAGGATGCCTATCCCGAGGTGCGCCGCCTTCTGCTCGAGGGAAGAATACGCGAGGCGCAGGACATCGTCGGCGAGTGCATGTTCGCGACGGAGGAGCATCAGCGCTCGTATTCAACGGCGGAAAACGTGTGGTTCGAGTACGAGCACGGCGGCGAATACGGCGATTACGAGCGCGAGCTCGATATCGAAAACGCGGTCGCGCGCGTGTTTTACAGCGCCGACGGTCACAAATACGTGCGCGAGTGCTTCGTCAGCGCGCCGGAGCAAGTGCTGATACTGCGCCACACGTCGCCTGACGGCGGGAAAACGTCGTGTAGGATAGACTTTTCGCGCCGCAGCGAGGAAACGTACAAATATGAAAAGACCGATTACGGACTCATCATTTCGGCGAAAACGCCGGAGGACGGCTGTGAATACAGGATCGCCGCCGCATGCGTGAACGAGGGCGGCGCACTCAACGCGACGGACAAGTCGTTCGAGCTGTCCGATGTCGACGCGTACACGCTCTATATCGCGATACGCACCGATCTCGACTCGGGTGATGAGGACGTCGGAAAGTGGTGCTCGCGGACCGTGCGCGCGGCGCTCAATGTCGGCTACGGCGAGCATATGCGCCGCCATACGGAGGAATACAAGAGCTATTTTGACCGTGTGTCGCTCACGCTCGACGGACGCGATGACTCCGATACCCGGACCGCGGACAGGCTCTCCTCTCCCGACGCGGGACTCGGCGACGTCGGGCTCGCGCGTCTGTACTTTGACTTTGGGCGGTATCTTCTCATCTCGTCGTCGCGGCCGGGGACGAAGCCCGCGAATCTGCAGGGCATATGGAACAAGGATCACCGTCCCGCGTGGGGCAGCAAATTCACGATAAACATCAATACCGAGATGAACTACTGGCCCGCCGAGGTCACGAACCTTTCCGAATGTCATATGCCGCTGTTCGAGCATCTGAAAACGATGCTGCCGAACGGACAGCGCGTCGCGAAAGAGATGTACGGGCTCGACGGATTCGTCGCGCACCATAACACTGACATTTTCGGCGACTGCGCGCCGCAGGACTACTGCATGTCGGCGACGATATGGCCGCTCGGCGCGGCGTGGCTCTGCACACATATAATGACGCACTACGACTTCACGCTCGACGTTGATTTTCTGCGCGAATATTATCCGATACTGCGCGGGGCATGCCGATTCTTCACCGGGTATCTCTTTGAGCATGACGGGAAGCTCTTGTCGGGACCGTCCATCTCGCCCGAGAACTCGTACCGCCACCAGTCGGGCGAGGTCGGACAGATGTGCGTCGGTCCGACGATGGATTCGATGATAATACGCGACATCTTCGAGGACTGCATACGCGCCGCGTCGCTGCTCGGCATAGAGGATGAGCTGACGTCGACGCTCTCAGACATGCTGCCGAAGCTGCCGAAGCCCTCGATCGGGCGCTACGGGCAGATAATGGAATGGAGCGAGGACTACGAAGAGACTGAGCCGGGGCACCGCCACATCTCGCACCTGTACGGGCTGTACCCGTCGTCGCAGTTCAGCTTCACGTCGACGCCCGAGCTCATGCGCGCCGCGCGCGTCACGCTCGAACGCCGTCTCGCCAATGGCGGCGGTCACACCGGTTGGAGCCGCGCGTGGATAATCAATATGTGGGCGCGTCTGCGCGACGGAGAGAAAGCGGGCGAGAACGTGTCGGCGCTCCTCACGCGGTCGACATACACGAATATGCTCGACAGGCACCCGCCGTTCCAGATAGACGGCAATTTCGGCGGCGCCGCGGGCATCGCCGAAATGCTGCTCCAGAGCCATGACGGAAAGGTCACGCTCCTGCCCGCGCTGCCGAAGTCGTGGGCGACAGGGTCGTTTACGGGACTGCGAGCGCGCGGCAACGTCACTGTCGACGCGGAATGGCAGAACGGCAACGTGACGCGCGCGCGGTTCACGGCTCATTCGGGCGGGCACGTGAGAGTCGCGCTGCCGAACGGTGTCGAGTTTGAAGCGGAGCGCGCATGCGGATTTGACATCGTGTACGAAAACGGCGAGTTTAGAATAGCGGAGTAAAAGACGAATCGGTGCGGCGATGCGATCTTTTCGCAGAAACAGCAGAATTATGATTCTTTTATAAGCAGTCCCCCGGGAGCGGCGCTCTCGGGGGACTGCTTTGTTCTATGGCACACGTGGTCATCCACGTCGGCATAATGTCGGCAAATATGCCGCATTTGAAACGCACATCATGTTTTAATGCGATAAAATACTGTCAAGCAGTCCCCGGCACCCGAAGACAATGTCGGAGTATGCCTCGTCGAAGTCGCCCGTGTACCACGGATCGGCGACGCTTTCGCTGCGTCGGTAAGTGAAATCGAGAAGAAAATGAATTTTGTTCTCGGGGTCGCCGCCGGAGATGTACTTCATGTCCGCGACGTTGTACTTGTCCATGCCGATGAGATAGTCGAACCTGTCATAGTCGGCGCGCACCATTTGCCGCGCACGGCGCTTTTCAAACGGAACGCCGACCTCGCGCAGCTTTTTGCGCGTGCCGTTATGGATATCGTTGCCGATCTCCTCGTCGGTCGTGGCTGCCGATTCTATGTAAAACTCGCCGTCGACGCCGCGCTTCTTGACAAGGTCCTTCATCACAAATTCCGCCATCGGCGACCGGCATATGTTTCCGTGGCAGACGAAAAGTATTTTTATCATTTTTTCTCCGTACTGACGTTACGTTCAGTCATGCTTACAAAAGTTTTATTTTACGATACGGAACGTGACCGTGTGCCGGTACTGCGGCTTGCCCGTAAGTGATTCCGTTACTGTGCCGTCCGCGTCGTTATAGCAGATATGCGTCATGGCGTATTCGCCGTTCTCGTACTCGTATCCGTCGCCGCTGTCGTCGTAGAGCGTGAATTCTCCGTCCGCACCGCCGTATATCACGACCTCGTACGGAGCGTTTTTCACCTCGTCCACGTACTGCATCACCCCGACGGTCGGGACAATGCTGCCCGCGCGGACGAAAAGCGGTATGCGGTCAATGGGAGCCGCGACTTTGATATTGCGTCCGCCCTCATAGAACTGCTCCGTGTAAAAATCATACCAGCCGCCGCGCGGCAGATATACCTCAACCGTGCCGCCGTTTTCGCTCTCGGGCGTCGTTGCGGGGCAGACGAGGAATTCGTGCCCGTACA
>CANQMJ010000174.1 GCA_947624945.1 uncultured Clostridia bacterium | reverse complement strand
CGACGAACACACGGGAGCCTCTTTCGGGTTCGACAAGGGGGACTTTCTTGCGAGAAAGTCCCCCTTGTCAAAAACCGGTTTGTCTGTGTGAAAGACGTCACCACGTCAGATGTGCAAAGGTAGCTGCCGGTGGGTGCAGACTGCACGATGAACCGCGGTGAGCGGCAGTTCGCAGCTAACGCTACGACCTGCGACACGTTTTCGCTTCGCGAAAATGTGTGTGTAACGTCTTCTCGTTACACTCGAAGCCGTCTTACACTTTCCGCTTCGCGAAAAGTGTGGTGAAGCTTGGACGACGGCGGTTCCGCTTCTCGGCGCATATCACAAAATTTGCAATTTTGCCCCTCATACCTCTTGACAAACGTTTCCTTTTATGTTATCATAACACAGAATTTGCCTTTTCTACCACGGCTTTAAGGCGCACGTCTGCGCCTGTTATACATATATTTATCAATATATGAAAAAATTAACAGAGGAAGCGATGCTGTCCTCTTTTTTCCGCGTGAGCGCGGCAATAAAAACGAAAGGAAATCTATGGCAAGAAAGAAAAAAACACAGCTTGGCAAGGTAAAGGTCGCCGCCCTCGGCGGCATCGACGAGATCGGAAAGAATCTCTACGTTATCGAATATGAGTCCGACATCATCGTCGTCGACTGCGGGCTCGGGTTCCCCGACGAGGATATGCCCGGCGTCGACCTCGTCATCCCCGACATCACGTACCTTGAAAAAAACGCCGACAGGGTGCGCGGCATATTTATCACACACGGTCACGAGGACCACATCGGCGCGCTCCCCTACGTGCTCCGCACGCTGCACGTGCCCGTCTACGGCACGCGTCTGACGCTCGGCATACTCGAGAGCAAGCTCGCGGAGCATAAATTCGACTATAAACCCGAGCTCAACTGCGTCGCCGCCGGCGACGTCATAAAGGCGGGCGAGCTCACCGTCGAATTCATTCGCGTGAACCACAGCATCGCGGACGCGTGCGCGCTCGCGATAAAGACGCCGCTCGGCTATATTATCCACACCGGCGACTTCAAATTCGACCTCTCGCCGATAGACGGCGAGGTCATGGACGTAAAACGTCTCGCCGAGATAGGAGCGGAGGGCGTGCTTCTTCTGATGTGCGACTCCACGAACGCGGAGCTCCCCGGCTATACGCCGTCGGAGCGGACGGTCGGAACGTCGTTCGACCACATCTTCGCCTCGCACACGATGCAGCGCGTCATAGTCGCGACGTTCTCGTCGAACGTACACCGCGTGCAGCAGGTCATCGACTGCAGCATACGCCACGGCAGAAAAGTCGCGATAACGGGACGCAGCATGCTGACCGTCGTCGGCGCGGCGGAGCGCCTCGGATATATGGACTTCCCGAAGGGGGCCATAATCGATATAAACGACATTAAAAAGTACCCCGACAGCAGGATAACGATAATCACGACAGGCTCGCAGGGCGAGCCGATGTCGGCGCTGTCGCGCATGGCGTTCGGCGACCATCAGAGCGTCACCGTCGGCAAAAACGACATCGTCGTCATCTCCGCGAACGCGATACCGGGCAACGAAAAGCTCGTCGGCAAGACGATAAACGAGCTCTACCGCTGCGGTGCCGAGGTCTACAACGATTCGTCGACGCAGATACACGTCTCCGGCCACGCGTGCCAGGAGGATCTCAAATTCATGCACGCGCTGACGAAGCCGAAGTACTTTATGCCCATACACGGCGAGCGCCGTCACTTAATGGAGCACCGCAAGCTCGCGATGTTCATGGGCGAGGCGTCGGAGAACATCTTCGTGCCGGAGAACGGCAAGGTGCTCGAAATAGACAAAACGGGCGCGCGCTGGAACGGCGCGATCCCGTGGGGCAAGCTGATGGTGGACGGCACCGGCATCGGCGACGTCGGCTCGGTCGTGCTCCGCGACCGCATACTGCTCTCGCAGGACGGACTTATCGTCGTGTCCGCCGCCGTCGACATGCTCGCTCACGACGTCGTGACGCCGCCCGAGATATATACGCGCGGCTTCATCTACGTCAAGGAGTCGGAGGAGCTGATGGACGAGATGAGAGACGTCGCGCGCGACGCACTCGAAAAAGCTGTTCTCAACTATAAAAGCGAAATATCGGACATCAAGACCGAGGTGCGCGACGCGATGTCGAAGTTCGTGTCGAAGCGCGTGAAGCGCCGCCCGATAATAATGCCGATAATAATAGAAGTATAAACCCGAAAGGAGCGTCCATGGGACGCAAGGTATCGAAAAATGGTAAGGCATGTGATCTTATGGCGTCTTCGCCGCGACCACGACGAGGAGGATATGATGAAAAAGATCGCGCTGTGCGAGGAGGGATTTGCCCGCCTGCCCGAGGTAGTCCCGGGACTCGTCTCGATGAAGCTCTATACGCGCCCGCTAGCGACGTCGACGTGCGATCTGATGCTCGACTCCGTATTTGAAGACGAGGCATCGTATATCGCATACAAATCGAATCCCGACCACATGGCGGTGGCGTCCGTCATAAGACCGCTCGTCTCAGAGCGCATCTGCATGGACTGCGAGGAATAAAGCCGGAGGCGTAAATCGCGTGCACGGTGGGGCAAAAATGCGTGAATATTGAAAAAAAGCGCGTGAAAATGCAAATTTAGTATTGCATTTTCAAATAAACCGTGGTAGAATATCATCGCGCGCGCAAGCGGCGCCTTATGTCTTATACGTTTTTTTCGGAGGAATAACATAATCATGACAACAGCAATGATAGTTCTCGGAATAATACTTCTGCTCATCGCGCTCTTCCTTATCGTCGCGGTGCTTATGCAGAACGGCAAGTCTCACGGTCTGTCCGGCGCGATAGCGGGCGGCGCGGAGACGTTCTTCGGCAAGCAGAAGGGCGGCACTATAGAGAAGAAGCTCTCGAAGATCACGACCGTCGTGGCGATCATCTTCGTCGTCATCGTGCTCGTCGTATACATCATACAGGATCAGACCGACTTCGACGCGCTCGCGAATGAATATCTCGCGCAGCTCAC
Organism: uncultured Clostridia bacterium; assembly: GCA_947624945.1. Lineage (GTDB taxonomy): Bacteria > Bacillota > Clostridia > Oscillospirales > CAG-272 > DTU064. Next base: position 1,018 of record CANQMJ010000174.1, on the reverse strand, counting down.
GGCTACCGATACGGCGGCTGACAGCGACACGTCCGCTCCCGACGAGACGACGGCCGGCACGGCTGCAAGCACCGCAGACGCGTCGACGGATACTGATGCTGCGGAGTAAGCGATACTTTACAAAACAATATCTGACTAAAAAACAGCGCCTCGGGGCGCTGTTTTTTACTTTGTCTGCTCTTCCCTTCACCGCACGACGACGCGCATCTCAAACGACGCGAGATCAGGATCGACGTCCATGTCCTCGACGAGGTCGAGACGCGGCGCGCCGTCGATGTCGAAGTGTACGCGGCGAAGTCCCGACGAGCGCGGCGCGTGTATGCCCGGTCTGCCGTGGTACACGTTCCAGATGTCGCCGTATTCGTCCCTGACGTAGGAGTTGTGCCCCGTCCCGTACTCGCCGCGCACGCATGCGGACGACATTATCGGGTACCCGCACTTCTTCCACGACGCGGGGTCGAGAAGGTCTGCGCTGTGCTCGGCGGTGAGAAGTCCCACGACATATGTGCTGTCGACTGCGGCGGACGAGAAAGTTAGGTATATCTTTTCGTCCGTGATGAGCGCGTACGGTCCCTCGTCGACGAACGTGTGATTGTTCGCCCAGCCGTAGTCGGGACGTGATATCGCGACCGGCTCGGTCAAAATGCGCCACGGCTCCTCCCGCGACAGCTCCGCGATATAGAGCCACGCGCCGTAGTCGACGGGGTCGTAGCGGCGCTGCGACCACACGGCGTAGTAACGTCCGCCTTCCTCGAACACGGTCATATCGAGCGTTATGCCGAGCGTGAACAGCGGCTCGCCGTCGCTTTTCACGACGCGGCGCGACGGTTCCCAGTCGGAGGGTATCGTCGGATTGCCGCCCTCGCGAAGCGCCATGACGTGCGACTGCTCGTTCGGGAAACCGTCGGGAGTCGCGGCATGGAAAATGTAGAGCTTGCCGTCGATGATGTGGAACTCGGGAGCCCACAAAAGGCCCTTCATGTGCGGGTACATGCGCGTATTGAGTATTTCGACCTCC
>CANQMJ010000173.1 GCA_947624945.1 uncultured Clostridia bacterium | reverse complement strand
AAGGGGGACTTTCTTGCGAGAAAGTCCCCCTTGTCAAAAACCAATTTGTTGGTGTGAAAGACGTCACCACGTCAGGTAAGAAAAGATAGCTGCCGGTGGGAACAGACTGTACAATGAACCGCGTGTGAGCGGAGATGTATGTTTAGATAAAGGCTCTCGGTGACGCGAAAAGTAAAAAATAATACATTAATTTGTGAAAAGCACTTGACAAATCGCAATTTTTGTGGTATAATATAGGCAGTTAAGCGATGAAGCGGTCGCGGCGAGCCGCTGTGTGTGCAGGTTTAGCGGGGAAAACCTGCGACACATGGCATCGTCCCGTCACGGCTTTACCCAGCCGTCGGCTATGACAGACTCATCACCGTAAAATTCCTTGTTGTGACCTCCTGTCGTAACATTTACGGCATAGATCTTGTCGAGCGATTTTGTATCGAGACGGTATGCGCACACGGGATAGCGGTACGGATTTGTGAGACCGTTCGGAAACGGCATCTTTGCGTCTTCGCCGCAGAAAAGTATGACTCCGTCCTTCACATCATAGAAATATCTGACCGACATGTCGCTGTTCTCAATGACAGTCTCCGACGTTTTCGACTCTGCGTCGAATCTGTACACATTTCCGCCGTCAAACAAAACGGGCGTGTGGAATTCGTTGAGCGGCTCCGACTCATGATAGTCCCATGTGTTGTAGTAGAGGTCGCCGCCGCGCGCTATGAAGTCGATGACCTTTTCCGCGACGATCGTCTCGCCCGCGTCCTTGTCGTTCAGGTCTACCGCACAGACGGTGCCGTAATTGATATATTCGTAGTCAAGTTCGTTTCCTGTCTCGTCGCGCATTATGTACAGCATGCCATCGTCGACCGCGGCGTTGAGATAGTAGTCGTTATCATACAGAGCGGAGACTCCGCAGTCGTACTCCTCGCGTATGTCGGTGAAGTCGAGCGCGCAGCTGTTTATCCTGAAGCTGCTGTCGATAAAGTACACGCGGTCGTTCCATATGCCGCACAGCCCGGTATTAGTCATGATGTCGCCCGTATCGAGCTCGACCGTCTTTTTCTCTTCAATATCGTAATATATGACCCGTGCGAAGCCCCAGTCCGATATGCCCATGTATATTCTGCCGTTGCAATAGATGGCTTCATCCAGGTATTTGTAAGGGAATGTCTTTTTGAAACCTTCGCCCGTTTCGGCGTCATAGACTGTCATTCTGAGAGTGCCGTTGCCTGAGAAATTGTATATGACGGGCAGCAAATGTCCCTCGGGGACGACCGTCAATATACGGTCCCTTTTTGATATATATGTCGACGGGCATGCGATGTAAGTCGAACACGTCATGCCCATCACATCTTCGTGGAGGCAGTCGGGTTTTGGGCAAAGGTACGACCACTCGCCCGGCTCGTTCAATATCGTCGTGCACAATGTGTTAGGGGTGCTGCTGTAAATGTTGCCATCCGGGTTCCATGTCGGAAGAAAGCCCTTGTGGTATACGACGCCGTCAACGAGCGACGCGAACGTGTTCGCATGTATGACGGTTGACGGCGTGTCCGTCTTTTGCGAGCAGCCCGAAAGCGTCAGCGATGACAGCAGCAAGACTGACGCAGCTATACACAATATTCTGATGAGATGTTTTGATGTTACGTACTTCATTTTTTCGGTTTCCTTTCGTGATAGACTCTGCGCTGTCAGAACAGCGACTTACTTACGATCCTCCATTCGCCGGTTTCGATGTTGAGAATGGCGTATGCAAACACTACGTCGCCGTCCTCGGGGACAAGGTCGCCGTGGTAAGAGCCGCCGTAATATGTGCCGGTGAACAATATGTATTCGTCGGAAACGTCTGCGATCGCGTTGATGTCTGCGCCGCAGTCGGAAACTATGAGCGACGACGCCATGCTATCATGATCATACATATATAAGTCGCCGCTGTCGAACGGATAAAACTGAGTCGGGGCGTCGGGGTCGGGGTCGCCCGCGTATACGTTATAGTACAGATCGCCGTCATGCTCGCCCCATGCTATGACATCTTCGGCGATAAGGCGCTCGCCGGAGGAGATATCGTCAAGGTCGACGGCATATATGTCGGCAGTGCTGAGCCATGAAGCGACTTGCAGCCGTCTTTCGGGATCTCTTTCAAAATAAAGCATATTCCCGCTGACACAGCCCGAAACGGTCGGATCGGAAGTGCGCGGGACCGTCACGCCTATGTCGTATTCCTGTCTCACGTCTGAAAAGTCGGGCGCGCAGCTGAGGACCGCGCCTCTTGACGTCATGCTCCATATCCTGCCGCCGAATTCCCCGTAAAGGCTCACGTCGTCGTCATATTCCATAACGGCAGACTCGCCCGTTTCCGTATTGACCGAGATGATACGGTCATAGAGAGGATGCTCGCTGTCGCCGGACATATATATCACGCCGTCAAGATATAAGACTTTTTGCACGTTTACCATTTCGTCAATATACGCGACGATACGCTGCTGACCGGTCGCCGTATCGTACTCCGTGACCTGCTTTGTATACCTGAGACCGGGATCGACGGTATACATGCCGTCGACGTACGTGTACATATTACATTGTCCGAACACGTATACGAGCGGGAGCGTGCCCTCGCGCTCGACGACGAGAGTTTTTTCAACATCCGGAAAGTGTGCGGTGCACGTATTTTCATCGTGGCTGCACATCGGGTCTATGCAGGCGTAATTCATCGTTTCGGGCTCGTCGATGAGCGAATATGTAAGGTAACACCTTTTCCCCTGATAATAAATGACGCCGCTGCCGGAGAAATTGTACGACCATTCTTTGTAATGCGTTTCCTTTTTTGCGCACGACGGTAAAGGCAGCATAAGGAACGCCGCAAGAAAAAGTATAAACAACCGTTTCATAAAATTTCGTAATCCTCCGTTAAGTTTATTTTAGCGTTGCCTCTTATTATCCTATGATCGGTTCTTCCGGCAGCAGAACAGACTCGTTCACCTCCGGATAGTATTCATACCACTCCGTGAAATCGGTCGATGCATAATAAATATGTTCGTAAACAACGGACATATAGTTTACGTGTTTTTTACAAGCTCCGGCTCGCTTTCGCCGTCAGAAAGATCGATACGGTAAAGGTCATAGTCACCAGCAGACACATCTTCGAGGGGAACGGAATGGTCCTTTATCAGCAGCAAAAGGATATTGTCTCTGATATATCCGTGACCCACATTACGCGGACCGACCGGGAAAGTATATTCCTCGTCTATGCAGCGCACAAACTCGTATTCTGAAAGGTCGGGCGCGCACGAGTACAGATTGCCGGAATCGTCGATAGAGTAAACTCTGCCCTCATACATGCCGAGCATAAACACATGCAGCGGCTCCCCGTTTTCCTCGAGTATCCTTGTCTCGCACGTCGCCGTATTTATACACTTGAGATATTTCATGGTATATGTGACCGTATACTCCATTCCGTCGTCGCTGAAATGAGCTGTCGAATCAGCCGGGTTGCTGTAAATAAATCCGTTGCAGTATGCGTCGACCTGATCGCTTGTTAAAATATCAGTGCTGATGCAGCGTCTTATGCCTTTTGTGATGTTATACTCGAAAAGGCATGCGTCGATCCCTGGATTTACGTTGATGCTGCCTATGTTGGACGACTGATTTTTGAAATTTTGGACGGTGTACGCAACGATCTCGTCGCTGCCCTCCGGCTGAACGATAAGCCAAGCGTACTGGGTATATGCGGGACACGTCATATCGTTATGGGCGCAGCCCTCTTTGAAGCATGCGACAGTTTCATTCTCACCGTCAAGATCGGACATATATGTCAGACTGTGACGTTCATCATCAACTTTTTTGGCGTAAAAATCTACGGTGCGTCCCAACTCGCGATTCGTATAATAGTAATCGTCGTTCAGTATGAACGCGTCCTTCTGTGTCGGCGTGGTGATCTCTTTGAAGATGGCGCGCGCTTCTTCTTTTGTGAGCGTCGGCTCTGTTTCGGCTGCATCCTCCGTGCCGGTATCTGTGTCGTCGGCAGTGTAGGAGGGGTCGGCGGGGTCGGCGGGGTCGGCGGTATCGTGCGAGCACGACGCGGCGCAAAACGTGAGCGATGCGAGCAGG
>CANQMJ010000172.1 GCA_947624945.1 uncultured Clostridia bacterium | reverse complement strand
TCGCTCGTTCGTGCGCAGGTGGCGAAGCTGCCGCAGTTTTACGCGTCGACTGTCGAGCCGATGCTGCGCGACGCGCGCGATTTCATCGAGCGCCACGGCGACGGGATATGGGGCGAGTTGTCGGGTCAGCTTCTGTCGTACGCGGGGAGCGCTGTGTCGGCGCTGTCGCAGAGGGTGCTGTCATACGCGTCGGGCGTCGCGATGGCGGTGCCGTCGTTCGCGGTCAAGCTCGTGTTCTTCGCCGCGGCGACGTTTTATTTCACATCGGACAGGGAGGTGATCGCGGGCTTTGTGAGAGCGCAGACGGGCGAGCGGATATACGAAAAGCTCGCCGCCGTCAAGCGCGCCGTCGGCGGTATCATCGTAAAATATCTGCGCTCGTACGCGATAATTTTGGCGATGACGTTTGCCGAACTGACCGTTTCGTTTCTGATTTTGCGCGTTCGCGGCGCGGTACCACTCGCGCTCGCAATCGCGGTATTCGATATACTGCCCGTCGTGGGGACGGGAACTGTACTTTTGCCGTGGGCGGCGGCCGAGGCCGTTGGCGGCAGATACGGCACGGCGGCAGGACTTATTCTGTCGTATGCGGTGATATTCGTCGTTCGCAACATAGCGGAGCCGAGGATAGTGGGCGGACAGGTCGGGCTCCACCCGCTCGCGGCGCTGTTTTCGATGTTCGTCGGCGTGACGCTGTTCGGCGTGACGGGCCTTTTCGCCGTGCCGATCACGCTCGCGCTCGCGGTCGAGCTGAACGACGCGGGCATCATACACATATTCAACACATCGGCGCGGGAGACGGAGGCGTGACGCGCATTATGCATACGGTCGCGTCGTCGTCGCGTCCGTGACGGCGCGCCGATTCGCGGAGTATTGCGTCGGCGGTGTCGCGTATCGGAGACGATGAGCACGAGGCGAGCAGTGAATACAGCCACGCGCAGTCGTCTTCGGCGCGCGTGATGCCGTCGGAGACGAGCACGACGATGTCGCCCTCGTAGAGTGTGATCGTCGTTTCCTCGGCGTCGAGCGTGCGGACGATGCCGACGGGGATAGTTTTCGAGCTGATTTTATAAACGCTGCTGCCGCGCACGACGTATGACGGCGCCGCGCCGCTTTTGATAAATCGCGCCTTGCCGGAGAGAAGGTCGAGATCGAACAGGTCGACGGTCGCGGAGCATTCGGACCGCTTCGCGCGCAAGAGACAGTTGAGCATTTTCAGCGTCACCGCGGCGGTGTTGCCCGCCGACATCATTTTTTCGATGAAGAGCGCGCATATTCCCGACGTGAGCGCCGCCTCGCGTCCGCTGCCCATGCCGTCGCTGAGGACGGCGCACCATCTGTCGTCGCGGCATGAAAACCCCGACGCGACGTCGCCGTTTTGATTGCTCTCGTCCTTCTTCGACTGCGCGCGCTCATAGCTGACGGACATCGACGGCACGCTCGTGAGCGTCGCGTTGACGTACGGCCCCGACAGCTCGAACGTGGGAGGCGAGAATTCGCCGCCGCAGGCGCGCATCGCGAGCCGCCGCAAATCGTCGCCGCCGACGTGCAGTCCCGACAGTCTTATGTCGGATATGTATACGGTGCGCTTTCGCTCGCCGAACACGCATACGCGCCGCGCCGCGATCCTGTTTTCGGACAAAAGCGACGTCATTCTCGCCGAAAGCGCGGAGTTCACGTCGTATTCGCCGCCGCGCTGCGTTATCACGTCGCGCAGAACGGCGGACATCGCGCTGTAATCGAACGCCATCACCTCGGTCTTGTCGCGGTCGATGAGGTTTTCGAGCAGGCGCGCATATCCGAGCGTCAGCCTGTCGGCGACGCGGTCGGGCTGCGAGCAGTACATGGAAAACGCGTCCGGGACGTCGCCGCGTCCGAGCGCGCCGCGCTCGTGCAGCGTCGATGCGATCTTTGACACTGCGTCCGACATCTCGGCGTCGTGCTCGACCCAGCAGCCGTCACGGCGGCGGCAGTGACGGCAAAACGACGATATCGCATCGTCGCACGCCTCGCGTATGTCGTAAAGACTCGGGCGGCGCAGCTTGTCGGACAGCCTGAACAGCATATCGGACATGCCGGAGAACGCGTTCGCTTCGGCCTCGATCTGCGCGTCCGTTGCGACCGTGCGCGACTTTTCGGCGGCGAGAAGCGCCTCGTGCGGCAGCGCGTCGTCGGCGCGACGTGACGCGGGGAGCGTTACGAGTCCGAACGCATATGCGGTCGAGACCGCGACGCCGCTTATTATGAGTTCGGGCGAATATGTGAGCGCCGACGCGTAGCCGCCCGCGTACACGGTCCACGAAAGCGACGCCATGACGGCGGCGGATACGGCGATATAGCGCGACGCACGGCATAGGACGCCGGCGGCGAACGCGGAGAGGGCGTATATCGGCACGAGCGCTACCGGCAGCGACAGCCCGCAGAACAGTCCGAGCACGATGCCCTTGACGGTCCCGCGCTTCACGGTCACAAACTGCGTCAGGATAAACGATGCGAGCACGGACAGATCTACCGAGAACGGCGCGATGCCGCGAAGCGAAAATATGACCGATACGGCGATCGCTCCCGCGCCCGCTTCGCGGTAAACGGACGTGACATCGTCAGATCCCGGCGACATGACGCCGTGATATAGGAATGTGAGCGCGGGGGTCGAGGTGCAGTAGAGGGCGAACGCGCCAAGGGAGGCGAGCGAAAACGAGTCCGCGATCGCGGTGTATGCGCCGACGGCGAGCGCGCCGATGACAGAGACTGCCATGCGTATGCGGATCGAGTCCTCGAGCGTGCGGCGCACGCCGTTTTCGTCGGACAGTATGCCGACAAGGATACGGAGCGCGAAAAGGAGCGTGTAGGAGAGAAGCGTTATCCATAAGTCGTCGCGTCCGCCGATAACGGTGCGCAGCACGGCTCCCGCGTACGCGAACGGGAGCGTGCTCCCGCACGACGAGAAAAACGCGAGCCCGAACGGGCGCACCCCGAGCGTTATCGGCGTGCCGGCGAGCATGAAGGCGGCGAGCAGATGGAGTATCGGCTTTGATATGCGGAGCGCTTCGGGCAGCACGGCGAGAAGCGCGCGCGGTATGCCGTTTCCGCGCTCGCGAATAAACGTCCCGACGACGTTTTCACGGACGTCGTCGACTAAGGCGCGGACGCGGTCGGCGGCGCTTTTTACGACTGTGTTCTTTTCGTTGTTCATTTGTTTTTCATTTCCTCCGTCGGAAGTTATCTTATCTGACGTAAACGATAATACACCGCCACACGCGCGCCGTTTGGCGAAACGGACGCGTCGGCAAAGACGATGTTTTCGCGCCCTGTGGCGGGTGCGGGGAGGAAATGTCGCGCGCGTGTGATTTCCCGTATGGGGAATATCGAGTACGCGCGAGAAATGATGCGGCGTTCATGATTTTATCGCACGAAAGTCACGGTGCGACAAAAAAGCGCTCCCGAGCGCGCTTTATACGCGTTCGGGAGCGTGGGAAAATGACGGATATGATGCTATGTTCTGCGTCCGTTTTTGTCAAACGCGCGTCCGAGCGCACGCTCGACACAGGCGGCGGATATTATTATCGCCGCAAGCTCCGACACCGTTACGGCCGCAGCCGTATATCCGACCGCGGCATCGGCGAAAAACGACGCGGACGTTACTGCCGCCGCAGCGACTGCTGCGGTCACGGCACCGAGCACGACCCAGATCCTTCCGCACAGATCATGCGCAAAATCCCAGCTCGCGCGCGATCTCATCGACTTTTCGGTGCGGTACGAAATGATGGTCAACACATTGTACGGCACGCCGCGACGGAACCGTAACCCGCACAGAAGCACGAATAAAGGAAGTATCTCGGAAATGATCAGCACAGTTATGCGAAATGCCATGTAAACCTCCGTTTCTGTAAAAGTTCTCGGGGCCGCGGGGGGCTCTTACAAGAGCCGGCCCGCGCGGGGTATGGGGCAGAGTCCCATATCTGCCCGTCAATTCAAATCAAAACGAGCCGCCATGCAAAGCGCGGTGTGAAGCACCGCAGGTGAGTCCCGAACGAGAGACAGAACCAAAGTCCGTAAAAGTTCTCGGGGACCGCGGGGGACTCTTACAAGATTCCTCCCGCGCGGGGCACGGGGCGGA
>CANQMJ010000171.1 GCA_947624945.1 uncultured Clostridia bacterium | reverse complement strand
AGCGATGAAAGCTTTGATGCGACCTTATGCGACAGCGCGCCGAGACGTCCCGACGCTGCCGGTATCGCGCTCCGTCTGCCGCCGCAAAGAATTGCTGCGACCGACGATGCGATCGCTATTACAGTATAAATGACGAGGAACGTCGACACAGTGCTGCGGTAGTGACCGAACGATATGACCTCCGTGTACTTTTGAAGCGGACCGTTCGCCGTCATGACCGATATTAAGTTGACGAGAAGCCAGTCCGAGCTCGTGATAAAGAAGTTGACGACGACGTTCGCGAGCATGAACACCGCGCCGGTCACATATGTCACGACGGGTGAGAACGACAGCGACGATGCGAGCGCGACGACGGCGGCGAACATCACGGCGGCTACGGCGCGCACGCCGAGCATCATGAGCGCGTACTGCGCGATACTCACCGTGTACGGGCACGACGCGTGCGTTATTATCGACTGTATCGGCAGCGACGCGTCGGAGAGTCCGAACGAAAACGCGCATGTGACAAGCACGCCGAGCGAGAATATGACCGATGCGATAACAGCCAACAGCAGCGTCGATATCATCTTCGCGGCGGCGGTCGCGGCGCGTCCACGCCTCGTCGTGCGCACTATCGGCAGCGTGCCCGACGTGCGTTCGTGCAAGAACAGCACGCCTGACGCGAGGATAAGGTAGACGCAGATGAAGATCGTCACGCGGTCGTAGGCGAAGAATCTGTCCCACCCGCGCGTCACCGACATCGGGACCGTGACATTGTCGCGCATGTTCTCGTAGACCTCGATGAAGTGGCGCTCGTACTCGCAGACGGGCGCGTCGTCGGCGCCTATCGCGGCGTAACGCCTGAGCACGCCCTCGGCGACGTTGATGATATTGTTCGCGTCGGTGAGGAAACGCTCGCTCTGCCCCTCTGCCATACTTATCACGTCGAGCGCGTCTTTGTCGGTGCGGTCGTCGTACACGTCGTAGCCGAGCGTGTCCTCGTAAACGATATCGGCGGTGTACGCCTTGAGCAGCTCGTGGTAATTATCATCAAAGACAGCGTTTTTGTTCGTCTCGAAGAATTCCGCGACACGCGCGTTATACTCATCTTCGTACTTTTCATACGCTTCGCGCGCAGCCTCGAAGCGCGACGGGTCGACTTTGTAATCGTCGAGGACGCGTTCGGAGAAGTCCGCGTATTCGCTGTTATACTGACGCGCGCCCGTCTCGAAGTAGAACAGCGCACAGCATAAGACCGTCATCAGCGCAAGCAAGAGCCACAGAAATTTCATCCCGCACAGCTTGCGCAGCTCGTACAGTATCAGCTTCATGACACCTCCTTAGGATTCATTCGGGGCCGGATATTCACGGTTCAAGTTCAATCTGCGGATCAGTGTACGTATTGCACAGCACGTGCCAATCGCCTGTGTCGAGGTCGACCGAGCACATATAGTTGTGGAAATATCTTGTGTTGAACGCGTTGTGGGTGTTGTAGTTCTCGACGTCTCTATACTGTGTTCCCCAAAAGAGCATATGCTCGCCGTCTATGTCATATATTTCGTATATGCTCGTGCCGCAGTCGGTGTAACATGTATCCGACGTCTTTGTTTTATGGTCATAGCGGTACAGTGTACCGCCGTCGGAGCTCGACGTGACGCGCGTAAATCTGTCGGCACAGCCGACATCGTGACCGGGGACATAGTTAAGGACGTTGTAGTAGAGGTCGCCGTTATACGGCTTGAAATCGAGCACATTTTCGGCGACGAGCGTTTCTCCGGCATCCTTGTCGTTAAGATCCACCGCGTATACGTTCGACGTCGTTATAAGATCGTATATAAGCGATTCCTGTGCCTCCTGCGGTATGATGCAGTCACGTTCAAAGTACAACATGCCGCAGTCCGCATACGCGCGCATCGTGAATCGATCCGTGTGTCTTTCCTGTACGCCGATATCGTATTCTTTTCTCTTGTCGTTTACGTCGTCGACGTCGCAGCTGTATATCTCCCCGCGGTCATTGATATAGTAAAATCTGCCGTCCCATATTCCCGCGCCCGTCGCAAACGGGTCGCCGTGGGACGTTATAGCCGTGTACTTCCCGGTCTCGGTGTCGATGACGCCGACTCCTATCGCCGCCCCGTTAATAAGGCTCTCATAGGAAAAGAATATCTTTCCCTCATAATACCACGCGCCTTGCACATTTGTGAAATCCGTCTCTGCCACTGTGCGCTTTTCCCCCGTTTCCGGGTCAAATACCACGACCTGAGAAAGTTGATAATATTCCGGTGAGTGCTCTATATATTCTCCATCCACGTACTCGTAAATATATCTGCCGCCAAACATGTAGACAAGCGGCATGCCGGACTCCCGCGGAACGGTGAGCATATACGAGACGGTAGGCAAATACCCCGCGCAATTTGCATCATTGTGTTCGCAGAACGGGTCGATGCACGCGTAATATGACTTCTCGTCCTCGGATAAAAGCGAGTACATCAGGTGAGCGCCGCTTACGTTGTAGTAGGCGATATTTTTGCACAGGAACTGCGACGAGTATACGCCCGAGGCGTCGTAATCGTCGTCGGCGCTTGTCCCTCCGCTGTCGGAGGAAACGCTGTCGTTTGTTTTATCGTTATCGCCGCCGCTGTCGGCGCCGACTCTTTTCTGCGTCGATGCGCAGCCGAAAAGTGTGAGCAGTATCATCGCAAACGCGACCGTTAATGATATGATTTTCATTGTGGACCTCCTTGATTTTTCTGCTATTTTATTGATTTTGCGCCGCTTCGTCGCCGAACACGTAAAGGTAGTAGTCCTCGAGCGTCGGCGCGGCGCTGCGCGACTGCGGCGTAGGCTCATCGTCCGCGATAATGCGCAGGTCGACGCCGCCGGCTTCGTCGTCGCGGTAGATGTTCGTAACGCGGTGGTGCTCCTGCATAGCCACGACCTCGCTTTCCGCGCACGGCGTTATCCACACCTTGCCCTCGATCTTCTTCGTCAATTCGTGCGGCGGCGCGTTGTCGACGATGACGCCCTTTTTCAGCATGATGATGTCGCGCGCGATGAATTCGATGTCGGACACAACGTGCGTCGCGATAAGTACTATCTTCGACAGCGCAATCTTTGCGATATAATTGCGTATGGCGATGCGCTGCTTCGGGTCGAGTCCCGCAGTCGGTTCGTCGAGGATAAGTATGGACGGCTCGCCGAGCACGGCCTGTGCGAGCGCAAGACGCTGCTTCATGCCGCCAGACAGCGCGCCGATCTTCTTGCGGCGCGCATCGTCGAGCTCGACGGATGCGAGAATTTCGTCTATCTGCCGTTTCGCGTCGTTTTTGCCGATGCATTTGAGCGTCGCCATGTACCACATGAAGCGCTCGACGGTGAAGTTCGGATACAGTCCCGGGTACTGCGGCATGAAGCCTAGTTTTTCGCGGAACTCGACACCCATTTTCTTCACGTCGCGCGGCTCGCCGTTGCCTTCAGAGAACAGTATTTCGCCGCTGTCGGCGGGCAAGTTGTCGGTGAGAATGTTCATCAGCGTCGATTTGCCGGAGCCGTTCGGACCGAGCAGCGCGTATATGCCGGGTTCGAGCGTCGCGGTGAAGTCCGACAGAGCGCGGTTTTTGCCGTATGATTTGGTGATGTTTTTGATCTGAAGCTGCATAAATCCTCCTGTGTGACGTGTGAATTGACCGCAAATAACCTCTATATTCTATATGGCGGTTTTCGGCGAATCCTTAAAGGAAATCGAAAAATTTTGACTTATCTGCGGCGATTATTTGTATAATTTAATGATACATCATTTTTGCCGGAGCTTCAATATGTAAAGGCAAAATAAAGTTTTAAGATTTTTTGAAGAAGTTTAAGATTTTCGAAAGAAGTTTAAGATTTTTTGAAGATGGGTGTTTTTTGTGCTGCGTGCGGCGCAATTTTCGAGAGGCGAATGCGCCGCCGAACCAGCATCACCACACTTTTCGCGAAGCGAAAACGTGTCGTAGCTCCGAACGTAGTGAGGAGATACCGGCTTCGCAGCTTCATCTTCGCGCACCGCGCTCGTGCGCTGACGGCGCGACACGGTTGGACGCAGACACGACGTTTGGACGGCGATATCGCCACGCCGCGAGGGAGCTGTTATGCCGATATGTTGACGCGGTCTGCGCCCTAAACGAGTTTTGCCGCAGACTCGATAACATCGACGAACACACGGGAGCCTCTTTCGGGTTCGACAAGGGGGACTTTCTTGCGAGAAAGTCCCCC
>CANQMJ010000170.1 GCA_947624945.1 uncultured Clostridia bacterium | reverse complement strand
CCTTTTCTTGTAAAGAAAAGGTCCTCATCCCCGATGAGCTCTTTCTTGCGAGAAAGTCCCCCTTGTCAAAAACCTGTTCGAAGGTGTGAAAGACGTCACCACGTTGGGTAAACAAAGGTAGCTGCCGGTGGAGGCAGACTGTACAATGAGCCGCGGTGAACGGAGATATATTTTTGGATACGGGTGAGCGATTACACGAAAAATAATACATAAATTTGTGAAAAGTACTTGACAAATCACTAAAAATGTGGTATAATATAGGCAGTCAAGGGGATGAAGCGGCTACGGGGAGCGGAGATGTGTGCTGGTTGAGCGGGGGAGCCTGCGAACAGCTCCCTCGCGGCATGGCGATTTCGCCGTCTAAACGTCGTGTCTGCGTCCAGCCGTGTTGCGCCGAACATCGCACGAGCGCGGTGCGCGTAGGGTTTACTTGAAAGCCTACGGCACGACGCCCGTATACGACAGCACAATACATAGCCTTTTGCGCCGCAGGCGCAAAACTTTCCCGCGCCGATATTGACATAACACGGCATCGCGGATATAATTGTAGATAACATATCTAACGTTAGAAAACGGGGTTTTACACCATGACGAGAGACGAGGCGTGGGCGCTGCTCACGGAGTACAATAAAGACCATTTTCACCTGCATCACGCGGTGACCGTCGAGGGCGTGATGAAATATTTCGCACGCGAGCTCGGATACGGCGACGAGGAGGAGTTCTGGGGCATCGTGGGACTGCTCCACGACCTCGATTTCGAGCTATACCCGGACGAGCACTGCATAAAAAGTCAAGAGATAATGCGCGAGCACGGCGTCGACGAGCGCATCATACATGCGACCGCGAGCCACGGTTACGGCATAACCGTCGACATCAAGCCCGAGCATGAGATGGAGAAGGTGCTGTTTGCCACCGACGAGCTGACGGGTCTTATCGGCGCGGCGGCGCTGATGAGACCGTCGCGGAGCGTGTCCGACATGGAGCTGAAATCGCTGAAAAAGAAGTACAAGACGCAGAGCTTCGCGGCGGGCTGCTCGCGCGAAGTCATTGAGCGCGGCGCCGAAATGCTCGGCTGGAGCCTCGACGATCTTTTGTGGCGGACTATACTCGCGATGAGGGACTGCGAGCCTGTCTACACCGCGTTCGACGACGAATACGGTCATGGCGAATAATACCGTCGACGCGTCGCGCCGCGTCACCGTCGCGATGAGCGGCGGCGTCGACTCGTCGGTGGCGGCGTATCTGCTCGTCCGCGACGGCTTCGACTGCGTCGGCGCGACGATGAAGCTGTTCTACAACGACGACATAGGCATTCCCCGCGACCACGCGTGCTGCTCGCTCGACGACATCGAGGACGCAAAAACAGTGTGCAGCCGCCTCGGCATACCGCACTTCGTCTACAACTTCTCCGACCGCTTCCGCGAGTGCGTCATCGACCGCTTCATCGACGCCTACGAGCACGGCAGCACGCCTAATCCCTGCATCGACTGCAACAGATACCTCAAATTCGACACGCTCCACCGCCGTGCGAGGGAGACCGAGTGCGCGTACGTCGCGACAGGTCACTATGCGCGCGTCGGATTCGATGCGCGCACGGGACGGTGGACGCTGTCGCGTCCCGCCGACAGGAAAAAGGATCAGACGTATGTGCTCTATTCGCTGACGCAGGATCAGCTCGCCCACACGAAATTCCCGCTCGGAGATCTGACGAAGGATGAGGTACGGGAGATCGCACTTCGCGAAGGGTTCATCAACGCGAAAAAGCACGACAGTCAGGACATATGCTTCGTCACGGACGGCGACTACGCCAACTTTATCGAGGCGCAGACGGGGAAAAAGTATCCGCCCGGCGACTTCGTCGACGGCGACGGGCACGTGCTCGGACGACATAACGGAATTATACGGTATACGGTCGGTCAGCGGCGCGGGCTCGGACTGTCGTTCCCGCAGCCGATGTACGTGTCGGCGGTAAACGTCGGGGACAACACTGTCACGCTGTCGCCCGAGTCGGGACTGTATTCGCGGACGCTGTGGGCGAACGATGTCAATCTTATATCTGTGGCAGAAATAACCGCGCCTATGCGCGTATATGCGAAGATACGGTATCAGCACGCGGCCGCGCCCGCGACAGTCACACCCGAGGACGGCGGCGTCATACGCGTCGACTTCGACGAGCCGCAGCGCGCCATAACTGCGGGGCAGGCGGTCGTGATGTACGACATCGAAACGAACGAGACCGTCATCGGCGGCGGCACGATAATAAACAGTCAAACATGAATTTCCGGCGGGGAAAAGCTTTCGCAAAAAAAGTTTTCCCCCGCCCCGTTTTATTCACTGCGGCGCATAAAAAGCCGACTTTTCACAAAAGATTTCGCTTCAAAAAAATGAATTTCTACATATTCATTCTTGCATATCAAAGCCGCATACTGTATAATAGTGCCCAATAGATATTTTCGGGGGAGAACATATATCTAATGAATAAAATATCAGTAATAACCGACAGCAACAGCGGCATCACGCAGTCGGAGGGTGAACGGCTCGGCGTGCGCGTCCTGCCGATGCCGTTCTACATCAACGGCGAGCTCTACTACGAGGACATATCGCTTTCGCAGGCGCAGTTTTACGAGCGCCTCGACGACGACGCCGACATATCGACGTCGCAGCCGTCGCCGGGCTCCGTCACCGACCTGTGGGACGAGGTGCTCCGCACGTCGGACGAGATAATACATATACCGATGTCGTCGGGACTGTCGAGCTCGTGCGAGTCGGCGGAAATGCTGGCGCGCGACTACAACGGACGCGTCCGCGTCGTCGACAATCAGCGCATCTCGATAACGCAGCGTCAGTCCGTGCTCGACGCGCTCGAAATGGCGAACGCGGGACTGTCAGCCGACAAGATAGTCGAAATACTAATGCGCGAAAAATTTGAGTCGTCGATATACATCACTGTCGACACGCTCAAATACCTCAAAAAGGGCGGACGCGTGACGGCGGCGGGAGCCGCGATAGGCACCGTGCTCGGCATAAAGCCCGTTTTGCAGATACAGGGCGAAAAGCTGGACGCGTTTTCGAAGGTGCGCGGCATGAAGACGGCGAAGAACGTGATGCTGGACGCGATAGCGTCCGACCTCGAAAAGCGGTTCGCGGGTCACGAGGTCCACATGGCGGCGGCGCATACGTGCTCGCAGGACGAGGCGGAAGCGTGGCGCGAGCAGATAAAGGCGCGTTTCCCCGGCTACGACATACACATGGACCCGCTGTCGCTGTCCGTATCGTGCCACATCGGACGCGGCGCTGTCGCTATCGCGGTGAGCAGAAAGGTGGAGTTTTAATGGCGCGCACAGCCGTCGTGACCGACAGCAACAGCGGCATTTCACAGGCGGAGGCTGACGCGCTCGGCATATACGTCGTGCCGATGCCGTTCTACATCGACGGGAAGATGTGCCTTGAGGGCGTCGACCTTACGCGCGCCGACTTCTTTGACGCGCTCGAGCGCGATGCGGACGTGACGACGTCGCAGCCGTCGCCGTCGTCGATAACGGACGTGTGGGACCGCGCGCTCGCGGACCACGACGACGTGCTCCATTTTCCGATGTCGTCGGGGCTGTCGGGCACATGCGCGACGGCGGAGGCGCTCGCCGCCGATTACGGCGGGCACGTGCGCGTCGTTGACAACAAGCGCATATCGGTGCCGCAGCGGTTCGCGATAAACGACGCGCTCGCGATGATAAATGCAGGTGCGAATGTCGACAAGGTCGAGCGCGTGATGATGCGCGAGGCGCTCGAGGCGTCGATATACATCACCGTCGACACGCTCAAATATCTGCGTCGCGGCGGGCGCGTGACGGCGGCGGGCGCCGCGCTCGGCACCGTGCTCGGCATAAAGCCCGTTTTGCAGATACAGGGCGACAAGCTCGACGCGTTTGCAAAGGTGCGCGGCATGAAGGCGGCGAAAAAAACGATGTTGGACGCGCTCGAAGCGGACGTGAACGGCAGATTCGCGGGTCACGAAGTCCGCATAGCGGCGGCGTATACGTGCTCGGACGAGGAGGCGCGCGAGTGGGTAGGCGAGATAGAGGAGCGATTCCCCGGTCATGCCGTGACCGCCGACCCGCTTTCGCTCTCGATAGCGTGTCACGTCGGACGCGGCGCCGTCGGCATCGGCTGCTGCAGAGTTGTTGATTTTTAGGTTTTTTGCAGGGGGAGAAAAAACTTTTTGTAAAAAGTTTTTTCT
>CANQMJ010000169.1 GCA_947624945.1 uncultured Clostridia bacterium | reverse complement strand
CGCGTTCGGGTGGCAGCAGTTGAGTATCTGTCCCGACTTGCACAGGCTCATGAAGCGGTCGCCGGTGCGTCCCTCGCGGTAGCAGGCGGTGCAGAACGACGGAATGTGACCGTTCTCCATCAGCCAGCAGACGACCTCGTCGAGCGTGCGCTGGTCGGAGACGTCGAACTGCTCCGTGTCGTGCGGACGCTCTTCTTCCGTGTAGCCGCCGACGGACGTGCGCGAGCCGCCGCTGACCTGCGATATGCCGAGGCGAAGCAGCTTTTGCCTTACCGCCTCCGTCTCGCGCGTCGAGATTATCATGCCCGTGTACGGGACAGCGAGGCGTATGCACGCCGTTATCTTCGCAAACGTCTCGTCGTCGATGCCGTTGTCGAACGCGTCGGGGTCGATGTCGTCGGCGCGCTTGAGACGCGGCACGCTTATCGTGTGCGGCCCGACGCCGTGGACGGCTTCGAGATGCTCCGCGTGCATGATGAGACCCGCGAACTCGTACTTGTAGAGCTCGAGTCCGAAAAGAACGCCGAGTCCGACGTCGTCGATGCCGCCCTGCATAGCGCGGTCCATAGCCTCCGTGTGGTAGTCGTAGTTGTGCTTCGGCCCCGTCGGATGAAGCTCGAGATAGCTCTTTTTGTGATACGTCTCCTGGAACAGGATGTAGGTGCCGATGCCGGCCTTTTTCAGCATCTCGTATTCCTCGACGGTAGTCGCGGCGATGTTGACGTTGACGCGGCGGATCGCGCCGTTTTTATGCTTTATCGAATATATCGTGTTGATGCACTCGAGTATGTACTCGATCGGGTTGTTGACGGGGTCCTCGCCCGCCTCGATCGCGAGACGCTTGTGACCCATATCCTGGAGCGCGATGACCTCGGCGCGGACCTCGTCCTGCGTCAGCTTTTTGCGCGTTATGTGCTTGTTCTTCATGTGATACGGGCAGTAGAGGCAGCCGTTCACGCAGTAATTGGACAGGTACAGCGGCGCGAAGATGACTATGCGGTTGCCGTAGAAGGCGAGCTTTATCTCCTCCGCGATCTGGTATATCGCCTCGACCTTTTCGGGTATGTCGCAAGCCAAAAGCACCGACGCTTCGCGGTGCGTGAGCCCCGCGCAGACGCAGCCCGTCGCGGTCTTTTTCGGACGCGCCTTTTCGAGTATCTCGTCTATGAGCGCGACATTGTGCTTGTTTTTCTCCGCATACTCGAGCGTTTCGAGTATCTCGCCGTCGTTGATGAATTCTTCCGCGTGCATTGATTTCGGATCGTATATTGCCATGTTTTTATCCTTTCTTCGGGGCGCTGCCCCGAACCTTGCTTAGGGGAACTTTTGAGAAAAGTGGCCTTTCCGCTTGCGGAAAGGCTGCAGATGCTTTGCATCTGCCCTCCCCATAAGAACCCCTCAAAACTTTCCCTACCAGTATTATTTTATAACTGTTACTTTTTTACGTCGCCGCGGTCGGTGACTATCTCACAGCCGACTGAACGTATGCGCAATTCGAGGCAGTCTCGGCACTGTGCCGATTCCTCGCCAGTGCATATCTTGTTGTCGTACAGCTCGTACTGCTTGCGCACACCGACTGGCGACAGATTCGGCATCACGACGTTGGCGCCCGCGAGTATGCCCATCTCGCGCCCGCGCGGGTGTATGGTGCCGAGCGCCGTTGTCGCGGGCAGGAGCACGTGCGGGCATAAAAGCCGTATTATCGAGAGCAGGCGGCACGTTTTCTCTACCGTCCCTGATGGAAACGACGCAAAAGGTGTCTCGTGATGCGGCACGAACGGACCGATGCCGCACATGGCGGGGTAAAAGTCGCGTATGAAGCACAGGTCGTTTGCGATGTGGCGGTTCGTCTGATACGGACTGCCGACCATGAAGCCGCAGCCGACCTGATAGCCGAGTTCCCGCAGCGTGTAAAGGCACTGTATGCGGTTCTCGTACGACATCGACGCGGGATGAAGCTGCGCGTAGTGGTCGGGATTCGCCGTTTCGTGGCGCAAAAGATACCGGTCCGCGCCCGCCGAGCGCATTCTGCGGTAACTGTCGCGGCTGCGCTCGCCGAGCGAGAGCGTTACGGCGCAGTCGGGATGCGAGGACTTTATGCGGCTGATAATAGAGCACATCACGTCGTCGGTGTAGTATGCGTCCTCGCCGCCCTGCAAAACGAACGTGCGGAAGCCGAGCTCGTAACCCTCGTCGGCGCACGATATTATCGTGTCCTCGTCGAGTCGGTAGCGGATGCAGTTTCTGTTGCTTCTGCGTATGCCGCAGTAAAGGCAGTCGTTTTTGCAGATGTTTGATATTTCGATGAGTCCGCGCACATAGACGCGATTGCCGTATATCGGCTCGCGCACCTCTCTCGCGCGCGCCGCGAGCGCCTCGTCGTAGTCCCCGCTCTCGCACTCGTCGAGGAACGACGCAATGTCGTCCGCCGACAGCGCGCCGCCGTCCCCGCGGTACAGTGTTTCGATTATTTCCGATACGTCATTCATTGTTTCCGTCGGTCACGCCCGAGAACGCAGTCTTGACGCTGACGCCCGGCAGCTTGCCTATTCTGCCCGACAGCGCCGATATCGTGTTCTGCTCCGCGTCGACGGCGACCGATATGATGTTGATGCCGCGCTTGCGGTACGGGATCCCCATGCGCCCGATGATGTACTCGCCGTACTCGTGGAGTATGGCGTTGAGCGCCTCGACGCTGTCGACGTTTTCGACTATTATCGACATTACGGCTACTCTGCTTTGCATATTTGCCTCCTTCATTATAACGTAAAAAACGCCGTGCACAGGCACGGCGTATTACTTTTATGCTGCCGCACCTTTCACTCAGATGATTCTTTGTGTCAGGAACATGCGTATTATATCATATGTCGGCGAATTTGTAAAGAGGAAAAAAGGTAATAAAAGTTTTTGAAAAGGAGATGTGGGGGAAACTTTTTTAATCGGGGACCCCTTTTTGTAAAAGGTGTCCCCTACTTCGCCAAAAGCGGACCGATTAGTGCATATCTTAAGCTATCTCCGAGGATATTGTTTTCGCTTACTTTGTCAAAAGAAAAGCTTGTCAAGAAAAGTTTTTGAAAAGAGAGCGCGAGAGAAAAACTTTTTTCATTTGTGAGGAACCTTTTTGTAAAAGTTTCCTCCCTCTCCTCCAAAAGCGGACTAAATAGTGCTTATCTTAAGCTATCTCTGAAGATATTGTTTTCGTTTACTTTGCAAAAGCAAAAAATGTAATAAAAATTTTTGAAGATGGGGTTCGGGGAAGGGACTTTTTATAAAAAGTCCCTTCCCCGAGAATAAATATATTATAATCATCTTCTCGGGTTCCACGCGGACGGGACGAACAGGACGAGCACGGGAAAGATGCCGAGGCGTCCGAGAAGCATGTCGAGGGAGAGGACTATTTTCGACAGCCACGAGAACGACGCGTACGTTTCGACCGGTCCCGCCATGCCGAAGCCGGGACCGACATTGTTGAGGCACGCCATGACGGCGCTGAAATTCGTCTCGAACGAGAAGTTGTCGACCGAGACTATGAGCGTCGACGCGCAGACGAGCAGTATGTAGCAGAAGAAGAACGCACCGCAGCGGCTCACGGTTCCGCGGTCCACAACGTCGCCGTCCATCTTGATGACGCTCACACTGTGCGGGTGCAGGAGTTTCTTTATCTCGCAGCAGAACGACTTCCACATTATGACGAGGCGCGATATCTTAACGCCGCCGCCGGTCGAACCGGCGCATGCGCCGACGAACATGAGTATGATCAACACCTCGTGCGAGAACTCGGGCCACGCCTCATAGTCGAGCGTCGTTCCGCCCGTCGTCGTGATTATGGACGCGACTTGAAAGAACGCGTGATGCAGCGACTGCCCGAAGTCGCCGAAGAATTTCCACGCGTTTATCGCGACCGCGATGACAGACGACGCAACGATTGCGATATATGTGCGCAGCTCGCTGTTTTTCCACACGCGGACGAACTCGCCCATTATGATGAGGAAGTAAATGTTGAAGTTGACGCCGAAAAGAAGCATGAATATCGCCATCACGGTCTGACAGTACGGACTGTACGAGGCGAAGCTGTCGTTCTTTATCGCAAATCCTCCCGTGCCCGCCGTGCTGTACGACGCCGTCACGGCGTCGAATACGGGCATGCCGCCGAGGACCAGTATCAGTATCTGTATCGCCGTCAGCGCGATGTAGATCGAGTACAGTATGCGCGCCGTCAGGTGCAGCCTCGGCGCGAGCTTGCCCGCGACGGGTCCCGGGCTCTC
>CANQMJ010000168.1 GCA_947624945.1 uncultured Clostridia bacterium | reverse complement strand
GACGGCTGGACGCCGCCTGCGAGGGCGAGATGGTGGACGTGCGCAGCATCGCGCGCTACATCACCGCGCCGAAGCAATTCGACGAGATCGGGCGCGTCAATCGCGTCAAAATGCGCCGCAAGTCCAACTACGCGGTATAACTTTGAGGAAATCGGAGGAAAGCGTCATGATCCACGAAAGCCATGCCGAGCGCGCCGCCGACGTAAAACGTCGCGCCTCTTATGCGCGATAAAAGCGACGCGATGCCCGCGACGGCGCGGCACAGAAACGCGCACGCGTTTGCGAGCGGTACGCGCAAGAGCGGCAGTCGGAACGTCACCGCGATGAGCGGGCACATGTACAGTATCGCCGTTACCGGCAGCGACATGAGCACTGACGCGAGCGGCGACAAAAGCGACACGCGTCCCGTTGCCGCCCACATGACGGGCAGCGTGAAGATGAGCGTGCAGAGCGACACCGTGAACATGCGGACGAGGTACTTCAAAATCTTCGCGGGCACGCGCAAAAACTTGCGGTTTGACTTCGGCGCGTCTGTGCGTGTGAATGTACCCGACACATAGCACCCGAGCATCGCCGTGACCGACAGCAGAAATCCCATGTCCGCCGCCGACGCGGGCGAGACGGCGATCATGCACGCGGACGTAAAAAACAGCGACGTCACCGGGTCGTACTCGCGGCGCGCGAAGTACGACAGCTCACATATTATCATCATGATCCCAGCCCTTGTGACGGACGCGGAAAAGCCCGTCAGCGCCATGTAAAATGCGGACGCGGCGATAACGGTCACGGCGCGTGCCGGACGCGGCAGCGTCAGCTTTTTCAGTATCTCCGACAGCGTTCCGACGACGACGGTCAGGTGCAGCCCGCTTACGGCGAGCAGGTGCGACGCGCCCGCGTACCTCATGTCGCGGTATACGGCATCGTCGAGTCCGTCGCGCTCACCGACGAACAGCGCCTCCGCTATTCCGCCGTCGCCGCCCGCCTCCTCCATCGCGACCTCGGTCATAGATGACAGCGTGCGCCGCAGCCGCGCGATTTTTGAGGATAAAGTCTTTGACTGCCCGAGGCTTTCAATCAAGTCAGGCTCGTCGATCGAGGCGGCGACAAGAACGCCGCGTGGGAAATAGTATGCGTGTTCGTCAAACGCGCCGTCCGATTCGAGCACGTCGAGCGTCGCCGACGATGAAAAGCTGTCGCCGACGCGCAGTCCGCATGAAAATCCCGTCTCGACGAGCGCGCGGATGCGGACGCGTTCGCCGTTCACCCGGTCGATCTTTGCGATGAACGAGCCGCCGTACGTCGACGAAAAGACGCGATCGGTGACGGTGCCTTCGAGCGTGACGTCCTCGCCGCATCTCGACTCCCAACCCGCCGCGTACACGTCCATGTACGCGTACGAGACTGCGAGCGCGCACATGACGGCAGCGCAGCACCGTATCACGTGCACGCGGTACGCGGACAGCGCGGCGCGCATCTTTGCGGCGATGATGAAGCATATCATCGCAATTAAGGCAGATGCAAAAATCAGTATTTTCACGCTCCCGTCCGCCGCAAAGACGAGTGCGGACGAAAGTGTAAAGACCGCCGCCGCTTCGGCGAGCGGTCTTTTCGAAAACAGCTCCATGATACGATCTACCCTTTATTTTCTGCGTTTTTTGCTGTTATAGGCGATTGCATATCAACTGCACGCATTTTTCGCCTTTTGTCTATAATTGCCGTAACAACGCATATTGCGACGTACAAAACGATATCGACGGCGACGACGGACGCGCCCGCCGGCAGAGAATACGCGCACGAGAGTATGAACCCGAGCGCAAATCCGCACACGGATATTATGCCCGCCGTGACCGTGACGGCGCGGAAGCTGCGGCACAGCTTCATCGACGACAGCGCGGGGAAAACGACGAGCGCCGAGATCATGAGCGAGCCTATCAGCTTCATCCCGACGACGACGGTGACCGCGATCAGAGCCGCCGTCAGCATTTTGTACGCCCACACGCGGATGCCTGCGGCGGCGCAGAATTTTTCATCGAACGTGACGGCGAATATGCGGTTGAAGAACACGGCGAAAATTATCACGACCGCCGCCGCCAATAAAAGCGAGAGCACAAGGTCGCCGTTCGTTATCGTCAGTATCGACGCCGAGCCGAACAGACTCGAGCACATGTCCGCCGTGTACCCCGTCGTGAAGCTGAATATGAGGACGCCCGCCGTCATCATGCCCGTCGACACGACGGCGACGGCGGCGTCGCCGCCGAGAACGCCGCGTTCAGAGATATAAAGCAGCACCATCGCGGTCGCCATGACTATCGGTATCGACACCTCTGTCTTGAGATCGCCCGCGCCGAGCAGCGTCGCCATCGCGAGCGCGCCGAAGCCCGCGTGCGCGAGACCGTCGCCTATCATCGACATGCGGCGCAGCACCATCGTCACGCCGAGCACCGACGACGACAGCGACACCGCCGCCCCCACGACCGCGGCACGTATCAGTATCCGCACAAGTATCGGATTTGAAAGCAGGTCGAGCATTGTGGTTTTATGCAAGAGGAAAAGAACTTTTTATAAAAAGTTCTTTTCCCCCTGCACCCCCTTTTTTCAAAAATTTTTACTACCCCTGATCCCCTTATACACGTCTGACTGCATATAGTCGTCGCGGGAGCCGTAGAAAACCGGCTCCGTTTTGATGTGCAGCACCGTCTTTGCCTCCGCCGACAGCGCGCCTATATCGTGCGACACCATTATGACCGTGATGCCCTCGCGGTTGAGCTCGCCGACAGTCTCGTAAAGCTCCGCCGTCGCGAACGGGTCAAGACCCGTCACGGGCTCGTCGAGCAAAAGCAGCTTGTCGGCGGCGCACAGCGCTCTTGCAAGCAGCACGCGCTGCTGCTGTCCACCCGACAGCTCGCGGTACGAGCGGCGCTCGATGCCGTGTATGCCGAGCCTTCGCATCGTTTCATGCGCGCGCTCCCTGTCGGCGCGCGAATAAAACAGTCCCCTCGACCGCGCGACGCAGCCCGACATTACGACCTCGCGCACCGACGCGGGAAAGTCGCGCTGCACGTCCGTGCGCTGCGGCAGATATCCGATGCCGCCGCAGTGCGGCGATATACCGTCCCCGTACTCGATCTTGCCCGTGACGGGACGGATTAGACCGAGAAGTCCCTTTATCAGCGTCGACTTGCCGCCGCCGTTTTCTCCGATGACGAACATATAATCGCCGCGCTCGACGCTGAGCGTGACGTTTTTCACCACGACCTCGCCCTCGTAGCCGAGCGAGACGTTTTCGCATTTTATCAGCGCCATACCCCGAGCGCCTCCCTCATGTTTTCGGCATTTTGCTCCATCAAATCGCAGAACGTGACGCCGCCTTCAAAGTCGTCGATGTCGACGTTGTGGCACGAATGCAGAAGCAGCTCACCGCACCCCGTCTCGGACGCGATGAAATCGGCGGCGGCGCGGTTCGAAAATTCGATGTAGAACACAGACGAAATACCGCCCTCGTCGATTATGTCGAGCAGCTCGCCGACGCGCTGTGCTGTCGGCTCGACTCCTACGGCGCAGCCGTCGAGCGCTGCCGCATATGCGATTCCGTACCGCTCGAACAGCGCCTCGAACGGGAACCTGTCGGCGACGACAAACGTCGCGCCGCGCTCGCGTGCGAGCTTTGCGATCTCTTCAAATTCATCACCGATACCGCGCAGACGCTCCGCGTATGCGTCGGCATTTTGTCGGTAAAGCTGTTCATTTTCGGGCGATATCTCAATAAGCGCGTCGAGGATATAATATAATATAGCCTCCGCGTTGTCCGGCGACGTCCATACGTGCTCGTCGTCGTGATGTTCCACTTTGCCGTCATCATCGACGTGATCGTGGCCGCCGCTCTCCACGGCATCGTTTATATGAAGAAATTTCACGTCCGACCCCTCCACCGCGTCCTCGACAGACAATGCCCATTCGTCCGTTTCGCTGCCGGTGGAGATAAAGAGGTCGGCGTCGATGACGTCGTGTAAGTCCGCGACAGTCGGCTCGTACGTGTGGCTCTCCGAGCCGGGCGGCACGAGCATTTCGAGCGACACCGTATCGCCCGCTATCGCGCGCACAAAGTCGTACTGCGGGAATATCGTCGTCACGACGCGCGGTCTTTCGTCCGCGATGTGCGTACCCGCCGCGCACGACGAAAGCGTAAGACATGATACGAGCGCCGCCGCGATAAGTGCAAAATGCTTCACTTCTTGCACGCGCCCTTTTCCACGCAGTCGCGGCAATAGCCGTATATCG
>CANQMJ010000167.1 GCA_947624945.1 uncultured Clostridia bacterium | reverse complement strand
TCCGACGCTGAGAAATGGGTCGCGCTGATAAAACAATACTCCCACCCCACAGAGCTGACCGCCGAGCTTCTGAACACTCTGATTGAAAAAATCGTGATTCATGAAGCAACGAAAAGTGCGGATGGTATGCGGGAGCAGGAGATTGAGATTTACTACCGTTTCGTTGGAAAAATTGACTGACGAATGGAAAAATACACATTTATATCCTTAACTAAGTGAAACGGGCGAGTCGATGCCCGATATCCTGCTGTTGCCCGATCTGTGCGACGCGCTCGGGACGAGCCTCGATCTGCTTTTGCGCGGTAAACATTCGGTCGATACTCAAACAGTCGGCGATAACGTCGGCGACTTCTGCGAGTATGCGGTCAAAAACGGCCGCGCCGAAACTGTCCGTCAGGCAATATCGCGCATGATGGACCGGGACTGCGTCGTGCAGCGTAACGACAAACTAAGCGTTTGCTTTGAAAACGGCAATAATATCCTCGTTTCAGACCCGCTCGGCATGGGATTTGTGATGTCGGGGACTGATTTTAAGAAATATTGTCTCGACATGAGCGGCGAGCGGATCAACAGTCTTCTCAGGCTTATTGCGGATGAAAGCACGCTCGCGGTCATCAAGGTCATTGCGAAAAAGACCGCGACGCTCGACGAGATATGCGCTGAGACGGGAATGGAAAAAGCTAATGTTCTGGAGGTCGTTTTAGAGCTTTCAAACTATAACGTGACAGCGTACGGCAAAGACAAAAACGGCAGGACCGGCTACTGTCCCGCGTCGGGCATGGTGCCCGTGCTCATGGTGCTCGCCGGGTGCAGTCTTTATGACCTCGAGGGTGTGAGAGGTCAGGCATGGGTAACGGTTTGAGACAAGAGTCGGTATGACAAAAAACGGCATGACTTACGTCATGCCGTTTTTTTGATGTTTTTTCATTTGCCGCAGATGTCGCTGTACTCACATTCGCCGCAGCCGCCTGCGTCCTCCGAGAACAGCTTCCCCGCCTCATACAGCGCATACAGCTTTGCGTATGCGTCCTCGACGGCTCCGCTGTCGTATTTTGCGAGGTCGTAGCGCAGCGACGTCGGCATGTCGGGTCCGAGCGGCGGCTTCAGATATGAGATCATTTTATATTCGAGTGCGGACACTGCGCTGACGGTTCCCGACCTTTCATCGCACACGTAGCGCTCGCCGTTTTTTTTGAACGTGCGTACCATACCCCGCCGTCCTTTCCTTGTTTTTATATTTTCATCTTTTGATCTTTGGCATCCTCGGCGCGCCGCCTATTCGTCTTTTGCCGTGCCGTCCGCCGAGATACGCGCCGATCAGCGACAAAAGCGCCGCTCCTATGCGGCAGATGTACGAATACGGCGACGGCAGAACGCTCTCGCCACCCGCGATGACGGCGGCGATGAACACGATGAGCGTGAACGTCGCGCCCGCAGCGGCGCCGTGTACGAATCCGCCGCCCTTTTTCGCGCCGACAAATCCCGCAACGACGGACGATGCCGCGATCATCGCGACAGACGCCGCAGGCACGCAGCCGTTCGGGTCGGCGGTCGAATAGACTGCGAAGCCGACTGCAAACAACAGCACTACCGCGCATACGATCCCCGCGACGGCTCCCCATATCGTCGGCATGACTACAGCCGGCGAAAATTTTTCTTCATTTGCTGGTATGTTCATAAATGACGCTCCCGGTTCGTTTTTTATATTCCTATGCCGGGTGCGCGCCGTTTATGAATATGTCAGTCGTTCTCTGCGTCCTCCGCCTTGACGTCAACGTTGCGGACCGCCGTTTTGAGCAGGCGTATCTTCGTCTTTTCCTTGCCCGTCTCGATCATGATCGTCTCCTCTTTGATCGAAACTATCTTGCCGATGATGCCGCCGATAGTCGTTATCTCGTCGCCGACCTGAAGGTTGTTGCGCATCTCCGCCGTCTCCTTCTCCTGCTTTTTCTGCGGACGTATCATAAAGAAATAGAATACGACGAGCATTATGACGAGCATGATTATCGTCACAAGACCGCCTCCGGCGGGCGTCTGCTGCGTTCCCGCGCCGGCTTCAAGAAGTGCGTTATAGATCTGCATTGATTTTGTCTCCTGTCTTTTGCCTTTCAAAGTAAATCCATTATATACGATTCGCCGCTGTTTTTCAAGTCCTATCTTGTACGAAGGCGGTCGAATCGCAAAAAAAATTACGAATTCTATTGACAAACGCTCATTCTTGGTGTATTATTCAAGTGTACTAATACTGATAGTACATATCATCGGGAGCGTGTTTTATATGGATTCTATCTACGTTGATTTCAAAAGCAGAAAACCCATCTACGAGCAGATCGTGGAAAACGTAAGCTCGCTCGCGCTGCGCGGCGTGCTCAAGCCTAACGAAAGCATACCGAGCGTGCGTCAGCTCGCGAGCGAGCTCGGCATAAATCCCAACACCATCCACAAAGCATACGCGGAGCTCGAACGTCGCGGCATCATATATTCGTCGCAGGGACGCGGCAGCTTCGTCTCAGACGATCTCGTCGGCGCGTCGGACAAAAAACGCGCCGACATCATCGGCTCGATAACGTCGGCTCTTGCCGACGCTCACGTATACGGGATCGGCAAGTCCGAGATACTGCAAATTGTGGAAAACGAATACGCGGAAAATGACAAGGAGGGTGAACAATGATAACGATAGACGGCATCACAAAGATGTTCGACAACGTCAAGGCGCTCGACAATGTGACGACTAAGGTGGCGGACGGCTCGATATTCGGTCTTATCGGCTCGAACGGAAGCGGCAAATCGACGCTTTTGCGCCTGCTTTCGGGCATATACCGCCCCGACTCGGGCAAAATTCGGTACGACGGCGAGGACGTATACGAAAACTACGCGTTAAAGCAGCGCGTCGTATATCTTTCCGACGAGCAGTATTTTCTGCCGCACGCGACGCTTTCCGACATGCGCTCGTTCTTCCGCAGCATCTACGACACATTCGACGACGAACGGTACATGAAAATGACCGAAATGTTCGGTCTTGACCGCGACAGAAAGATAAACACGTTCTCGAAGGGCATGCAGAAGCAGTCCGCGCTCCTGCTCGGACTGTCGGTGCGTCCGCGCTGGCTGCTCTGCGACGAAACGTTCGACGGCATCGACCCCGTCATGCGCGGGCTCGTGCGCCGCGTCATCGCCGACGACGTCGCCGACGGTGCGATGACGGCTATCGTGTCGACGCACAATCTGCGCGAGCTCGAGGACCTGACCGACCACATATGCCTGTTGCACCGCGGCTCCGTCATACTCGACCGCGAGCTCGACGACGTAAAGGAAACGCTCCATAAGATACAGATCGTATACAGCGACGAGTCGACCGAGCTGCCGCCGTCGCTCGACATAGTCTCGCAGACGAGCCACGGCAGGCTCCACACGCTCACCTGCCGCGGCAGCGAGGACGAGATAACGTCAATGTTAAACGCGCAGAACCCCGCATACTGCGAGGTCATACCGCTGACGCTCGAAGAAATATTCATAACGGAAATGGAGGCACTCGGATATGACACGAAATCCATCATCGAGTAAGACCGCCCGCGCGCCGTTTGTGACAGCGCGGTACATGTTCGCGACGAGCAGACGCGGCTGGGCGCTCTGCCTGCTCATCGCCATCGCCTTTCTTCTCACGTATACAGTCCCGACGCTGATGATGCTGCCGAATATCGCGTCCGACCTTGAAAGTCACATAGCGTCTATCGTCGGCAGCGAACACGAGGTCCAGATCATCGCCGAAGACGCGCAAAAGAGCGCCGCAGGCGCCGCAGCCGAGGTCGCATCCGACATATCTAAGACCGCCGTCGTCGTGTCGATGATAGCCGCAGTCTTTGCCGGATGCTATTCGCTCCTGTTTTTGCAGAACAAAACGAGCTCGGCGTTTTACCACAGTCTGCCCGAGCGCAGATCGGGTCACTTCATCACGGCGCTGTTCACCTCATTCGCCGCATATATCGCCGCGTTCCTCATAAACTTCGCCATAACTGTTGTTGTGTTTTCCGTATACGGATTCATGTCGGCCGCATCGTTTACGGTGCTGATACTCGGCTTTTTGAACGCGCTGTTCTTCTTCGCCGCGATGCTGTCGGTCACATTCCTCGCGGGCACGCTGACGGGCAGTCTCGTCATGCATGTGATAATCACGGGTCTTTTCACGTTCATTCTCCCGATACTTTTCGGCACCGTCACTATCCTGCTCTCCGAGGGGACCGAGTTTTTCCAGCCGTCGTCGCTCTATGATATAGCGATTTTGCGTCTGATGTCGCCGTTCATCGCCTGTGTCGACGCAATCTCCGGAGACGGCGCGCCCGCATACTCCTACATCGTGACGGCGATAATGATGCTCCTTGCGTTCGCGCT
>CANQMJ010000166.1 GCA_947624945.1 uncultured Clostridia bacterium | reverse complement strand
CTCGATGAAATCGAGCGCGTCGCGCAGCATCGGCTCGACAGTCGACGCGTAAAACTGCGGCAGCTTCGCCACCTGCGCACGAACGAGCGACACCGTGCCGTTGCCGACGACGACAATGATCGCGCCGACAGACGCGAGCGACAGCACGGTCAAAAACAGAGACGAGGCGCGCATGTTCAGTTTCGTCTTGCGCGTCAGAAAGAGCGCCGCCGGACGGAGCGCCGACGACAGCGCAAACGCGGCGATAAACGGAAAAAGGTACTCGACCGCATACCCGAACAAAAAGTAAATTGCCGCGCACCACAAAACGACCCACAAAAAGTTCACGATAAATCTTTTCCTGCGCTCGATGTCCACGAAAGTCACCCCGTTTAATGTATTTATACGCACCGCACACGGGAATTATTGACGTGCCGCGCGCAATGTAATCGGGAGACGTTAAAACTGTTGACTTTTTCCTTTTTGTATGCTATAATTCCACACGAAATGACGCGGCTCACCGCCGCGTCTTTCGCCATGAAAACAGAGAGGTCGAACATATGAGTTTTTCCATACTGGGAACGGGCTCTGCCGTCCCCGAATATGTGCTCACAAACGAGCAGCTTACAACCATGGTCGATACGAGCGACGAATGGATAACGTCGCGGACCGGCATCAAGCGCCGTCACATAATGACGACCGAATCGATGACCGAGCTCACCGTCAAGGCAGCGAAGCTCGCGCTCGAGGACGCGAACGTCGCCGCCGACGAGCTCGATCTGATAATATGCGCCACGATGCGCGGCGACTACATCACGCCGTCGCAGGCGTGCGTCATACAAAAGGAGCTCGGCGCGCACTGCCCCGCGTTCGACGTGAACGGCGCGTGCTCGGGATTCATATACGCCCTCGACGTGGCTGACGGATTTTTCGCCCGCAAGAGGGTCAAAAAAGCGCTCGTCGTCGGATTTGACAATCTGTCCGCCATGACGGACTGGACGGACAGAAATACGTGCGTCCTGTTCGGCGACGGCGGCGGCGCGCTCGTTTTAGGCGAGGGCGACGGACTCAAAACGATAAACGTCGAGGCGTTCGGCAACACCGACCTCATTTACGCGCCGCGCGGCGAGAGCACCTCGCCCATGAACAAACGTGAAATGGGACGTCCCGTCCTTCACATGAACGGCGCCGAGGTATATAAATTCGCCGTCAGCTCGATGGTGCGCCTCATCGACCGCGCGATAACGGACGCGGGTCTCACGCAGGACGACATCGACCTCGTTATCCCCCATCAGGCGAATTACAGGATAATCAAGTCC
The DNA here is from genome assembly GCA_947624945.1 of uncultured Clostridia bacterium. Lineage (GTDB taxonomy): Bacteria > Bacillota > Clostridia > Oscillospirales > CAG-272 > DTU064. The sequence continues at coordinate 3,097 of CANQMJ010000166.1, read as the reverse complement.
GCAGAGGAAAAGCTCCACATAGACAAGTCGAAATACGTCTGCAACATCGCCGAATACGGCAACACGTCGGCGGGCTGCCTGCCGATCGCCATCGACGAGGTCAACCGCACGGGACGCGTCAAACGCGGCGACAATATCGTCTTGTGCGCGTTCGGCAGCGGACTTACGACAGGCGTCTGCGTCATTCGCTGGGATAAATAAGCATCGCGCGTTCGGCATCGTTCGACGATTTCGAAATTTTGACTTGACAGCCGCCGCATCATATGCTATACTGACATTGCGCGGAAAACCGCGCATAAAACAAATCTCACAAGAGGAGGAATACAGCCATGAAAAGAAATGTTTTTCGGACAAAGCGCGTATATCCCCTCGACCGGGATAAATAAGCGTCAAAACACGCGCGTCCGGGAACGGACGCGCTTTTGTTTTGCATGCATACCGCATCGCGCCCGTTCGGGCGCGTTTTTATTTTCAAAAAGGGGGTGATCGTCAAATGATACGGAAAACAAAACTCACACATCAAAAACAAATTTTACAAAACGAAGGAGTGATGCACACTGAAAAAATTAAAAACAAACTTTACAAAACGAAAACAGGGAGGCGCGCGATATTATGGGCAGTATAAATAATCTGAAAAAGTTTTTGCGCTCCATCGACGGGCAGTCGCGCGTGAATCTCTCCATGTGCTTTGATGAAAAGTACGAGTACTATAACGGTGTCGGAATTACGCTTCTGCGCTATGACTGCGTGCGGTATGAGACTTTGAAAATGGTCATATCCGTACCGGAATCCCTTTTGCGGACAGACGTTTCCGACGGGGATGCGCTGTTCGCCGAGGACTATCTTTACAGACACTTCTCGCCGCGTCTTTGTATGCTGAGCCGCGATTATGAAAACGACCGAAAAGATAAGCGGCTTCAATGCGGGCTTTTCCTTTGCCCGTATAACAGCAGGATAAATAAGAGAAACGCATCGTTTTACGACACTGAAAAGCGCGAGTGGAATATGACCGTGCTCGCCCGCATCCCCTGCATAGGCATACATTCGATAAACGGGAAGCTGTTTTCAAGGTTCATAGGCGACATAGTCCGCGCCGTCAGCGACGCTGCGGAGAGCGTCGACGCGGAGGACTATAAAGCAGGAAACGATCTCTACAAAAGACAAAAGAGCATCAGGAGATACATGCAGTCGCACGACGCGGTCTGCTTCATTGCGAACGGCAGCATACTGCCGCGCATGGGGACCGGCGACGCTCCGAACATGCAGGCGGTGAGGTTTACGTCGCCGATGTCGCTGACATCGACGATCGAGCTCGACGACGGCACGTCCGTGACGGGGATGCTTTTGAAGCGAGGGATAACCGTCATCGTGGGCGGCGCGTATTCGGGAAAATCGACGCTGCTCGACGCGATAGAAGAAGGCGTATACGACCACATCGCCGGCGACGGACGCGAGCTCGTCATAACGGACAGAAGCGCCGTCAAAACAAACGCCGAGGACGGACGTCCCGTAAGCCGCCTCGATCTGTCGCCGTTTTTCAAAAACATTCCCCCGAGCGGCGACGCCGTCGATTTTTCGACCGAACACGCGAGCGGGAGCGTTTCTCAGGCGGCAAATATAGTCGAGGCCGTATACGGCGGCTCGAAGCTGCTCCTCATCGACGAGGACAGCAGCGCGACAAACTTTCTCGTCCGCGATCAAAGCATACGCAGGATAATAAAAACCGACCCGATAACGCCGTTTACAGACCGAATAAAAGAACTGTCTGATATGGGTACGTCGACAGTATTCGTCTGCGGAGCGTTGAGCGACTATCTTCCATTAGCCGACACCGTTATTCTTGCGGAGCGTTTTGTCGCAAAGGACATCGACGACATCGCTGTCGACGCGCCGACACATGACACGCTGCCGAAAGCGTCGTGGACGGACAAGCGAACGCTGTGGCTCGACAGACCCGAACATCCGGAAGTCGATTTTTCATCGTCCGCGGCGGACGGGGGCATCATTGTCGTCGGCGGATATAAGTCCGATATTTCGCGCCTGTCCGCGCTCACATCAACGCCGCAGATAAACGCGCTGCGCCGTTCGCTGCTTTGCTATCTTACGGACACGGAAAATTACGAGCTCGAGCTGTCCGACGCGGCGAAAAACGTATGCGAACGTCTTTTTTGCGATGACGGTCCGCAAAGCGGTACACCGTCGCCGGACGAATACTGGATCGAGAATATCCGCCCTATCGACATTTGCTGCGCCGTCAACCGCCTCGCCGCGCATCACGGCGGCGCAGATGAAAAACAAGATCAAATTTCAGAAAACGAAGTAGTGATGCCTATTTGAAGAGACTTAAAAACAAGCTTTTGAAAATGGAAAACGACACCGCGACATACACCGAAATGTACAACGGGACGATGTGCGTCGTGCTGCCGTCGGGGCAGGAGGATACCGTCTACGACTCGTGCTACTACTACGCGGGCAGTCACGGCGAGTACGGATTTGACATAACGTAGACGCACAAGCTCGCTTAGGACGCGCCCACCGTCGTGATATCTGTCCCAGCGGAGCTCATTATTAACGGACAGGAGGAGGACAAAGCATTGAAGCGATTGAAATATCACCTTTTGCAGATGGAGAACGATACGAAAACATATGATGAGATGTACGACGGGAGAGCGTATCTGCCGCCCGACGACGCGCCCGGCAAGCCCGACCTCTGCCGCGGCGCGCCCGGCGAGTTCGGCGAGGAATACCGCGACAACGTCTACTGGCACGGCGGCGTGTCGGTCGAGATATCGTCGACGCACAAGCTCGCGAAGGACAAACCCACGCTGACGTATCATATCCCCGCCGACAGTCTCGGCATCGACGACGATAACATTACAACTGCCGCCGCCGACTACTGTCTGCGTGCGTTCGCGCCCTACATCGACAGACTCAACGACGCGCTCTGCAACCGCAGCCGCCCCGACAACGAAAACGGCAAATACTTTCTTCACCGCCCCGGCGGCGAGGTCGTCAAACACAACACCGCATATTTTGCTCCCTGTCCCGTCCGCGACTACGAATACGGGCACGGCGACACCGTGTGGCTCATCGACGA
>CANQMJ010000165.1 GCA_947624945.1 uncultured Clostridia bacterium | reverse complement strand
CCTTTTGTGGAACAGTTGCAACAAATATCAGAAATAGACAAGAACCGTGTTGTAAGAATCCACAGTTTGGGTGCGATCAAGGCAGTAATATCAAAGTAGACAAATTCCCGTTTATCGAAAAGAACAAGCAAAAATCTCCTCACCTCCGAAGTGGAAGTGAGGAGTTCCTTTTTACCGTATGCCTTTATCTCTGCCCCGTCCTTGAAGGTGAACCGCACATCCTCTTTGGAGTAGACCGTCACGAAATCCGGCAGCGCACACCGGAGGGATGGCTCGAACCGCTCCACCGGGGTGTCCTGCGCCTTGAGGGTTTCGAGGTAGGCTTCGATGGCCGCCTGCCCGGACTTGTTTGTCCTTTATGGCGGCTTCGACCATCTCCGGCGCGCCTTGGTCTTGTCGAACCGTGCGGTCAGAGCGTCGCAGCGTTTCCGGTACTCCGCCCGGTCGAGTGCGACGTGTGCGTTTTCGTAGATGGAGTTCTGCATAAGTTCGGAGGTTTCTAGTATCTCGTTCTGCAGTGCGTCCCGCTCGGCTTCCGGGGCGGTCGTATCGAAAGCCGTCCGCAGCGCAAGGTCAAACTGACCGATGATAGCGTCCTTCAGTGAAATCAGTTTATGTGTCTGCTACGCAAATCTAAGCACTTTTTACTATATTACGATCATCTTATTTTGTCGCTCAGATTTATTCGTTTTGAACTGTCACTCCCGATCATCGCCCATTGTGAAACGCTTTAAGCGCACCGCTGTTAAGAAGCTCGTACATGGCGATATATCAGACCCGCAATGCTTCGCAAGCCTCATCAACCGTCATCACATCTGCATACTCTTCGAGCATGATGTTATTGTGTCCTTGTTCGTGTTGCTCACCCGATACGGGCGTTGTCAGATCCATTTTGTCTCGGATTATAGCGCATTTGTAAAGCGCCGGTTTGACTTCAAAACAGCAGAATTGTATGAAAGATGTAATACAGTTGTATATTTATCCGAATGTATATAACATTGAAATAATGTAATACGGGGCCCCGGGGGGAAGGACGCAGTTCTTCCCCCTTGCGTCAAATATAGCACCATCATATGATGCTTTAAGATGAAGATTAACTAAAAATAAGATGATGTATTTTACTTTGAAGAATGATTATAAATACAAACTATCATGTAATGAAAAATATATTTACAGAAAGGATAATTCCATTATGGCAACACTTAAAACAGCGAACGGTCACGGGAAATACTTTGACGATGCAGCTAAACAAGATGTGATCAACTACATTATGGATGAATCAAAGACGCCGAGCCGGTTTATCGGCGGCGTCGGAGTAGATACGAATAATATCGCCGGCAGTATGGCTGCCGTATCGGAACAATACGGCAAGTCGAACGGCGTTCAGCTTCGTCATTTCATAATCTCGTTCTCACCCGGTGAGGTGAAGAACATCGATACAATCAATGAGATCGCCAAGGAGGCGGTTCTTTTTTTAGGTCGGGAGTACCAAACGGTGTATGCCGTTCATGAGAATTCGGATCACCCGCACATAAACATCGTGACGAACTCGGTAAGTTATGTCGACGGGCATCGATACTATGTAAACGCAGAAACTGTCTTTGCGGTAAGTATGATATCGGACCTGACAACTGCCCGTATCGGACGAACAACACAGAAAAGGAGGCAATAAAAACATGTTCCAAATGTGATGACGGTTGATGAGGCTTGCGAAGCATTGCGTGTCGGATATAACGCGATGTACGAGCTGCTTAACAGCGGCGCGCTTAAAGCGTTCCGCAACGGGCGTACATGGCTGATACCTAAGGAAGCTGTGCGCGAGTTTATTTTGGATAGGGCGATGATCGGGAGTGACAGTCAAAAACGGATAAAGCCGAACGACAAAATAAGGCGTTCGTAATAAAGAAAAAGTGCTTAAATTTGCGTAGTGACGCATGCGATAACAAAAAGTACCTTTCGTCGATGAACGTGATCGAAGGCTTTAATCATCAACTTCGTAAGGCCCGAAAGTCAAATCGGTATTTCCGACCGACGACAGCCTCTTCAAGATGCTTATCCGGCGATGGTGGACATTACCCCAAAATGGACGGATCACCATCAGAACTGGGGCGTTATCTACTCAACGCTGTCAATCTATTTAGGGGATCGCATCCACAAATAGCAGAAACCACGCCGCTTGTATGTTGATAAAGCGGTCGCCGGAACTTGTGCCGATGACCACTCATGAGATACGCATTATGCAATGATGGGGTTTACACAAAGTTTGGGACAGAGCCGATCGTCGACACAGATAAACCTGTATCGGCGATCATGAACGTTAGCTTATTGTTTCCATTACCAGCTTAAGACACGATCCAAAAAGCTGCTGACGGCATTACTTACAAAATTTTTCACACCTCTCCCGATAGATTTGACTACTCCGACAACTCCATCCCGGATTTTTTGCGCACCCTTAACTACCAGTTGACCAACCTTGGACCCTGCCAAGTATCCGACCGTTCCGCCGATGAATCCGCCGACAGCAGCACCGACAGGACCCAAAACCGTACCTATAGCCGCTCCGACAGTAGCTCCTACTGCTTCACCGGCGACAATTCCTGAAACTGTCGAAACAGTCGTCTGCTCAATTTTGTCAATGCCTTCCTTTACTGTCAGTTTCCCGGTCGCAATTTCACCTAAAACTTTCACATCTTCAACTGCTACATGGACTATATTAGTAATTGTACCGACCGGAGTACTTTTTGGGATAGCAGTAATTATTCCTTTTTCAACGCCGACTTTCAACGCGCCGGCGGCGGCCGCTTTTACACCAAAATCTGCTCCGGAAGTAACTGCTGTTTCAACTAATTCGGCGCCATCGATCTCTTCACCGTTCCATACCTTTTGGGCAATGTCAGTACCGATGCCGATCGCTGCACCCAAAAGGGCTGCTTGTCCGGCCTGTTTACCGATTCCGATAGCGAGATCCTTGGTGTTGTACGCGTTCCAGTCAAAACCGGTCAATTTGCCGCTCTGTGCCTCATCTTGCAGCTTCTTTGCCTGATCTTTGGGGAGAGGTGTGCTCGTTGTTCCGTCAGGTGCTTTGAGCACTGTTGTTACTTTTTTGGCTATATCCTGTTCCTGCCCCTCGGGAACGAGCTTTTGCTGCCCTCGATAGTCGCCGTTATCAAAAGCCTGTGCTGTAGCGTCAGCATTTTTATAGTACTTCGATTGATAGCGATTTACAACTTTATCGTTTTGATTAACTATTACGATGTCAACAGAATTTTTATTGTATCCGTTACCGGTCGGTGTCAATACCTTCGCGCGATACTTACTGCCTTTTGCCGCTGCGTTCAAATTAAACGTCTGGACATGGTATTGTTCCGCGATAAAACCGTCCAAATTCGGATTCTGGTTAACAAGCCCCGCCTGTGTATGGATAGTTTGATACATGGCTGCATTGGCATTTTCTATCGCATCGTCTAATCCTTGCAGAAAATTGGATGCTTCCCGAGCGCTCATGTAAGAGGTGGCTGCTTTTATATCGCTTGCAAACCAAGATTCCTTGCTCCTGCCGTTGGCGACTGCTTTTTCAAGTGACGCTTTCTTTTCTTCTTGTATCTTGAGCGTACTGATGATCTCATCGCTGATCTGAGCAACTTCTTTTTCACTGTGTTCAGGGAGACTATCGGCAATTTCGTTACGGAGCCATTCCTCTATCGGCATAGAATCCCTATGCTTAAGATAGCTCTCCATAAACTTTTTCTGGATAGGCATTAAAGCCCGTGCTTCTTCCTCGGTAATTTTCGGCATAAATTCCTCGTCAATGGCGAGGATTTCATCGTAAGAGGATTCACTCATATTTTCACCCTTCAACTTATTTTGTCCGGTATACTTGCCGGCTTGATATCTATCTTGCTGACAGTGGCTTTTATTTGTGCGATCTTGTCTTTCAGCGTGCTGGATATCGATTTGGTGTCCTTTACGGATTTTATAAGATCTTCTGTCGTAATGAAGTCCTTACCCTCAATAAACGCCATTTCAATAGTATCCTTGACCACTGCTTCCAAGTCTGCACCGTTAAAGCCGTCTGTTTCTTTAATGAGGGCAATGGAATCAATATCTTTGTTCCATTTTTTACGTTTTTTCAAATGGATATCCAAGATTTTCCGACGTTCTTCGCCATTTGGAAGGTCAACAAAGAACAACTCGTCGAATCTGCCTTTTCTCAAAAACTCCGGAGGCATACGGGAAATATCATTTGCCGTCGCCACGATAAACACCGTGTTTTCCTTTTCCTGCATCCATGTAAGGAATTGACCGAAAAGACGCGTTGTCACATCGCTATACATCGCCTTTCTGCGAAAGGCACCGACGAGGTTATGAAACCGTTTGGTGCAACTTTCGACTTTGTTCAAAA
>CANQMJ010000164.1 GCA_947624945.1 uncultured Clostridia bacterium | reverse complement strand
TCATATGCGCCTGCGAGAAGCTCTATCAGACCAAGAGCTTCAAGGAGATCACGCTGAAGGACATCGGGGATGCGACGAGCTTCACGCGCACCTCGATCTACAACTATTTCGCGACGAAGGAGGAGATTTTCCTCGCGCTGCTCGAACGTGAGTATGAGCTGTGGATCGATTCGCTCAAAAAGGCGACGGAGCATGTCGAAAAAATGATGAAGGACGAATTTGCGTCGATGCTCGCGCACTCGCTCGAGGAGCGCGCGCAGCTTCTCAAGATCATGTCCATGAACCACTACGACATGGAGACAGGCAGCCGTCCCGAACATCTTGCATCGTTCAAATCCGCATACGGCGCCTCTATCCGCACCGTCACTTCTTGCCTTGACAAATACTTTCCCGACATGACTGCCTCCGAAAAGCAGAACTTTATCTACACGTTCTTCCCGTTCATGTTCGGCATCTACCCCTACACGTACGTCACCGACAAGCAACGCGCGGCGATGGAGGAAGCCGGCGTCAATTACGTGTTCATGTCGATATACGAGATCACGTACAGATGCGTGAAAAAGCTGCTCGGGGATTGAAATGAAACGGTTATTTATACTTCTCACAGCGCTTTTGACGGCGGTCTGCGTCGCCGCGTGCGGGACGGCGCAAAACGATGATGCGGACGTGAGCGTTCACGCGTTGTCAGAGCATGACGGCGAAAGCACGTCCGTACAAATCGAAAAAATAAGTGAAACGGGGCATAACACGGAAATGAAAATGAATGTTACAGTCGGCGGCAGGACGTTTACCGCGACGCTCGAGGAAAACGACGCGGTGCGCGAATTCGTCGAGATGATGCGGGAGTCGCCCGTGTCCGTTGAAATGAGAGACTATTCGGGATTTGAAAAGGTCGGCGGTCTCGGAAGAAGCCTGACTGCAAACGACAGTCAGACAACGACAGTCGCCGGCGACGTCGTTTTATATTGCGGCGATCAGATCGTGATGTTTTACGGCTCAAACTCGTGGAGCTACACGCGGCTCGGTCATATCGACGACCTGACGGGCTGGGAGGACGCGCTCGGCAGTGGCAGCGTCACGGCTATATTCAGTATTGCGGAGTAAACGATAAACATAAATATAAATAAGGAGAAAAATCAAATGGAAAAGATCACACAAACCGCGGGCAGAGATCAACTCGGTGCCTTCGCGCCGGATTTCGCGCACTACAACGACGACGTTCTCTTCGGCGAGAACTGGAACAACCCAGATATTGACTTAAAGACACGGTGCATCATCACCGTGGTTGCGCTGATGTCGTCGGGTATTACCGATTCGTCGCTGACGTATCACCTTGAAAATGCGAAAGCGCACGGCGTGACGAGAGCGGAGATCGCCGCCATCGTCACCCACGTCGGCTTTTACGTCGGCTGGCCGAAGGCGTGGGCAGTGTTCAGACTTGCAAAGGGCGTTTGGAACGAAAACGAACCGGAGTTGACGGAGAAGGACAAATATCAGAACACTATCTTCTTCCCTATCGGCGCGTCGAACGACGGCTTCAAGCAGTATTTCTCGGGGCAGAGTTACTTGGCACCCGTGTCAAAGGAGCAGGTCGGCATCTTCAATGTGACGTTTGAGCCGGGCTGCCGCAACAACTGGCACATCCACCACGCAGAAAAAGGCGGCGGGCAGATACTCGTCTGCGTCGGCGGTCGCGGGTATTACCAAGAATGGGGCAAAGAGGCGATCGAAATGAAGCCCGGCGACTGCGTCAACATCCCTGCAGGCGTCAAGCACTGGCACGGAGCCGCGCCGGACAGCTGGTTCTCGCATTTAGCGATAGAGGTGCCCGGAGAGGGAGGCTCGAACGAATGGCTCGAGCCTGTCGACAACATGCAGTACGGGAAATTGAAGTAAGCGCCGCCCGCCGACGCGCTTGCGGCGACGTCGCGTGCGCGAGTTGATAATGTAATATAAAAAATGACCGGGGAAGCATTTGCTTCCCCGGTCTTTTCCGTGTGCCGTTTATTTTCTTTTGTCAAACTCGGGATTGTACCCGTAGAAATTCTTGTATTCGAGATTATCCTGCACCTCGCGCAGCGCTTCACCAAAGCGCTGATAGTGCACGATCTCGCGCTGACGCGGGAATTTAAACGGCGCGCACACGTCGGGATCGTCGACGAGACGAAGCAGATTGTCGTACGTCACGCGCGCTTTTTGTTCTGCCGCAATAATATACGGACGACCGCTTTGCTTTTCGCCCGCTAAAAGTTCCAATGGATCTCTATCGGGACCTGTTTTGTTTCAGGATCACGTCTGCCGACCACAATATGATCGATCAAAGCGTCAACCATGTCGCGAGTCAGGTGATCAACGTTGATATAATGTTCGATAAGCTCACGTCTGTTGTCGCCTGCTGCTGTCTTCACATCGATCTCGGAGATCTGTTCTTCGCCGTCGTCAACGGCATGCACCAGTCTGTCACGTTCGGCGGCGAATTCCTTTGACATCGAGACATAGTCGTCTTCATTCAATATTCCCCGCACCTTGTCCATATAAAGCTCGCGAATGCCTTTGTCGTATTCGGCGATCTTCTTTCTAAACGCAGCAATATCGCTTTCGATGCGCGACCTCTGCTCCGAAAGATCGTTACAGAACTCGATGCATCGTTCAAGCTCGTCCCTGTCGAGATATTCGTCCGAGAAACGTCCGAACTCGTCGAGTACGATCTTTTCAAGCTCGGCGACCGGTATAAAGACGCCCGGGCAGGATCCCTTTGAAACAAAATTCGTTATACATTGCAGATACCGGCGTCCGTGATTCTTATGCGAGCGCATCACGTACCCGCAATATGCGCACCTTACCTTTCCCGCAAACAGTCCGACCGTTCCCGAGTCAAACGGCTTCGTCTTTTGTTCTCGCAGCGACTGTACCCTCTCCCACAACTCGCGGTCGATGATCGGTTCGTGCGTTTCCTCGACGATGTACCGTTCGCTTTTCGGGCGCGGCTTGTTTTGCTTTGTCTTATAGGACACGCTTCCGTACCGCCCTTGCACCATATTGCCGATGTAAATTTCATTGGCGAGCATCGACGATACAGCCGAGTACTTCCACAGTGTGCCTGCCTTTGTTATGGCTGAACATAACGCAGCCCGTGCAATCGCTTGTATTCGGTCGGGTTCGGTATACCCCTGTCATTAAGCATGCGGGCGATAGCGGTTTTGCCGTATCCTTTCGCGAAAAGGGAGAACACTTCCCTGACGACTGCAGCCGCTTCTTCGTCTATGATCAGATGACCCTTTTTGTCGGGATCTTTTTTGTAACCGTAGAGCGCAAACGCGCCTATGTGCAGACCGCTCTTTCGCCTGTTGGTCAAAACGGATCTGATGTTGTCCGACATGTCCTCAAGGTACCATTCGTTGACAAGTCCGTTGATCTGACGTGATTTCTTGTTTCCCTTGTTTGCTGTGTCGGCGTTGTCGACGACACTTATAAAACGTATGCCCCATATCGGGAACAGTCCGTGTATGTACCTCTCGACGAGCTCGAGTTCGCGCGTAAATCTTGACTGCGTTTTGCAGAGAACAATATCAAACTTGCGTGCCTCTGCATCATTTATGAGTCGATTGAACTCCGGACGACGCCTGTCCGAGTCCGTATAGTCGTCGTCACTGTAAATATCGTAGATCTCCCACCCCTGTTCCGCTGCGTATTCTGCAAGCATCGCCTTCTGATTGGCTATGCTCGCCGAGTCGTCTGTTTCTTACTGTTTATTTTTGTCCTCCTCGGACAAACGGCAATAGATTGCGGCTTTCATTTTCTCGTCCGTATATTATTAACTCACAATGCATGTCGCGTCAATACCATACAGATGGTGTGTCACGCTTGGTCTTCTCATTCATGTTGATATACGTGATCCATAGTTTTGTATATTTATCCTTTGACGGCGCCTCTTGCCCGTCTTTGAAAATGCTTTTAGCCGATGATACCGGTTTGTCGTCTTTGTGTTTTTCATGCTCTCTGCTCCCCTCGATGTGTTCGATATATATTTATGACCGACGACAAGTCCGATATTACAACAAACATCAGGGAGCCTGAAGAACCGCCCGCGTGTCCGAATGTGCTGCATAAAACTAACGACCGCCTGCAAGCAGGCGGTCGTTGAGTTCGGGATAATGATTGTTATCATCATCGGTTCATATTCATGTATTTATTTACCGTCCGAACCTGTGATATCAGTCTTCATCCTTTTTTTTGGATTTTTTTCTGTCTGAAAGCATTGCAGCGATCATTCCCATAATTCCGAGTCCGGAAATGCTCATCAGGCTGGTCCAGAGAGACTTTCTGCTGATATCGCCGGTAGTAGGAACAGCATCCTCTCCAAGCGGAACATCGGCATCGGGGATATCCTCATAAACGGGTTCCGTGCTCTGGACGTCTGCTGCAGGTGCCGGTTCAAAGGGCGTATCTGCAAGCGGAACATCGGGATCGGTGATATCGATCACGGGCTCCGGCTCAGTCTCGGCAGGTTCTGTCTCAGCAGG
>CANQMJ010000163.1 GCA_947624945.1 uncultured Clostridia bacterium | reverse complement strand
GACGCGGTCCCGGCGGCGATATGCAGGGGCCTCCGGACGTCGGTCCCGGCGGTACGACCGCCGGGACCCCCGACATAGGCGAGGACTCCGTGTATATCCTGATATCGGGCGGCACCGTCCATGTAAACGCGGGCGGCGACGGTCTTGACTCGAACGGTTCGCTCTATATATCGGGCGGCGTCACGTATGTCGACGGCCCCGAAAACAGCGGGAACGGCGCACTCGATTTTGCTTCGTCATCGTCGATCACGGGCGGCACCGTCGTCGCCGTCGGCGCGTCCGGCATGGCGGAGACGTTCGGCGCCTCGTCGACGCAGTGCTCTCTCATGTACAACTTCACCTCATCGGGACGCGGCGACGTGACGCTCCGCGATAAAAGCGGAAACGTGATCGTGTCGTTTTCGCCTTCAAAGACGTACAACTCCGTCGTCATAAGCGCGCCGGAGCTTGCCGTAGGCGAAACGTACACTCTCACAGCATGCGGGCAGACTGTCGACATTGAACTCACGTCCGTTTCGACCTCAAACGGCGGCGGAATGGGCGGTTTCGGTGGCTTCGGCGGTTTCGGCGGCTTCGAAGGCGGCCCGGGCGGCGGACGCGGACACAGATAAATCACACTACAATATCAATGCGGGAACCGCACAACGTCGGTCCCCGCATTTTCTTTTCGCTTGCCACAGACGGTTTATTATGCTATCATATAAAAAAACAGTTTTTCATGCGACGCCGGGTTATTTTTTCCGAGATGATATATGAAACCCGCAGACGGAGGTCACATAAGATGTCAAAAAGGAGCGAATACAGAAGCGACGCCGATATCGTCGGGCTGTACTGGGCGCGGTCGGAGAGCGCGATCGCCGCGACCGCAGACAAGTACGGCGCGTACTGTCACTCGATATCGTACTGCATACTGCGCGACCACGGCGATGCCGACGAATGTGTCAACGACACATACCTCGACGCGTGGAATTCGATGCCGCCGCACAGACCGCGCGTGCTCTCGACGTTCCTCGGCAAAATAACGCGACGCATCTCCATCGACAGATGGCGGCGCGCGCACGCAGAAAAGCGCGGCAGCGGTGAGATACCGCTCGCGCTCGACGAGCTGTCGGAGGTCGTCGGTACGGACGGCGGCGTGTCAGACGCGCTCGACGCAAAGATACTGTCCGAGGCGGTCGGCGCGTTCCTGCGCCGTCTGCCGACGGCGGAGCGGAGAGTATTCATGTGCCGGTACTGGTATCTTGAGCCGATCGATGTGATATGCGAGCGGTTCGGATATTCGGAGTCGAAGGTGAAGTCGATGCTGTCGCGGACGCGGTCAAAGCTGCGCGCAAAGCTCGGAGAGGAGGGGCTGATATGAACGAACGCGCGCTTGCGCTTTTATACGCCATCGGAAACGTCGACGACGGACTTTTCGCAGACGCAAAGAAAAGGCCGAACGGATACGCTTTAGCGATGAAGATCGCGGCATGTGTCGCAGTCGCGCTCATACCGATACTTCTATGGGCAAAGCTCGTATTAACCGGCGCGAAGGCAGAGGACCCGAGCTTTTGCGACGGCACGGTATGCGTCTACTACACGGACGACGACGGCATGAAGCGGAGCGTCATCGTCAACGGCCACCGCGACGACGTCGGTGAAGTATTCGCGCTGTGGTGCGGCGCGAACGGCATCGGCAACGTCAAGTTCTACGGATTCGAGGTCAAAGACGAAAACGGCAAACAAACCGCAGTCTTCACCGTGTCGCCGGAGTTTAAGCCGTATATGAACAGCGGACGGCTTTTTGACCTTGAAGAAACGCTACGCCTGACGCTCGACTCCAATATGGATTTCATGCTCGACCACGACGCCGACACGCTCCGATTTGAGATCTCCGATGCGGAAAACATTGTTACAGGAGAAAATGAAACATGACCGAACTCATCAAAAAATACGGACGTATAGCGGTGCTTTTCCTGATACTCGCGTCGCTGATGCTCGAAATAATGCCGTTTGCCGTCGAGCTACACTTCGGCGTGCCGCCGGAGGAGAGCGAGCTCGGCTACCACGCCGCGACGTACCCGTACTTTGCGCTTACGCCTTACGGATACGCCGTATTCTGCCCGCTCATCATCTTTATTCTGACGTGCGCGTGCGTCCTGCTCGCCGTCATATCGCTCTTCACCGACAGCCGCGCCGTTATCACTGCCGAAGCCGTGATATGCGCCGTATGCGTCGCGCTCGCGGCCATATGGGCGCTTTACGCGCTGTACTCGTTCACCGTCGCCGCCGCCGTTATTACAACGCTGCACGCCATCGCCGCTGTCGCGCTCTTCATCGCGCGCGGCAACAGTAAAATCACAACTGTCGCCGTCATATCCGCACTTGCGGCGGCTGCCGCGTTCGTGCTGTCGTATCTTTTATGTTCAGCCTATTTCGCGATAAAGCTCTCCGCCGACGCGAACACGTATTTTATCGAAAACATAAAACACATGTGGCCGCTCAAATCGGCAATATCGCTCGCCGTCGCCGCCGTCGTCGGCGTGATACCGTACGGCATAGCGAAGACACTGTCAAAAAACAAAAAAGACTGACAAACCGCGTTCGGGGAGGAACCTTGTGTGAAAGGCTCCTCCCCGAACAAATTTACAGTATTATGCAGATAAGACCGCCGCTGCCCTCATTGATTATCCTGCCGAGCGTATCGGAGAGCTTCGCTCTCGCGTCCTCGGGCATATTGTCGAGCTTTGAGTGCAGCCCGTCGTTGACGAGCTCATACAGCGTCTTGCCAAACATGTTCGACTGCCATATCGACGAGCTGTCGTCCTCGAATTCGCGCATCAGGTACCGCACCATTTCCTCCGACTGCGCCTCTGTGCCGACTATCGGGTTTATCTCCGTCTCGATAGTCGCCTTTATCATGTGTACCGACGGCGCCGTCGCGCGCAGCCGCACGCCGTAACCTCCCTGCTGGCGTATTATCTCGGGCTCCTCGAGCGTCAAATCTCCCACCTCGGGCATCACAATACCGTAACCGCGCTCGTTCACCTCGGAAAGCGCCTCCGACACCTTGTCGTATTCGCGTTTTACGACCGACAGTTCCGACAAAAGCGAGATGAGCTCCTCCTCGTCGCGTATGTCGAAGCCCGTCAGCTCACCTATCGTGCGGTAGTAGACGGAGTCCGGCATCGTCAGCGTCAGCTTCGCCGTGCCGCGCCCGAGGTCGGCGCCGTCGGCGCGCACCGATTCTACGCTGTCGCTCGCCGCAAGCTCACAGAACACGCCGCCGTCCGTTATATCGCCCATTTTGGACGAACGGCGCGCGCAGTCGCGTATACCCTCTACAAGTCCCGCGCGCAGCGGATGATCGGCGCCGAGCGCGCGCAGCCAGCCGGGCGCGGACACCGATATTTCGCGTATCGGGAACTCGTAGAGCACAAGCTCCAATATGTGCGTTATGTCGTCCGCGTTCATCGACAGACACGAGACGAGCGCGACAGGCGCGCCGTACTTTTCCTCGAGCTCATGCGCGAGCGCAACAGCACTCTCGCTTTCCGGGTCAGCCGAATTCAGTATGACCGCGAACGGCTTGCCGATCCGCTTCATCTCCTCGGCGACGCGAGATTCCGCCTCAACGTAATCTTCGCGCGGGATGTCGCCGAAGCTGCCGTCAGTCGTGACGAGCATCCCTATCGTCGAATGTTCGTTTATCACCTTACGCGTGCCCGTCTCCGCCGCTTCCGCGAACGGCATCGGCTCGGACTGCCACGGCGTCGACACCATGCGGACGCTTCCGTCCTCGGTGTCGCCGAGCGCGCCCGGCACGAGATAGCCGACGCAGTCCACCATTTTTACTCGCAGATGCGCGCCGCCGCGTATCGTCACCTCGACAGCCTCGTCCGGTATAAACTTCGGCTCCGTCGTCATGACGGTGCGTCCCGCCGCCGACTGCGGCATCTCGTCGCGCGCTCGCGCACGGTCGTATTCGCCCTCGATATTCGGCATGACGAGCGCGTTCATAAACCGCTTGATGAACGTGCTCTTCCCTGTCCGCACGGGTCCGACGACGCCTATGTATACGTCGCCTCCCGTCCGCTCCGCTATGTCTCTGTATATGTTCGTCTCCGTCATAAAATATCCTCCCGCATAACAGCTTACGCTATTATATGAGAGGATCAAATTATAATATGCCTTCGGGGAAGAAAAACTTCTTGTAAGGAAGTTGGCTTTTTCGCAAAGCGAAAAAGCAGAAGAAGGGGCGAATGCCCCTTCTTCCTTCTTTCCCCGAACCCCTATCTTTTCAAGAACTTTTACTACATTTTTATAAGCTCATACTCTCTTACGCCAATTCCGAGGGCGGCTGCCGACTCAATGGTGCGGACGCCGTTGCGGCTCTCGATGCGCTTCAGCAGATGCTTCTGTCCGGGATCGTCCGTCGCCGCGTACACGAGATCGAGGCACGCCTGATCGATCGCGACAGGGTCGGTCGACGCGAGTATGCCTATATCCTTCATGCACGGGTCCTCGGCGACTGCGCAGCAGTCGCAG
>CANQMJ010000162.1 GCA_947624945.1 uncultured Clostridia bacterium | reverse complement strand
CTACGGCGGCAGCTGGCTGATGCCGGTCTTTATGAAGGCGATCGTCACCCAGCCCAAGGAGCAGGTGTACGAGACCTATTCGCCCCTTCTGGATACGCCGCAAAAAGGCTATTTGTTCCATGCGCTGGGAATGCTCCATTACCGCTGTTATCCGGAAGGCTGGACCTATGAACGCCTGGGCCCGGATGGAATGATTGCTCTGATTTTCTGGGGGGATTATAGCTATGGAACCTATGACACAAGGTTTATGATTGAACGCTATGTGGATCTGGATGAGCGGTGGCTCTTTGATTTAGCCAAGGACCCAGAGGGCCGCAAACCTACGGTGACATGGCAGACCTACAACCGGAGCGGTGTGCTATATGGAAGCTACGACGAAATGTTCATCAGCCTGCTGCCCATCAAGATGGAGAACCCGGAACTGAAGCGCGTTCTGTGGGACTATTTCCGCATCCGTAGCCAGAAAAAGAAGGTGGCTAAGAGCATCACTGTTTACAAAGACGCTGCTGAGCGGTTCGGAGATGAATGAGTACAAGTCGAGAAAGCAGGTGACTTATGTACCAAATTGCATATATTGGCCGCTGGGAGACCATCCCGGAAACGGCTGCCGCCATCTGTGACCATGATACTCCCAAGCTGGAGGCGCTGCTCCAGGGCGGTCTGGATTTGGATGTTCCCATCCGGCTCAGCGAATACATCAAGCTGATGCCATTGGAGATCGCGGTTTTTCGGAATGATGTGCCCATGATCCACTTCCTGATGGAGGATGGAGCTGATCCCAGTCTGGCAGAGGAACAGCCCCTGCTGCTCACCGCCGCCCGCTGCTGCGGGCCGGAGGTGGTGGCGCTCTTTGCTGGACAGGCCGCAAAACTCAGCTCGAAGCAGAAAGAGCGGACCTTCCAGGAAGTACGCTGGGGCAAGCGCCCGGAGAACATCCAGGTGCTGGAGCAAGCCAGGATCACAGTGGACAAGTTTGGCGGCGAGGCATTCCGGGCCGCTGTGTCCGAGGGCAACACCAAACTTGCCCGGCTGCTTCTGGAAAAAGGGGCAGACATCAATTACCACAAGCCGGACATGGTGTTTCCGAACGCCCCCACCGCTGTTACCGAAGCGGCTCGGCATAAGAATCTCCCCATGGTGCGTTGGCTCATTGAGAAAGGAGCCGACATCACCATTGCTGACAAATACGGCGACCGGCCTTACACCGTGGCGGTGCAGAACAAGAATCAGGAGCTGGCCGACTACCTGAATGCCCTGGAACCGGAGGAATAGCACAACGAGCAGGAGAAGTTCCGGCAGCTTATGCCCTACAAGCTGCCTGCCAAGCTGGTGGAATACTTGAAGACCAGCCCCCTGCGGCTGGAGTTCCCGGATTAGGAATGGGTGAAGTGGGCGGAGCTCTACTCCTTCATGGATGTGCAGGAGATGACTTGGAAACGGAAGAAGCTGCTCTCCCTGATGATGCAGATGGACAACTACAGCGACTATCTGCTACTGTGGAGCCCCAGGGACAAAAAGCTGTGGTATCTGGACATAGAGCATGAGGAATTTCACCCTCTGGCCAAATGGGATGACTTCATCGCAGATCCCGGACGGTATCTGAACGGGATGATTGAGAGTGAGTTTGAGGAGTAAAGCCATGACATCCATAGACTTTCTGAACAAGGTACATAAAAGCCTGGACTCACAGGAATATAACCTCTCTTATTCTCCGGCCAAGTCCAAGAATTATATGCTGTACTGCAATGGCAACTTCATCGGCGGCCTGTTCGATGAGGAGCTGTGCCTCGTCTATGTCGACAGTGTGAGCGAGCTGCTGGGGCAGCCGGAACCCGTCTGCCGAGGCTACTCCAGCACCGCCCAGCACAGGATGCTGGTGATCCCGGAGGAACACTGAGCAAAGGCACTGAAACTGCTCTATGCCGAGAAATTTGACTGGAGCCGTTTGGTGTACGACATCATATACACCAGCATTGGCGCGGCTGTGGTGGAGGACTTTTACGATGAGAATGTAGTCTTCCTGCGCTTCTGCTTTGAAAAGGAGCTGCTGAAAAAGAACCCTCTGGACCGGCATGGCCGTATCCTGCGGATGGTCTATTTCAATCAGGACCTGACAACAGCAGGCAAATATCTATTCCCCAGACTGATGCAAAAGTTCCTTGTTTTTACAGATCATAAAGGAAAAACCAGTCTGGAAACCATGCTGAAACGGTGGTACACCGCACTGGAGAAGGAGTACCGCAGCCAGATAACAGGAGGATAACATTATGAAGCTGAACTGTAAACGCATTGATTTTACATATACACCCGGTGAAGAAATCTTCAACTTTCCCGAGGAATCGGGACTACCCTTTATCTTCGATGTAGAGGAAGAACTGACAGCTGATCCTACCGCCATGGATGCGGTGGGAGAAATGCTGGATGAGGCGGAGAAATTGGCGGAGAAGGCCAAAGCCGCCATCAAAGCGGTGCCGGCGGACGAGGACAGCCGCTACCATAGCGTTGTGACATTTTTCATGGAGTTCCATCGGGACGATGTAGGCCCGGATATTGCGGCGGAACTTTTTCCGGGAACCGACCCAGCCAAACTGTCCCTTGCCGAGATGGTTGACTTTTTGAAGCTCAAGCGGTTCGGCAGTCTGGTGGATAGCGAGATGAACCAGCAAGTTTTCATTCTGGATCTGTCCTTTAACCCGGAAATTACCGACGAACTGATGGTAATCTACTTTGATTTGAACAAGGAGATTTTCTGTATCACACATGAGAGCTGAGCGTGACTGACATACACGAGGAAAGGAGCAATCCCTATGAAAGCATTTGACCCGACTTATAAACTGCTGGACGAGATGTACCAGGACGAATACTATCCCAATCTTCTGGTGGACAAGGTAAAAGACGAGCTTCAGAAGGTCATCGACCTGCTGGAGGGCAGCGAAACCGACACCGAAGTGGTGCAGGAGACACTGAACGAGGCGGTCTGCGGCGTCAATGATCTCCAGGAGGAGTTTGACGAGCACGACAGCGAGATTGAAACGGTGGCACGGGAGTGTATCGCGGCAACCGTGGCCTACATTCTGGAGTGGTTCAATATCCCCATTGACACCGAGGAGGCCATCCGGGAACGGGACTGGTGATCCCTATGACAGAAAAAGAACTGGCCGTTTGTGATGAGTGCGGAAGCCTGTTTTTCAAAGACTCCTCACAGATGATGGGGCTGTGCCCGGAATGTGCTCATGTTCTCTATGGTTACCCGAATTGTGACCATCATTTTCAGGATGGCCGGTGTGTGAACTGCTATTGGGACGGCTCAAAGAGTCTGTACATCAAGAAACAGAATCAACAGGAGGAAACTAATATGCCTACAACTGAATGGCTGAACAAATACGAAGCAATCAAGGATAAACTGACCTGTAAAGATGACTTGGAGACCCATTTCACAGAGAAAGTGATTGGGAATATGGGCGTGGATGTGCTGGACATCGGTACCGTTTATTTCCCCACCGGAACGATTTTCGCCTGCGATCCTCTGGTGGAGCTGGAGGACACGCCGCCCTTTATACAGACGATCCCCGCAGGGACTTATCCCGTGAAGATCTGTGTGGTGCCCAGTGAGAAATACGGTGACCGCTATGCCTGTGTCAAGGTGGAGGTCAGCCGGGAAAAGCCTGTCCGCTATGAGCTGGGCATGACCGGCAAAGAAGATCTGGACGAGGAACCGGGCGAGGACGAGTATTTTGGCTTTGGCGTAGACGCTGGAATGGGCTGTGTTGCGGACATCCAGACCCAGGCACTGGATGCGGTGGCAGCCTATACCCAGACCTTCAACAAGATGGGCTTTATCGAAACCGAGGAGCGGGATGAAATCTATATGGCCCTGCGTGGCATCCTGGACGCTCTGCCGGGTGACACGCTCCAGAAAGATTCCCTGATTGAGAAGTTTGAGGAACTTCGTGATTTTTGAGGAGGTGACATTGCATGATAGAGTTCAGCAAGGATCATACGCCGATGAGCAATAGGATTTGCGTATGCATAAAAGCCTCCTTCTGATCTGAGTCGTGTCTCGATATCAGAAGCAGGTCATCCCGGTTATTCCATCACAGGTCCAGCTCCTCGCCGGGCCTGTTCTTCTTTTGGTCGCTGCTTGATTTGATCCGCCTCATAGCGGATGGGTACTTTGGCGCAGGATGCTGCCAGTTCCAGCCAACGGTAGGCCAGCGATTTCTTACTCTCCCGGCAGCATATCCCGGCAGAGGCTTTTTGGGCGAGGATATCGAAAAGCATCTGGATCGTACCCTGTACCCCGGCAAGGGTGAACTCCACGCCGTGGAGAGCCGACAGCGCGGAGACCAGCACATAGGGGTCATGCTCGATGTCGTCAAAGTCGAAGTGGTACTCGTCGTAATCGTGGGTAGCCTCGTAGGTGTTGAGGTAGTCCCGCCGCTCGTCCTCTAACTGACAATACTGCGCCTCCGCGCCCAGCATCGCGTCGTCCTCGCTGAGATAGGAAGTGGAGACCACCGAAGACCCCATTGAGGAAAACATAGCGGTGCAGGAGCTGAAACCGGCGGCGATGAAGACAATGACCGCCG
>CANQMJ010000161.1 GCA_947624945.1 uncultured Clostridia bacterium | reverse complement strand
GGTCGTCGGGGACGACCAGGCCGTATACGTCTACGGCGCCGCCTACTGCCCCGACTGCGCCGCACGGTACACGACGGTCTGCGCCCACTGCGGAGTGCGCATCTGTTACAGTGACAACGCGGGTACCGACAGCTTCCCGCTCTGCCAGGACTGCTACGACGACTACTACACCAACTGCGACCGCTGCGGTGTTCTCCTTCATCGCGATGAAGCCTATTACGGCAGCGACGACGACGCCTATTGCAGCGACTGCTACCACCGCCGGTACCGCGGCGGCATTGAGGATTACTACTACAAGCCCGAGCCAATCTTCTTCGGTTCGGGCGATCGCTTTTTCGGGGTAGAGCTCGAGGTAGACGAAGCCGGCGAGGACAGCGGCAACGCGAACGAGATCGCCGACATCGCAAACAGAAACGAAGTCCGCGTATACTGCAAGCATGACGGCTCACTCGATGACGGCTTCGAGATAGTGTCGCATCCGATGACGCTCGACTATCACGAACACGAGATGCCGTGGTCAGATATGCTGGAGAGACTGCGGGGGATGGGGTATCTCTCGCATCTCGCATCAACATGCGGACTTCATGTACATGTAAACAGAACATCTCTCGGAGATACAACAGAAGAGCAGGACACGACGATAGCGCGTGTCCTCTTTTTCTTTGAGAAGTTCTGGAATGAGCTGCTCAAGTTCTCACGCCGCACATCACGCCAGCTCGACAAGTGGGCTGCACGCTACGGATACAAGGACCACCCGAAGGAGATGCTCGAGCATGTAAAGAAGGGAACGTCTCTCGGACGCTACTACTGTGTGAACCTGCAGAATGAATCGACGATAGAGTTCCGCATATTCAGGGGTACTCTCCGCTACAACACATTCATAGCGACGATACAGCTTGTCAACCGCATATGCGATATCGCCGTGATGCTGTCAGATGAAGAGATGCGTTCTCTCGCATGGACGACATTCGTCGAGCACTGCACCGAACCTGAGCTTGTCCGTTACCTCAAGGAGCGCCGGCTATACGTCAACGATCCTGTCGAAGCTATGGAGGAGGCGTGAGTATGTGCTGCTTATTCGGATTCATCGATTACGAACATTCCCTCTCCGGCACGGAGAAGAACCGCCTCATAAACTCGCTCGCACGTGCAAGCGAGGCACGCGGCACAGATGCTGCCGGCATCGCCTACAACAGTCACGGACATCTAACCGTATACAAACGCCCTCTCCCGGCTCATGAGATGAAGTTTCGTCTTCCGGAAGGCGCAGACGTCGTTATGGGCCACACACGTCTTACGACACAGGGTGACGAAAAGTTCAACGCGAACAATCACCCGTTCAAAGGTATGGCGGGCACGGTACAGTTCGCGCTCGCCCATAACGGCGTGCTGTATAACGACGAAATGATCCGACGGCTTGAGCATCTGCCGAATACTCCGATTATGACTGACTCGTATGTCGCGGTACAGCTTATCGAGAAAGCGGGCGATGTCAACTTCGAGAGTCTACGCAATATGGCGGAGCAGCTTGAGGGCAGCTTTACGATCACCGTTATGGACGTCAGCAACAACATCTACTTCATCAAAGGTGACAATCCCATGTGCATCGCATACCTGCCGAAGATAGGCGCCTATGTCTATGCCTCAACAGAGGAGATACTGCTTGACGGCATCAAACGGTCGCGTCTCGATCTCGGCGAACGCATAAAGGTCCAACTCGTATGCGGCGAGATCATGCGTATAGACAGTCACGGCAAGCGGGAAACGGAACGCTTCGATACGGACAACCTCTTCTTCGGCAGCGGATACTATCGATTCGGTTACGGTACATCATATGATCCAAGCTCAAAGCACAAGAAGTCGTCCGACACGGACGCATATGTCGCGGACCTCAAGTGCACCGCGACTTATCTCGGCTACTCGCCGTCGTTCGTCGATTACCTGATGCGTGAGGGGTACTCGTTTATGGACATCGAGGAGGTGCTGTATGACGAATCATGCCGTTAGGGTCTGTCTCCAAAGTGGCACATGCCAAAATATCAAAATCGACCCTATTGGCACGTTTTTTAGGTATGCCAATAGGGCGTACCCTTTTGGCACAGACACAAACATTACAAAGACGGAGGTGATCGAATGAAAGTCGGATACATACGTGTAAGTACAGCCGAACAGAATACCGCAAGGCAGGAGGTACTTATGCAGACGCTCGGGGTCGATGCTGTCTATATCGACAGGATGAGCGGAAAGTCTACGGACAGGCCCGAACTCCAGCGCATGATGAGCTTTGTACGTGAGGGCGACACGGTCATAGTCGAGTCGATATCACGGTTCGCACGCAATACTCATGACCTGCTTGATCTTATCGAGAAGTTGACAGAGCGTAATGTCGAGTTCATGTCCAAAAAGGAATCTATCGACACCACGACGCCGACAGGCAAGTTCATGCTGACCGTGTTCGGCGCTGTCGCCGAGCTCGAGAGGTCATACATATTGCAGCGTCAGCGCGAGGGTATCGAGATCGCAAAGGAGCGCCACATCTACAAAGGAAGGAAACCTATCGAGCGCTCCGACTTCGGACCTGTCGTGTCTCTATGGCGAAACGGCACTATCACGGCTGTTGAGGCAATGCGGCGGCTCGACATGTCGCCGAGCACATTCTACAGGAAAGTCAGACGGGAGGTGAAAACATGATTGAGGCAATTATCATTGTCATCGGTTTTGCGCTTATGCTTGCTGTGATCGCTGTGACCGAGCTTCTTACTGAGCGGTCAAAATGACGGTTACGGTGTCGGCGATCCTCGAGCTGCTTGCCGAGGGTGCCGCACTTGCTATAGCGGTGTGGCTGACGTGGCTTGAATGTGATAAGTGAAAAACGGGAGCACAGCATACGGATGTTGTGCCCCGTTCTTTCTATCCATGATCAAACGATAATAGCCTATGCTCCTTGGAAAAGGATTATCCCACTATGAAATTTATGCAACTGCATAACAAGGCCGGCACGTTTTCTACAATCGACTAACATACCATCACATCATGGCGGCTATCAGGAAGCCTTTTTTGTACCAGTGTGTCGATGTGTCAGAGGTTTTTCCACGCGAAAATATATCTGAAATACCGGAATTTCACGAAAAAAACATGCCAAAAAATCGACACATCGGCACAAGCCTCTATGTGTCATCCTCGAACCGCATGCCGATGGCGCCACGCTTGCTATAACGGTGTGACTGGCTTGACTCGCGCATGATAAGTGAGGAATAAAAATAGGAGAAATTATTATATGTAAATTTGGCATTTTGGCATCAAATCATATCCATTTATGTAAACATTCTCTTCTAAACGCAATAAAGGCAATTGACTAAAGTGCTAAAGCAAAGTAGCCATAATGCTGTAATTGGTAAACCGTTTTGCACCAGTGTGTCGGTGTGTCGATGTGTCAGAGGTTTTTTCACGCGAAAATATATCTGAAATACCGAAATTTCGTAAAAGAATATGCCTAAAGAACCGACACATTGACACAAGCCTCTATATATCTCCTCGAACTGCTTGCCAAGGGCACCGCATTCGCAATAGCAATTTGGCTGGCTTGACGTGAGCGTGATAAGTGAAAAACGGGAGCACATCATACAGATGTTGTGCTCCCGTTCTTTATTTACTCAAATGTCTGATAAAGCATAATAAATCTTTACAACGAACTAACAATAAAATAAATCTTGTGAAAGGAGTTACATAATAATGAGCAGATCTCGTACTCGTGGAGAGGGATCAATACGTCAACGACCAAACGGTCTTTGGGAAGTCCGAATTACACTCAATGTCGATTTTGAGTCCGGTGTACCTAAACGCATATCACGATATGCACATACACATGAAGAAGCAGTTAGAATCCTGCATGAACTGTCGTTTATGAATGAGCACAATCCGAGCAGTTTCAATCCGGTCAAACTCGGTGAATGGCTCGATCTCTGCCTGTCCGTTTACATAAAAAACTCTGTAAAGCAATCTACGTTCGTATCATATGCCGGTTATGTTCGCACATATTTCAAACCGTCTCTCGGAGACATATATCTGCGGGACATCACTCCGCGTCTTTTGCAGCAATACTACAACTATCTTTACGAAAACGGTATTTTGTCTCCAAAGTCGATATCGAACCTTAATCTGTTTCTGCATCATGCTCTCGAATATGCCGTTGCAGAAGGATACATACAAACCAACCCTGCAGAGAATGTATCTCTTCCACGCCGTGAAAAAGCGCAGGTCGACATACTCACACGCGATGAGCAGTTCGCACTTATGCAGGCAAGCTATCAACACAGATACGGCGTTTTTATCCGACTTACCCTTTTCACGGGACTACGCATTGGCGAGTTGCTCGGATTGCGTTGGGAGGATATCGACTTTCTCGGGAGGCTTCTCCATGTGCGCAGAACACTGAACAGACTTTGCAAAGTCAACAGATCCGCAAATCCCAATGATGCAACAACGGAGATAGTTTTGCAGTCGCCAAAATCAGAGAATTCCATGCGGGTTGTTCCGCTTCTCCCGGAAACGATCAATGATCTTCTGGCATGGCGCGAGATACAAAAGCAGGATGCTGCTATGGCAC
>CANQMJ010000160.1 GCA_947624945.1 uncultured Clostridia bacterium | reverse complement strand
TGAGCCGCCCGTGCTCGAGGACAAGGACGAGAGCGTCACCGCCGAGTACCCCGCGTCCGAGGCGAGCGCGTACAACAATGTCAAGCTCACCGTCGAGCGTAACGCCGACGATGCAAAGAAAGCCGCCGACAGCGCGTTCGCGGACAAGTACGAAAGCTATGTCCCCTACGAAATCACCCTTACGAAGGACGGCGAGCCGTTTGCGCCCGTGTCGTCGCTGACCGTCAACGTGCCCGTGCCGGACGGCTGGGACGCGTCGAAAACGGCCGTTTATTACGTAGCCGCGGGCAGTCAGCCCGTCGACATGAACGCGTCTGCGTCCGCGAACGGCAAGTACGTCACGTTTACGACGACGCATTTCAGCACGTACGTGCTCGTCAATACCGCGACAGCGATGCCGGAGACAACGGCACCCGCAGAAACTACGGCAGCACCCGCCGATACAACAGCAACGCCCGCCGATACAACAGCCGCTCCCGTCGAAACAACTGCAGCGCCCGTCGAAACGACCGCTGCTCCCGCATCGACAACGGCTGCGCCGTCGAGCGGTTCGACCGCAGAGCCGCCCACGACCGGTGACGTCACTGTCAATGCCGTCGCCGCGATAGTCGTCGCGATGTGCACATGCGCCGCAGGCGCCGTCGTCGCATACGGCGTGCGGAAGAAAAAGTAAAAGAGCATAACAAAAGCCCGCCTTTCGGCGGGCTTTTCCCTTTAGTTTATTCCGCTTTCAGGTGCATCACCACGCACTCACCGTCGCGACGGCTGCCGGTCAGATTCAGCCCCGCGTTCATCAGCGTGCCGCCCCTGTACCTGCGTCCCGTTTTCACGTCGGTGTAGACGCGGTCCGCGTCGAGTCCGCGCAGCCGCACGAACGACACCGGCGCTATCATCGTGCGCACGCACACGTACGTGAACAGCGCCTCGCTCCTGTCCGGCATGACGTATTCCCACGCGCACACCTCGCCGCCGTGCGTCTCTGTGCCGGGCAGAAGCAGGCGGTAGAGGTCGCCCTCCATCACGATGTGCCGCACCGCGCGGTAGTCCGCTATCTGCGCCTTTATCTCTTCGCGCTCACGCTCCGTCATCTTGCCCGGGTCGAGCTCGTAGCCGAACACGCCCGCCGCCGCGACCGCGCCGCGCGTCGACAGCATCGTCTCGCGCCCCGTCTGATGGTTCGGCGACGCCGAAACGTGGCAGCTCATCGTGCACGCCGGATACGCTATCGACGTCCCGTACTGTATTTTCAGCCTCTCGACGGGGTCCGTGTCGTCGCTCGTCCAATACTGCGGGAAATAGTACAGCATCGCGGGGTCGTATCTGCCGCCGCCGGACGCGCAGCCCTCCATCATCACATCTGGAAACGCGCTCGTTATCCTGTCGAGCAGCTCGTAAAGTCCGAGCACGTAGCGGTGGAACACTTCGCCCTGCCTGTCCTTCGGCAGAAGCTCCGACGAATACTCGGTCAGATTGCGGTTGAAATCCCACTTCACGTACTCGACGTGCGCGTTCGACAGTATCTTCGACATCGCGTCGAATATGTAGTCCCTCACGTCCGCGCGGGAGAGGTCGAGCACGTACTGGTGACGCGCTATCGACATGTCGCGCCCCTTCGTCTGTATGCACCAGTCGGGATGCGCGCGGTAAAGGTCGCTGTCGCGGCTCGCCATCTCGGGCTCGAACCACAGTCCGAGCTTTATTCCGAGCGCGTTGACGCGTTCCGCGAGCTTGCCGATGCCACCCGGCAGCTTTTCCTCGTTGCACACCCAGTCGCCGAGCGAGCAGCGGTCCGAGTTGCGCACGCCGAACCAGCCGTCGTCGAGCACGAGCATGTCGAGTCCGAGCTCCGCCGCTTCCTTCGCTATCGACACTATCTTGTCCGCGTCGAAGTCGAAGTACGTGGCCTCCCAGTTGTTGACCACTATCGGACGCGGCGCCTCCAGCCACTTCTTTTCGAGCAGATGCTCGCGCCAGAAGCGGTGGAGCGCACGCGACATGCCGCCCTCGCCGCAGTCGGAGTAGACGAGGACCGCCTCGGGCGTGTCGAAGCTCTCGCCCGCCTCGAGCTTCCATTCGAAGCTCTCGGGGTCGACGCCGCACATGATGCGCGTCAGTCCGAACGCGTCGACCTCAACGTCGATCGAGAAATTGCCGCTGTAAACGAGCGAGAAGCCGTAAGCCTCGCCCGTCTCCTCCGTGCAGTCATGGGACAGAAGCGCCGCGAACGGGTTGTGATAGTGACCGGACGCGCCTCTCGTGCTCGATATCGACGTCGTGCCGTGACCGAGCGCACGGCGCTCGACGTGCTTCTCGCGTCCCCAGCAGCCCCACATGTGCAGCAGCCTGTACTCATCGCGCGTAAAATCGACGGATGCGCTGTAAACGCGCTCAAGATACATCGCCTCGCATGACGTATTCGTCACACGCGCGCGGCGCGTTATTATCGGGTGATTCTTGTACGCCGTATAATACAGCGTTATCTCCGCCCCCGTGATGTCGCGGCAGACGAGCTCGAGCGTGTCCGCGTCGCCGTCGCCCGCCTTCGTCGACGGCATACCGCGAAGCGCCGGCTTGCCCGCGTATATGCTGTGGCGCAGATAGCGCAGATCTGTGACCGTGTTGCCGTCCGCGTTCTTTATTTTCAGCGCCGGTATGCGGTAGTCGCCGGAGCCGTATGCCGGATACTCCGCCTGCATCGTGTCAGGCGAAAATCTCCAGTCCGGCACCGACGCCGAAAGCGGCACCGTCGAGTCGTGACCCTCGCGCACATAGAGATAGCGCAGATCGTGCTCGTCCACGTGCGCGCCGTAGTACATGCCGAGCACGTACCCGCCCTCGCCGACAGCGAGCACGTACGTCGAATTCGACGTGTCGAGCTTGAATATGCGTTCGTTTTCGTAGTATTTTATTGACATAGCGATATGTTCCTTTCGCGTTTTACACTTTGATTCTACCATACCGCGCGTATATTTGCAACATCTCAATTTAATAAAAGCGGAGACGAATTCGAGCACCGAACGCCACGCACCGATATAACATCGGGGTAGAGATAACCTCCCTAAAATAAAAGTCATAAAAAGGTTTGAAAGGGGTGTGGGGAAAACTTTCCTCAAAAGTTTTCCCCACAAAAAAGTTTCCCCCGACAAGCCGCCTTGACTCAAATCGAAATATATGCTAAAATCGAATCGGGGGGTGAGGACATGAAGATATTCTGCTGGGACTTCGACATGACGCTCGCGTATCCGCGGCTGACGAAGCGCAGCTCCGTCGTCGAGGCGCTGCGCGAATACGTGCACACCCTCGACGCGGAGACAGCGGAGGCGATAAAATCGCACCTGCGTCTGCGGTACCCGTGGAACACCACCGACCCGACGATGTCGCGACTGCACGGCGAGGCGGCGTGGGACTGCATACGCAGGCAGATATACGACGCCTTCATCGCATGCGGCGTCGACGACATGACCGCGTCCGAGGCGGCAGGCGCCGCCCGCGCCGCCATCGCCGACCACCGACGATACCGCCTATACCCCGACGCCGCCGACACGCTTCGCGCCGTAATTTCGCGCGGCGCGCGCAACGTGCTTTTGACGAATAATTATCCCGAGCTGCCCGAAATCGTCGAGGCTCTCGGCATCGCCGCATACTTTGACGGGATGATAATATCGGATCTTGTCGGCTGCTCAAAGCCGCACCGCGAGATATTCGACATCGCCCGCTCCCGCTTTCCCGGCGCTCACTTCTACATGGTCGGCGACAGCGTCGTCAACGATATCGGGGGCGGCAAGCGAGCAGGGTTTACGACCGTGCTCGTCCACGCCGGGCGCTCGCGCGACGCCGACTACTGCTTCGACAGCCTTGCGCAGATATTGACGCTTTTGTAAAGCGTACATACAGCCGCGTGCCGCAGGCTCCCCCGCTTAACCTGTACACACAACGGCTTGCCGTAACCGCTTTATCTCCTTGATTGCCTATATTATACCACAAATTTTGCGATTTGTCAAGTACTTTTCACAAATTTATGACTTTTTACTTTTCGCGTAAGTGACATACCGCACCCATAACTGGTTGCTCCGCTCACCGCGGTTCATTGTACAGTCTGCATCCACCGGCAGCTACCTTTGACTACCTGACGGGGTGACGTCTTTCACACCTTTGAATAGGTTTTTTGACAAGGGGGACTTTCTCGCAAGGAAAGTCGACCACAAAGAAAAAACTCTGTAAATACTTGATTTATTTGGCATAACGAGGCGCAAAACGCCGGATTTTACAACAAATTTACTACTTTTGAAACCGCCTCGATACGAAGTTATGCGAGTATATGAGAGCTTTACAGATAACCGCAAAAACTAAACATACCTCAAAAGCACGACTGAAACCGTGCTTTTCCTTTTACAGTCAATACATAGCCGTCCGTTCGCCACGGGCGGCTAAATCTATTTAAGGAGGATTTTTTATGGCGAAATGCAGAACGATTGCAATATGCAATCAAAAAGGCGGAGTCGGAAAGACGACGACGGCGCTTAATCTCGGCGTCGGACTTGCGGCACAGGGAAAGCGTGTGCTGCTCGTGGACGCTGACCCGCAAGCCGATCTCACCGCATGTCTCGGATGGCGGGACGCTGACGCATTGCAAGTGACGCTTGCAACAAAGCTGTCTGATGTCATACGCGACAACGTGCGCGACCCGACGGACGGTATACTGACGCATAAGGAGGGCGTCGACCTGCTGCCGTCAAATCTCGAGCTTGCGT
>CANQMJ010000159.1 GCA_947624945.1 uncultured Clostridia bacterium | reverse complement strand
CTGTTCTCAGTTCCCTACGCATAGATTCAACAGCGAAATACGAGAAACAGACCGCCGCACACCGCCTCCCCCTCACCCAAAGGTGAGGGGGATTTTTACTGCCGTATCGTGTCGGCACGCTTCTTTTTCAACTGTCCGTTCAATAATTCGACGGCAATTTGACAACGCGGTCATTGATTTGTGCGCGGGATATGATATAATCAAATCAGAACGAAGCGCTGCGTTACCTACAATTTCAAATCCGTATTTGGGAGAATTATCATGGACATCATCATTTCAAAAAATCTGCGGGAGTTTCGCCGCAAAAAGGGCAACACGCAGGAAGATCTTGCCGAGCATCTCGGCATTTCTATCTCGGCTGTTTCAAAGTGGGAACGCGACGAGGGCTACCCCGATATCACGCTTTTGCCGGGGATCGCGGAATTCTACGGCGTCTCGGTCGACGATCTGCTCGGCGTGGGCGAAGGCAAGAAGAAGGAGAAGATCGACGCGTACAGAAAAAAAGCGATGGAGCATCTCAGCGTCGGCGAGACGGGAGACGCGGTCGGGATATTCAGAGAGCTCTATGCGGAATTCCCGAACAATCACGAGATAATCGGCGGTCTTGCGTTTGCGATCTACGTCGATTACAACGGGAATCGCAAAAATAAAGAATGCCTTAACGAGGTTATCGCCCTCGAAAAGCGCATCCTTGACGAATCGACGGTGCAAATTTTGAGAGATCTTGCGATCGAGCGCATCTGCTATTCATATGCGGCGCTCGGCGACACCGAAAAAGCCGTGGAATATGCAGAAACGGCATGCAGTCTCAATTCTTCGCGGGAGATACTCACGGCAAACGTGCTTTCGGGAGACGAGCAGACAAAGGCAAATCAAAGCCTTATAATCCAGCTTGTCGCGATTTTGCAGAACGCCGT
This sequence comes from uncultured Clostridia bacterium, assembly GCA_947624945.1. Lineage (GTDB taxonomy): Bacteria > Bacillota > Clostridia > Oscillospirales > CAG-272 > DTU064. Next base: position 3,840 of record CANQMJ010000159.1, on the reverse strand, counting down.
TTACCATGTCGGCTCGGCAGATTGGCTGACGAGGCACAAGACAGTTCTCGGACTGTCCGAGCTGTTCTTTGACGACAGCCATGATCTGAATGCCGCAAATGCGCACTACTACTGTGCGAGAATTTATGCCGGCATGAAGGACGCGGGCGATAAGGTCAGATACCACCTCGAAAAGCTCGCGGAATGTGCGAAATATATCGACATGGCGAGCGGCGGCTTCAGGTACGGTGGGGCTTTATTCGGGGACTATGATGTCGTCGACCGCATCGACGTCAAAAGCGACAGGGAGACGTGCAGCTCACTTTATTCCCGCCTGATCTCGCACACCGAGAGTCCGATGTTCGACAGGTTCCGCGGCGAAGAATGGTTCGGTAAGGTCGAGAGGGAACTCAAAGAGGGGTAAAAACGGAAAAAGATATTTACGGCGCGCCGTCATTTTCAGCGGCGCGCCGTCAATCGTTTTTCGCTTTGTCTATAGAATTATACCGCTCGAGAAAGCTGTGCTCGACGCCGTCCGACTTGTAGGCGGGGAACGTGTCGAGGCATACGGCGTGTATGCTGTTGAATATGCTTTTTTCGAGCACGGGATTCGTCTTTGAAAGCTCGCGCAGAAGCGCCTTTATCTCGAACCGCTTCGAATTGCCGACGCCGTCGGCGGACATTCCCGCCGCCTCGGTGAAGCGGCACGCGCATCGTATAAACGACAGTCCGTTATACCGCGCCCACGCGACTATATCGTCCTCGCGCACGCAGTAAAGGGGGCGGATCAGTTCCATTCCCTCGAAGTTTTGACTGTGCACCTTCGGTATCATCGCCTGCAGCTGCGAGCCGTAGAACATGCCGAGCAGCGTCGTCTCGATGACGTCGTTAAAATGATGACCGAGGGCGATCTTGTTGCAGCCGAGCTCCTTCGCCTTCGCGTAGAGGTGACCGCGCCGCATACGGGCGCATAAATAGCAGGGCGAGTCGCCCGCAGCGGCCTCGGACGACGCGAATATGTCCGTCTCGAAAAATGTCGCGGGTATGCCGAGTTTTGACGCGTTTTCCTCTATCATGCGGCGGTTATCGGCGCTGTAGCCGGGGTCCATCACGAGATAAACGAGCTCGAACCTCACCTCGCTTATGCGCTCCAAAAGCTGCATCAGCTTTGCCATCAGCATCGAATCCTTGCCGCCCGATATGCATACCGCTATCCTGTCGCCCTCGCCGATCAGCTCATAACGCTTGACGGCGGCGATGAACGGGTTCCACAGCTCGCGCCTGTATTTTTTTACAATGCTGCGCTCGCACAGAGCGCGTTCGTCGAGCTGTCTCAAAGCTGCTTCGCCTTGTCGAACGTCGCCTTTACGGCGTCGATGACGGTGCCGCGGAACGCGTGCTCCTCGAGCACGCGCACGCCCTCGATGGTGGTGCCGCCCGGCGAGCATATCATGTCCTTGAGCTCGCCCGGGTGCTTGCCCGTTTCGAGCATCAGCTTCGCCGAGCCGAGGACGGTCTGCGCGACGAGAGTGTACGACTCGCGGCGCGGTATGCCCGCGGCGACAGCGCTGTCGGCGAGCGCCTCGAGGAACATGAACACGTACGCGGGCGAGCTCGCACATACGCCTGCGACGTCGTCGATGAATTTCTCCGCTATCTCGACGGCGAGCCCGAACCCGTTGAAGAGCTCCATGCAGCGCGCCATCTCCTCGTCGGTGACGTATTCGTTTCTGCACACGCCCATGCAGCCCTCGCCGACGAGGACGGGAGTGTTCGGCATAAGACGCACTATTTTGACGGGACGTCCGAACGCTTCGTTCAGCTCCGCTATCGACTTGCTGACGGCGATATTGACGACGATGGTGTTCTCGCGCACGTCTGGGCTGATCTCGGAGAGCACGCCCGCGACATGCTGCGGCTTGACGGCGACGAAGAGAATATCGGCAAACCGTGCCGCCTCGTGACCGTCGGCGGCGATGCGTATGCCGTACTGCGATTTCACGCTGTTTGTTGTTGTAGTCGATATGTCGTAGCCGACGATATCGTTTTTGTCGGCGAGCTTTCCGCGCAATATCCCGCCTATGACGGACGCGCCGATGTTGCCGAGTCCTATAAATCCAATTTTCATGTTCTTTATGTTTTCCTTTTTTGCGTTGCCTTTTTATCCCATTATACTATGCAAAGATGCCCGCGTCAAGAAATATTCTGCAAACGGATGCCGATATCAAAAAAACAAGCCGCGGCTACTTGAAAAATCCGATGAAATGTAGTATAGTATACTATGTATATTTATCCTAAAAAACGGCGGTGACGGGAATGTTCGGTTATGTCAGACCATACGAGCCCGAGCTGAAAGTTCGGGAGGCTGAATATTACCGCGCCGTTTACTGCGGACTGTGCCGCTCGATGAAGAAGCATCTGGGCGCGACGTCTCCCGTCACGCTGTCGTACGATATGGCGTTTTTGGCGCTGTGCCGCATGTGCGCGACAGGCGAGACGCCGAACATGAGCCGCCGCAGGTGCGTGAAGCTGAAAAAGCGTCCGATGGCGGACGACTGCGACGCTCTCGCATATTCTGCGTCGGTGTCGGCGTTGCTACTCGACCGCAAGCTGTCGGACGATATAGCCGACGAGGACGGTATGCGCCGACTGCGTGCGCGCATGATGTCGTCTTTTGCGAGGCGGTACCTTCGCCGCGCAAATGTCGATGTTGATCTGACGGGGTGCGTCGACGGCGCGCTTTTGAGGCTTTACGAGCTCGAAAAGAGCGCGGACGCGACAGTCTCCGACTGTGCCGCCGCGTTCGGGGACGCGCTTTCGGCGGTATTCGCGCACGGTCTTGACGGCGGCGCGCGCCGCATAATGGCGGAGATCGGGCGCAGCGTCGGCAGGTTCGTGTACATCATCGACGAGGTCGACGACATGGACCGCGACGTCGACGCGGGGCGGCGTAACAGGATCGCGGAGTTGTATCCGCGTCCGTGGACGGAGAGCACGAAAGACGCTGTGACGGCGGCGATGTGCCTCGAGCTCGAACGCGCGATAAACGCCGCCGAGCTATTTGACGGCGGAAACGAGACGGCGCGGTCGGTGGTGATAAATATACTGTCGATGGGAATGAAGAGCGAGGCGGGGCGCGTGTCCGCGTCGCGGCTCGATAAAGATAGAGAAACTGCAAAAAAGCAAAGGGGGAACGCCGTTGACGGATCCTTACAAGACGCTGGGCGTTGACAGAAACGCGTCCGACGCCGAGATAAAAAAGGCATATTACGCGCTTGCAAAGAAATATCATCCCGACAACTACGCGGATTCGGACTTATCCGACCTCGCGGAGGAGAAGATGAAGGCGATAAACGAGGCGTACGCGGAGATAGAGCGCATACGGTCGTCGGGCGGCTCCGCCTACGACTACGCGTACGAGGACACGCCCGCGTCCTCGTCGGAAAGCGCATACGGCGGCTCTTATGATTCGTCGTACAGACAGGTCCGCGTGCTCTTAAACGAGCGCCGCTACGACAGAGCGGCGGCGATACTGAACTCGATACCGGAGCACAGCCGTGGCGCCGAGTGGCACTATCTATACGGCTGTCTCTGCGTCGCGGCGGGCAATTACGCGGAGGCGATGAGCCACATCGAGACTGCTTGCTACATGGAGCCCGGCAACTTTGAGTACTCGAACACGCGCGACAGTCTGCGGGCGCGTTCGTCCCGTGGCATGCGGACGCGCACGGACGGCTGCGATCTATGCTGCAACCTTCTTGCCGCCGACGCGTGCTGCGAATGTATGGGCGGGGACCTGATCCCGTGCTGCTGACGTTATGGCGATGAAAAATAAGAATAGCGGTATGGGGAACACGCGAA
>CANQMJ010000158.1 GCA_947624945.1 uncultured Clostridia bacterium | reverse complement strand
GAAAAACGACGCGCCGCCTATAAAGCCCGTTCCGTAGCCGGGAAGCGAGATGTGACCGGGCTCGATTTTGTATGCGCGCAAACCGCGTTCTTTGGCAAGTGTATATATTGACTTATCGGCGGTGACGAGCGAGCTTCCGAACACGCACGACGAGCATTTGGCGTATCCCTGTTTCACGTCGAGCACGGGCACCGACGACTCCGCCGCCGCGCGTTTTACCGCGTGCGATATCGAGTCGGCTTTGCCGACGAGCGCGCCGCCGATCATAAGGCAGTCGAACGCGACGTCGGACGGATATGTGTCGGACGGCGAGTCCGACGTTAGCGAGGGCGAATACGGCAGCGAGAAGCGTTTTATCGAGTCGGCAACCGCGGCGGCTGTATTTTCGTGACACGCGCGCACGAAAATGCGTCCGAAGCCCGCGTACATGATCATATCGGGGTGCGAAGCGACGGGCTCCGCCATGCCGTCTGCCGGCGGCAGAATGACGGCGTCGATGCCGGCGCGTTTCGCGCCGTCTATTATACACTGCGGCGTATTATGCGCAAGAAAAAGCACAGACATAAAGCGGAAATAAAAAAGGGCAGACGAAGTCTGCCCGGCGCGTCACATTCAGATGGCGCGAGTGACGGAGCCCGTGCGCTTGCTTGCGCGCAGGCAGCGCGAACAAATGGCAACGGTCTTGTGTGTGCCGCCGTCATTGATGCGGATCTTGCGGATATTGGGTTTCCAGGAACGCGAAGTCTTGCGCTCGGAGTGGGATACGTTGTGACCGAACGTCACGCCCTTGCCGCAGATTGAACATTTTGCCATGGGATACCTCCAAGATATATACCGTTTCAGATACAAATTCACAGTGCGATTATTATAACACAAAGAAACGGCAAATGCAAGAGGTTATGAAAAAATTTTCTTTATACCCGAATAAAACCTACGCGAAAAACGCGTGGTTGCCTATCGTCGCGATATAGGTGCGGTTCTTCCCTGCCCACGACGTCGACATTATCTCCGTCGTGCAGAAGTAAAACGGCTCGCCGGGGATGCGCGCGCCGTCCATGCACAGCTTCGCCGCGATGATGCTCTCCTCGTTAGGCGTGCGGAACACCGATCCCGTGTACGCGGGCGCGAACTGTACGCCGTGGCGCATGTCGAATATGACGCCGTAGACGGTGCTTGGGTATTTGTCCGACATGACGCGGTCGTAGACGACGGTGCCGACCGCGATCTTTCCGTAGAGCGGCTCGCCTCGGCTCTCGGCGGCGATTATGTGCGACAGCCAGAACAGCTCGGTCTTGTCGTAGTATTTGTCGCCCGACATGACTGCGCCGCCGTCGCCGACGGTGACGCGGCCGCGCGCGTCGTCATGCTTCGCCTCGGCACCGAATGCACGTGCGAGCGCGTCGACGGAGACGTACAAGCCGCCGCCGCGCGACTCGTTTTCGGCGCCGCACCAGAAGCAGCGCCCGTTTGAGACGACGTACTGCTCACCCGCCGCCGCAGTCACCGATATTTCGTTACATACGACGGTGAAAACGCCGCCGTCGCAGCTTACTGCCGCCTCGCCGTCCGTCATCTCGGCGCAAAAATCGTATAGCGGCACGCACAAAGTTCCGTCGTCTGCGGCGGTGCAGTCGACGCGGACGCCGCGCACGTATACGCGGAATTCGCCGGACGCGCTGTCTGCGGCGTATGTGAACGTCGCCATGAGCGGCGCGGCAAGCATGAGCGCCGCCGCACGTAAGATAAGTCTTGCTTTCATCATTTTTTCGTATTCCTTTCGTTTTTGAATATCGGAGCTTCGACCTCGCGGCGCATTATGTATAGGCACGTGGCGTTGCACACCGTCATTACGCCGACAGTTATGTCCGCCGCAGTCCAAACGGCGGGCGGCGCCATGCAAGAGCCCGCGATTATCATCGCGGCGAACATCGCCGTGAACACCGCCGTCGCGCGTCTGCCGCCGCCGAGATAGCGCAGCGCGACGCGTGCGTAATAGTGCTGCGAAAACAGAGTCGCGAGCACGAATACGAATACGCACAGCGAGAGCAATATCTCGGCGATGCCGCCGAGCGACGACGCGAACACCTCTATGCAGTCCGCCATCGGGTCGCCGCCGAACCGCACGCCCGATGTCAGCGCCGCGAGCGCAGTGAGTGTACATATCACTATCGTGTCGGCGAACACCTCGAATATGCCGAGGCAGCCCTGCGCCTCGGGCGATACCGCGTCCGCGCACGCGTGTGCCGTCGGCGACGTGCCCGCGCCCGCCTCGTTCGTCACGACGCCGCGCGTCACCCCGTACCGCACCGCCGACGCTATCGCGCTGCCTCCGACGCCGCCCCCGACCGCCCGCGTCGAAAACGCGCCTTTGAATATCGCCGAGAGCGCCGCCGGCACCGCGTCGCGGTTGATGAAGATGACGGCGGCGCACATCGCTATGTATACAGCCGAGACGGCGGGGATAAGCCACACGGTCACATCTGTGATGCGTTTTGCGCCGCCCGTGACGGCGAGCAGCGTCAGTATCGCGAGCAGAACGCCGACCGCGTATGCGGGCAGTCCCGTGAGGTCGGCGGCGCTTCTCGACGCCGCGTTTACCTGCAAGACTCCGCCGACCGTGAACGCGTTGCACACGCAGAGGACGGCAAAAAATGCGCCGACCGCGTGCGCGTGCTTTTTGCCGAGTCCGCCGTCCATGTAGTACGGCGCGCCGCCGTAGTAGCCGCTTTTGTCGTGTCTGCGGTAGCGGACGGCGAGATATGTCTCGGCGTATTTGACCGACATCGCCGCCGCTGCCGACACCCACATCCAGAATATCGCGCCCGCGCCTCCCATCGCTATCGCGGAGACGACGCCCGTGATGTTGCCGACGCCGAGCGTTCCCGCGAGTGCCATCGTCGCCGCGCGGAGCGGCGATATGCCGTCGCCCTTGCGTTCCGTCATCAATTTTACAGTGCGCAGCGGGTGAAAAATGTAGAAGCCGCGCAGGCGCACGGCAAAAAATATTCCGACAAGGATAAGCGTCGGCGGCATTATACCGCCGAAAAACGACGCGACCGCCTCGATATGCAACACCTCCGTTCGGTGTATGTATATGAAGCGGCGGCATGAGTTATGACGTGCGGCATAGAAAGCGCACACTTTCCGCGTCAGCGGAAACGTGTCGCAGGTCGTAGCGTTAGCTGCGAACTGCCGCTCACCGCGGATGTTCGTGCGGTCTGCTTCCATCGGCAGCTACCTTTGCACACCTGACGTGGTGACGTCGTTCACACCTTCAAATTGGTTTTTGACAAGGGGGACTTTCTCGCAAGAAAGAGACAGTACGGGATGAGGACTTTTTCTTAAAAAGAAAAAGTCCTCCCCCGAACCCCCTCTCCAAAAGAACACCGCGTCAACACTTCCTGCAAACAGCTCCCTCGCGACGGGGCGACTGCGCCACCGAAACATCGTGTCTACGTCGGACAATGGGTGCGCCGTCAACGCACGAGCAAATTGCGCGTAGGTGTGACTGCGAAGCCTGACGGCTCGTTGCCATAGCTTGGACGACAAATTATTCGCTTCGCGAAAAGCGTAGTGATACTGGTTTGGCGGCGGTTTCGCTTTACTAAAAGTATGGTGAAACCGCAGCAAAAAACACCGCGCGAAGCTGTTCGCACAGCCGCAGCGCGGTGTTTTTTAGTTAAGGTATTTTCCCTTCGGGAAATATTATTTATCGCGGAGCACGACGCCCATCGTCTCGGACAATGCGCGCAGCATCTTCTGCGCGATCTTGTCCGCCTCCTCGTCGGTGAGCGTTCTGTCCTCGGCGCGCAGCGTCACCCTTATCGACACGCTCTTCTTGCCCGCGCCGACCTGTATGCCGCGGTAAACGTCGAACACGACTGCGGACTCGACGAGCTTGCCGCCTGTCTTTATGCAGACGTCCTCGATGCTGCCCGCCTCGAGCGATTCGTCGCATACGAACGAGAAGTCGCGCGCGATAGAGGGATAGCGCGGCAGATGACGGAATTCAAGGTGCGTGTCGCGCAGCTCGAATACGCGGTCAATGTCGATCTCGGCGGCAAGGACCTCGCCCGAAAGCCCGTATGCGGCGGCTGTGTCGGGATGTATCTGACCGAGCACAGCGAGCGTCTCGCCGTCGCGGACGACGGCAGCGCATCTGCCGGGGTGATAGGACGGATCGTCCGTGACCGTTGCGAACTTATATCCGGTCACACGCGCCATCGAGAGCACGCGCTCGACGATGCCCTTGAGCGTGTAGAAATCGCAGAAATCGTACATTCCGAGCGCGAGCACGTGGCGCTCGTCGGGCAGCGTGTCGGGGGACGTGGGGATATATACGGTGGCGAGCTCGTACATCGCCGCCTGTGGATTTTTGTGATTTTTATTGTGCGCGAGCACGTCGAGCATAGACGGCAGCGACGTCGTTCTCATGACGCTCGTGTCCTCGCCGAGAGGATTAGATATAACGACCGAATTTCGCTTTTTGTCGTCCGCCGCAAGTCTTATCGCGTCGTAGGCGCGCGGGCTGATGAAGGAGAACGTCTCCGCCTCCCACAGTCCCATGCCGCAAAGGAGCGACTTCACGTTCTCGTCGAACTGCTGGCGCTCCGTTCTGCCGCCCTGCGCCATTCTGATGACGGGCAGCGTCGTCGGGACCTCGTTGTAGCCGTACATTCTTATGACCTCTTCGGCAAGGTCGCTCATGCACTCGACGTCGGCGCGCCACGACGGCACGACAACATAGTCGCCGTCGACCTCAAACGACAGCTTTTCGAGCGCCGACACCATGTATTCGCGCGAGATGTCGACGCCGAGGAACCCGCTTATGCGTTCGGGCTCGAATTTGACTCTGCGCTCCGCGCGCGGCGACGGATATTCGTCTATGACGCCGTCGACGACATCGCCCGCGCCGAGGAGCTGCACGAGCTCACATGCGCGCATGAGGGCGGGCATCGCGTTTTCGGGGTCCATGCCCTTTTCGAAT
>CANQMJ010000157.1 GCA_947624945.1 uncultured Clostridia bacterium | reverse complement strand
CGTCCTCTACATGGCGGCGAGCGTGTTCTGCACAGTCGGCGGTCCGCTCGCGGACGTGTTCGATCTCGCGACGCGCGATATCGGTCACTCCGAGGACGTCGAGCTCGTAAGATGCATGCCCGGTTTTCTTGAGACGACGGTCGACGGCTCGTCGGTGATATTCGGCTCGCTCGACGCTATCGAGGCGGCAGGTATACGCATACCGAGACCGCTCCAGGAGCACAGAAACGACGAGTTCGGCGACTCCGTGTCGATAATGTACATGGTGCAGGACGGCAAATTCGTCTCGCGTATGCTTATATCGTACCTCGTCGACGCCGACTTTGAATTCATTCTCAAGCAGTTAGACCGCGGCGGTCTGTTCGTCGGAATAAAGACGTTCGACCCGAACGTGACCGAGGAATTCCTCGGCAGACAGATAAAGCTGAAGCGTTACCCCGTCCGCATTATCAGATGCAAGTCGCTGGCAGACAGAACGGAGGTAGAGGCGAACGTCGCGAGCGGTTTAGTCTCGAAGGATTCGCCGAAGACGCTGCTCCAGACTGTGACGCTCTGCGAGAAGGTGCTGCATGCGCGCAGCATAAACACGATGCTGGCAGTCATATCGGTCATGATAAGCGTGTTCGTGTCGATACTCGCGATCATATTCGGCGCGGGTTCGCTCGAACTGTCGCCGCTGTTCATAACGATTTATCAGCTTTTCTGGGTCGTGCCGATGTTTATAACGTCGAAGATGATAGTGTCGTAATAAAGCGTCAACAATAAATCTTACGAAAGTAAACGAGGGGGGCGTCGTCGCTCCCCTCGACCAAACTGTATGGATCATAGAAAATATGCAAGCATACTGAAAAGCGTATCAAAGCCCGCGCGGTACACGGGCGGCGAGAGAAATCAGGTCGTAAAGGACAAATCGCGCATAAAGTGCCGGTTCGCGTTCTGTTTTCCAGATACGTATGAGATAGGTATGTCGAATCTCGGCGTGCGCATACTGTACGGCGCGCTAAACGAGCTTGACGACGTGTGGTGCGAGCGCGTATACACGCCGTGGACGGATATGCAGGAGCGCATGAGGGAGTACGATATCCCGCTTTGGGCGCACGAGAGCGGCGACCCGATAAGGGAGTTCGACATCGTCGCGTTCACGCTGCAATACGAAATGTGCTACACTAACGTGCTCGCGATGCTCGACCTTGCAGGCATACCTATGCTCGCAAATGAAAGAGGCGAGGACGATCCGATCGTTATAGGCGGCGGTCCGTGCGCGTACAACGCGGAGCCTGTGGCGGATTTCTTCGACATCTTCTCGATCGGCGAGGGCGAGGAAGCGCTGCCCGAGCTCGCGAGATTGTACGTCAAGATGAATGAATCGGGCGAGTACACGCGTGAAAAATTTCTCTACGCGGCGGCGACGGAGCTCGAGGGCTTCTATGTGCCGTCGCTGTATCGTGTCGAATACGGTGCGGACGGTGTGATATCGACGTTTGAGCCGGTCGACGAAAACGTGCCGAGACGCGTCAAAAAGCGCATCGTCGAGGATTTCGACAATGCATATTTTCCGACGAGTCCCGTCATGCCGTACACGGAGGTCGTCCACGACCGCATAATGCTCGAGGTGTTCCGCGGCTGCATACGCGGCTGCCGATTCTGCCAGGCGGGCATGATATACCGTCCCGTTCGCGACAGGTCCGTCGAGACGCTGTGCCGTCAGGCGGCGGAGATGTACAAGAACACGGGCTACGACGAGATATCGCTGACGTCGCTCGCTATCGACGACTACACGTGCGTCGACAGCCTGACTGACGAGCTGATAAAGTGGACGAATGACAACAAAATATCGCTGTCGCTGCCGTCGCTGCGCGCCGACAGTTTTACGCGCGAGCTTATGGCGAAGATAAGCGGCGTGCGTTCGTCGGGGCTGACGTTCGCGCCGGAGGCGGGGACGCAGAGGCTGCGCGACGCGATTAACAAGAACGTCCGCGAGGAGGACATACTGAACGCGGTGCATATCGCGTTCGAGGCGGGCAAGTCGCAGGTCAAGCTGTACTTCATGATAGGTCTGCCGACGGAGACGGACGAGGACGTCGTCGGCATCGCGAAGCTGGCGGAGCGCGTTATCGAGGAATATTACAAAACGGAGGGGCGCAACAAGCGCCGTCCGCCGCAGGTCACGATATCGACGGCGTGCTTCATACCGAAGCCGTTCACGCCGTTCCAGTGGTTCCCGCAGATAACGATGGAGGAGTTCGAGCGCCGTCAGCAGTTAATAGCGGACAACATACACGACAGAAAGATAAAGTATAATTTTCACGACTCGAAGGTGTCGTTCGTCGAGGCTGTGCTTGCGAGAGGCGACAGGCGGCTGTCGCGTGTGCTGCTCGAAATGCACAAGCGCGGCGCGTCTTTCGACGCGTGGGACGAGTATTTCTCGATGGAGACGTGGGACGAATCGTTCCGCGCCGCCGGCATAGACCCCGACTTTTACGCTCGACGCGAGCGAGACTACGGTGAAATATTGCCGTGGGATGTCATCGACATCGGCGTGACGAAGAAGTTTTTCATGCGCGAAATGGAGATGGCGGAGAGGTCGGAGCCGTCGAAGAATTGCCGCGAGAGTTGCTCGGGGTGCGGAGCGTTTGTGTACGGAGGTGATACGCTGTGTCGGAAAATGAGAGAGCGGTGACGCAGCCTGCCACAGCGCCGGTGCGCGTCGCGTTTACAAAGACGGGAGCGCTGTCGTTCATATCGCATCTCGACCTTATGCGGACGGTGACGCGCATGCTGATACGCGCCGACATCGGCATATACTACACGGAAGGGTTCAACCCGCATCCGAAGCTTGTGTTTGCGCTGCCGCTTTCGGTCGGCGTCGAGAGCACGTACGAGCTGTTCGACGTGAAAGTGATGGGCGAGAGCGCGGACTATGCGCTGATAGCGGAGCGTCTGCGCCGCGAGTCGCCGGACGATATAAAAATCATCGACGCATATGCGCCGGAGAGAAAATTTCGCGATATCGCGTACTCGGATTACGACATCGTCATTCGCGGTACTGGCTGCTGCGACGACCCGGTCGGCGCCGTTGAAAAAATGATGGCGGGCCCGATAGTCGAGATGAAGCGGACGAAGTCGGGCGAGACGGAGTGCGACATAAGACCGTTCATAAAATCGCTCGTATGCGAGGGCGGCAGAGACGAGCTCAGAATAAAAACGCGGCTCGACGCCGCGTCGGAGTCGTATCTGAATCCCGAATATGTGGTCAAAGCCGTGACGAACGCGACGGGTATCACGCTCGACAACATCGCGCCGGGCGGCGACGTATACGGGATCACGCGCACAGGCATATTCGACATCGACGGGAACGTGTTCAGATAAGGACAGAACAGAAAGACGGAGCGGCTTTAAGAAAAGCCGCTCCGTCGTGATTTTATCCCTCGTTATATATGCTTATCAGCTTCTCGGCCAGTCCGTCGACGTAGAGGAGCTCGCCGCGCTCGCGGATCTCGCTCTTGTCGATGTCGCGTATCGGGAAGCTCTCGCCGATCTTATTGATGAGGCGCGTGTGCTCGGACGCGGCGCGTATGCCGCATAGGACTTTGTCGCCGAACGCGGCGACGTGCAGCTTGCGCTCGGGGAAGATGAACGGGTCGCCGTAGTCGCGGCGCACGCCGTCGTCGGCGACGCCGACGATGTGACCCGCCGTATAGATATCGCGCTCCGCGAGCGATTCGGGCGCATCGTTCTGCGAGAACGTGATGCGTCCGCGCGTGAATTTGTAGTCGAATATCGGGTTGACAGTCACGTCGACTGTGTGTGACGCAACGAACAGCGCTTTCGCGCCGCCCTCGAGCGTGCAGCGAATGACCGCAGAGTCGAAGTTTTCGATATCGTTTACTCGCGTCAGGTCAGCGTCGACGTCGACGACGCGGCGGCTCTCGTCGACGGCGCGTCCCGTCACGTAGAGCATGTTGTGCAGGTAGTGGGCGGCGGCGTTGTTGGCGACGCTGTCGTAGATGAGCGAGCCGTCGGCGGCGCGTATCCTGCCCGCCCAGCCGGTGCCGCGTCCGAAGTATTTCCTGTCGCGCGGCCAAAGGATAAGCGTGCGCAGGCTTACGGGCTCGCCGTAGATGCCGGACATGATGTCACACTTCATCTTTTGTATCGCCTCGCTGTGCGACCACTGGTAGCCTATCGAAACGCGGTGACCGCTCTTTGCTTCGGCGTCGAGAAGTTTGTCAATGTCGCGGGCGTCGCCGCAGAGCGGCTTTTCGCAGAGCACGTCGGAGCCGTGCGCGAGCGCTTCGAGTATGTTTTCGGTGTGGAACTGTATCGGCGTTGCGATGACGCACAGCTCGGCTGTATGTTCGGCGTAGAATTCGGACAGCGTGCGGTACGGTTGACCGCATGCGGATATGATGTCGTCGAGGCGGCGGCACGACGCGGGGAACGGGTCGACGGCGCCGACGAGGTCGAATTTGTCTTTATTTTCGGGGCGAAGGATTTCGTTGACGTAGAGCGAGCCGTAGCCTCCGATCCCGACGAGGACTATCGTTTTTTTCACGGTATTTGCATAATCTCCCTTTTTGACTTTATGATGCTTACATTATAAGCGAGTACGGCTGTAAAATCAATATTTATTTTGAAAAATCCGCGTTCCGATACACCGCCGAGAAAGCACATACCGCGCTGTTCAATATCATTTGCAAATTTACATTTTGCAATAAACGCATATATGCTTGTTGAAAGGCGCGCGCGGACGTGATAAAATATTATCGAAAAAAATTTTTGAATTTTGCGAAACGTTCGGCGTGAAAAAGTTGTCTTTACAGGTGAAGGGCATTGACGACATGGGAAAGGAGGCGGCGATATGGACGACTCAAAGATAGTGGAACTGTACCGAAAGCGCGACGAGGCGGCGGTCGAGCGCACTATGGAAAAGTACGGTCACGCGTATTATGCCGTCACATACGGCGTGCTGCGCCAAAAAGAGGACGCGGAGGAGTGCGTCAACG
>CANQMJ010000156.1 GCA_947624945.1 uncultured Clostridia bacterium | reverse complement strand
AGTATCATCACCCTGTCATCTGTGCCGATCATGTAGAACACGGCGGCGTCGACAGCCGTGATTGCGGCGAGACGCAGCCACAGCTTGCGCGCGTCCTCGAGCTCGGGCGAAAACGGCTCCGCATGCTTCAGCGCGAACCACACGAGCAGGCACCCGACGGCGTCCGGCAGAAAATCGACCGTCACGACGTAGGGATTTGCAAAGATAACGACCGCCAATATCAAAAACAGCACCGACATCATATACCTCCACCTCGGAAATTATATCGTCCTCGCCCGCACGGGCGTTTTATATATGCAAAAACTATTTCTTTTTATATTTGTGATGCACTATCGGCGGTTTCGACTTCGGCTCGGGCGCCGATTTTTTCGGCGGTTTCTTAACCTCCGCCGCCGTGTCCACACCGTCTATATCGTCCGCGTCCTTGTTGCCTTTTTTCGGCATTATCCTGCCGATGAACCTGTCCCCCGCCGACAGCCTGTCCATATCGTGGTCAGACTCGAGACATATCCACATGTAGCAGCTGTGTATGTACACGCAGTTGAGAAGCGCGCAGAGGATGCGGAACATCAGTCCGAACGCGGAGAACGCCGCCTTGAAATCACGCATAAACTCGAAGTCGAGCGACAACGCGATCATGAGAACGTAACTCAATACAAAGAAATACACGTTGCGCTTGCCCTTGTCCGCCAGCTTTTCGTCGCCAACCGACGAGGCGAGCTGCGACAGCGCGAGCAGCATCGTCACGGTCAAAAGAAACAGCGCCGCGAGGCGGCATATCTCGAGCGCGTGGTCGAAAAGCTCTTCGCCGTCGTACAGTCCTATGACCTTGACCGACGTATACACGCACTGCACCGCCGCGATAATAAAATATGCGTAGTTCGAAACGACCGCATATTTGAACCGCGGCGCATGACGCCGCAGTTTGCCGAGCGCGACGAATATCAGATACGCGCCGACGAGGTCGGTGACAAAATATACGGGCGAGAACGTGAACAGCGCCACGAACACGTACCCGAAAAGGAGGATGCCGAGTCCCACTTTGACTTTCCTTTCAGTTTCAATAATATATCGCGGTCAAAAGAGCATGCGCGACGTTATGACTATCCGTTTTTCGTCGTAGTCGACGGTCGTTTCCGCGTCGTACGGCAGCACGCACCGAGGCAGAGCGTGACCGAAGTTCACATTGTACAGTACTGGCGTGTCGATGTCGTAAAACACCTTTTTATAAACGTCCTTGTATTCCTCATAATACGTCTCGTCAGTCGGTTTGCCCGCGATCACACCCTTGACCGCGCCGAGTATCCCGCGTCTTTTCAGCTCATACATCATCTTTTCAAATGCGTCGGGCGCGGTTTTCGATTCGGACGTTTCAAGAAACAGTATCTTCTCGCCCCACTCGTCCATGGTCGGGAATATGCCGTATCTCTCGCACACAGCCGGCTCGTCCTCGTATGTTGCGCCCGTAAACGCGTCATAGATGCTCTCGATGCAGCCGCCGTACAGCTTGCCCGTGACCTTGCCGCCGCCGTGCAGCGTCTCAAATCCGCGCGTCTCGGTATGACAAACTCTCGGCACACCGAGCTGTTCGGGACCGAAACTCTCCCTGTCATCATACCATACGGGACTTGATTTTATCTCGTACCCTGCTCCGTCGGAAAAATATTTCTCAAAATATTCCCTCGTGTACGGCAGCATTTCAGCGTCAAGCTCCGCTATGTCGGCGATGAAACACGGTCCGTAAAACGTCGACAACCCGAGCCTGTTCAGCATTATGTGATTTATGGTCGTGTCTGAGAAGCCCGTGAATATCTTCGGATGCTCGCGCACGGCGCGAACGAACTCCGCGTCTTCAAACAGATACGGTATCGTTCTGTACGTGTCGTCGCCTCCGATAGCGGTCATGACGGCTTTGATACTGTCGTCAAGGAACGCCTGCTTCAGGTCGGCAGCACGTTTTTCAGGGTGCTCTTTCAGATAGTCAACACCCGCAAGCGCATTGTCCATTATTACGGGTTCAAGTCCGAACTCGCGCAGACGCGATAAGCCGAGCTCAAGCTCGTGACGGCAGTACGGCATACCGAGAATACCGCTTGACAGGCTGACTATCGCTATTTTGTCGCCTCTTTCGAGATGCTTCGGTATCATAATTATATCTTATATTTTACCTTCCGCAGCAGTTCTTGTACTTCTTCCCCGACCCGCACGGACACGGATCGTTTCTTCCGACCTTCTCTGCCGCCGTTTTCTTCACCGGCACCTTTTTCTCGCCCGTCGATATCGGACCGTTCGTGCCGTGAATCGCGTTCCTCGACACCACAGCCTGACGGCGGCGTTCGAATTCCTCGCGCGGTATCGCCGACAGGATCATTCGCGTCGTATCGCGGCGTATATCGTCCGTCATCTGGTCGAACAGGTTCATGCCCGCGATGCGGTACTCGGTCAGCGGATTGCGCTGCGCGTACGCTTCGAGGTTGATGCTGTCGCGCAGGTCGTCCATCGCGTCAAGATGCTCCATCCAGTGACGGTCGACAACGGTCAAAAGCACGTTGCGCTCCACGTTGCGCATCCACTCCTCGCCGTACTTCGTCTCCTTCGACTTGTATATCTCGAGCGCCTTGTCCGTCAGCTTTTCCTTTATCTCCTGCGGCTTCATCGCCGACAGCGCTTCTTTGGAATAGCTCTCGTCGCCGCGCGCGAACAGTATGCCCGCGTAATTGTTCAGAAGCTCGTCGAGCGTCCAAACGTCCGGCGACTCGCCCGTCGTATGGACCTCCGCGTCCTCGCCGACAGTGCCCGTTATCATCGCTATGATCTTTTCGTGCAGGTCGAGCCCTTCGAGTACCTCTGCGCGCTGCTTATAAATGATCGTGCGCTGCTGGTTCATGACGTCATCGTATTCGAGGACGTTTTTACGTCTGTTGAAGTTCTGCGCCTCGATGCGCTTCTGCGCCGTCTCGATAGAATTTGACAGTATCGCCGCGTCTATCGGCACGTCGTCGGGCAGTCTCAGCCTGTCGACGATGTTATACAGTCTGTCGCCGCCGAAAAGGCGCATGAGGTCGTCCTCGAGCGAGATGTAGAACCGCGACTCGCCCGGGTCTCCCTGACGTCCGGAACGTCCGCGAAGCTGGTTGTCGATGCGGCGGCTCTCGTGGCGCTCCGTACCGATAACGTAAAGACCGCCCGCCTCGCAGACCTTTTTCGCCTCGGGCTCGATGTCCTTCTGAAATTTCTTATAAAGCTCCTGATACACAGCTCTAGCCGCGAGCACTTCCTCCGACACGGACTGCGCCGAGCCCGTCGCCATCGCGATCATTCTCTCGTCGTACTTGTCACTGCCATCCTCGTTCTTTTCGCGCCGCATCTGCGCCTTCGCGAGATATTCGGCGTTTCCGCCGAGCAGTATATCGGTTCCGCGTCCCGCCATATTTGTCGAGATCGTGACGGCGCCTAATTTGCCCGCCTGCGCGACTATCTCCGCCTCGCGCTCGTGATACTTCGCGTTTAAGACCGTATGCGGTATACCCGCGCCCTTGAGCTTCTTTGAGAGCGCCTCCGACTTTTCGATCGACACTGTGCCGACAAGTACGGGCTGCCCCTTTTCGTGGCAGCGCTTGATCTCAGCTATGACAGCGTCGTATTTTGCTTTTTCGGTCTTATAAACGATGTCGTTGTGGTCGACGCGTATCATCGGCTTGTTCGTCGGAACCTCTACGACGTCGAGATTATATATCTCGCGGAACTCGTTTTCCTCCGACAGCGCCGTGCCCGTCATGCCCGACAGCTTGCCGTACATGCGGAAGAAATTCTGGAACGTGATCGTCGCCTGCGTCTGGTTCTCGCTCTGTATCTGTACGTGCTCCTTTGCCTCGATAGCCTGGTGGAGACCGTCGTTGAAGCGCCGTCCCGGCATCATACGGCCCGTGAACGAGTCGATTATCATGACGCCGCTGTCGTTGACTATATAGTCGATGTCGCGGTGCATTATGCCGTGCGCCTTGAGCGCCTGATACACATAATGCGCCGTCGACGCGTTCTCGCCGTCGCCGAAATTGTCGATGCCGAAGTACTTCTCCGCCTTTTCTATGCCCTTCGCCGTCAGCGTCGTCGTGCGCTTTTTCTCATCGACGATATAATCGGGGTCGACGCCCTCGCGGGCGATGACGTCCTCGACGTCCTCTTTCGCGTCAAGCTCCTTTATCACGAACGGGCGCATACGCGACACGAGCTCCTCCGCGCGCTCGTACATGTCGGACGGCTCCTCGCCGGGACCCGATATGATCAGCGGCGTACGCGCCTCATCTATCAAAATCGAGTCGACCTCGTCGACGATCGCGAAATTGTGACCGCGCTGGGTCAGATATTCCTTGTATTTCACCATGTTGTCGCGCAGATAGTCGAATCCGAGCTCGTTGTTCGTGCAGTACGTGATGTCGCAGTTGTACGCCGCCTGCTTTTCCTTCGTCGACTGACCGTGGACTATTAGTCCCGTCGACAGACCGAGAAACTCATGGACGCGTCCCATCTCCTCGCCCTGGCTTCGCGCGAGGTATTCGTTTACCGTCACGACGTGTACGCCCTTGCCCGTCAGCGCGTTCAGATACGACGGCATCGTCGCAACTATCGTCTTGCCCTCGCCCGTCTTCATCTCGGCGATGCGTCCCTGATGGAGCAGTATGCCGCAGAGAAGCTGGCAGTTGAACGGACGCTTGCCGAGCACGCGGTCGCACGCTTCGCGCACGAGCGCGAACGCCTCGGGCAGAATGTCGTCGAGCGTTTTGCCATCAGCGAGCATCGACTTGAACCGCGATGTCTCGGCGAGCATTTCCGCGTCCGACATAGCCGAGTATTTCGGCGCGAGCGATTCAATCCTGTCGACGATCGGGCGCACCTTCTTTATCTGTCGTTCGCTGTATGTGCCGAACATCTTGTCTATTATCTTCACTTTATATAATATTCCTTTGCGATTTATTTTTATAGTACCCTATATTATACATCATCCGATGTCAAATAGCAAGAGGCGGACGCACAAAAAGGCGCCTGCAAATCTGCGATGTCAATAGATATGACCCAATGAACCAAAAGAAGAAAACAATAGATATGGTGTTGCTCTTGGGAGGGGTT
>CANQMJ010000155.1 GCA_947624945.1 uncultured Clostridia bacterium | reverse complement strand
GGTGCGCGCGTGGACTATCAAGCGCGGCACAAAGGCTCCGCAGGCGGCGGGCAAAATTCACAGCGACTTCGAGCGCGGCTTCATACGAGCGGAAATCGTCTCATACGATGCGCTGCACGAATGCGGCTCGATGAACGCGGCAAAAGAGCGCGGACTCGTGCGCAGCGAAGGCAAGGACTACGTGATGCAGGACGGCGACGTCGTGCTGTTCCGATTCAACGTATAAAGCATAAAACGGGAGCCTCCGAAAGGCTCCCGTTTTTCATTATCCGAACGCTCTTATGAAAAGATTTTTTCTTCAAGTGCGCGTGCGGTTTCCGTCACGCCTTTAAAATTCATCGCAGGAGTGTATATTTTCTCGATCTCACCGTGTATCTTTCCCGCTTCCGAAAGCGACGACAACGCCTCATCTATCAGCGTATCCGCGATCTTATCCGAAAATCTTATCTTAGCTCGGTTTTGACGCACCTCTTCCGATGAAACAAAGCGCGAGCAGTTGACGCGAACGTCGCCCTTTTCGTACTCTTCATCGTCGGCGAGCTTATATAGTACCTCCTCGTCGGGAAAATAAACAGCCTCGCAGTATTCGGGCAAAAGCGCATCGGGACAAACCACCGTTGCCATTCCCTTTGACGCTTCGCGCAGACGGTTCATGTAAACGTACCCTGCGCCGTGAGATGAGCTGACCGTCACCGTCGTCTTTGCCATTTTGTCAAGCGTGTCAAGACGTACATTTCCTATCGTGGAATACGCCGATATGAAACGGTGCGTCTCTGCGCCGTCCGTTCCGTGCCCGACAAGCTGGCGCAAAAGCCTTCTGACGGCTGCGTCAGTCTTGGCCGTGTCTGTCGCGCGCTCGTATGCTCCTATGACGTCTTTACGCGCCGTTCCCGCCGCGTGCAAGAGTCGGTATGTTCTCGTATACGCAGCCGACTTGTCACGGAACAGCGCCTCTATTTCGCCTCTGTGACCGCGCAGCTCATCTTCATTCCAAAACGCGCCGAGATTGATTATACTGCCGCATACGCCGGGATAAACCGGGTCGTGACAGTGCGGCGCCGTGCCATCGAGTATCGCGGTGCCGAGCGCATCTATGATGATACCGTCGAGCGAGCCCGCGTCTGACGAGCACAAAAGAGCTTCGAATTCATATCCGTCGCGCTCCGCGCGCGCCGCAATCGTATCCATGAGCGTGCTCTTCCCCGTGCCTGGACCGCCTTTGAGTATGTATACCGACTTAAATTTCTTTTCATCGTACGCCTCCCCGAACAGCGAGTAAAACCCGCCCGCCGTATTAGCAGACGCAAAATATCCGTGCGCACCGTTGCGCTCTATCGCATGATTCAGCTTCATTATCGTACCGCAGCCTTTCGATCAATAGTAATTGTGAAGTCTTTCGACTTACCTTACCATTTTATGACAAGGCTCTGTTTTTGACATAACCGCAGCAAAACTTTTGCGTTGATTTTTATTATGCGTCGTGGTACAATAATGAAAACGTTGTCGGAGGGCATCATGGTAAAAGGCATACTCGTATGCGGTCTGAACGGAGCCGGTAAATCGACGCTCGGACGCGCGCTCGCCGAGTCTTTCGGCTATCGTTTTATCGACGTTGAGGACATGTACTTTCCAAAGACCGACCCGAATTATCTCTATGCGTCGCCGCGCACAGAAGACGAATTTAGAGCGCTTTTGAAAACCGAAGTAACTGCATACGACAAATTTGTCCTCGCGTCTGTCAAATGCAGCTACGACAAGGTTGTGACCGATCGCTTCGATCTCGCCGTGCTTATCGACGTCCCAAAGCAGATACGAATGGCGCGCGTAAGAGCCCGCTCATATGAAAAATTCGGCGAGCGTATGCTGCCCGGCGGAGATTTATATGAGATCGAGGAGAGTTTTTTCAGAAAAATCGACTCTCGTGGAGAAGATCTCATCGAAAATGAAATCAAATGCTTATCATGTCCCCTCATACGCGTCGACGGCACAAAACCGATCGATGAAAATGTAAAATTCATAATCGGTGAAATTAACAAGCGTGACATCGGTCTTTGACCGATCGTCACGCTTTGCTTATTTTGTCACCCGTTCTTTTTGTGCGAACGGCGAAGCTCACGCAAACGTTCGCGCTCCTTTGATACATACTCGCGCAGAGCCGTGAACGTCTCATTGTACGTCACAGAACGCAGACGTGGGAACGCATGCATCATGCGCCGCTCCTGCATGTTCATCAGTTTTGTAAAGCGTTCGAGAAGTGCCTCTCTCGAAGCCGCATCATGTACACGCTCCGCGATCTTGTGCTCGATACTTTCAACGGAAAGCGCAAGCTGGCGAAGCCTCTCATTGAAGCCCGCGAACCCGATGACAGTCGCAACGATATCGGTGACAAACGATGCAAACAATACAGCGCTCGTGATATGCAGCGCGAGCGGAGGTATCGCGTCCGTCACTCTTTCGACAGCAGGCTGTATGTATTTCACGACCACTACCGAAAACAGCCCGAACACAACGGCTCCGAGCGCGCATATGCGTCCGTTTATGTTAAGCTTTTTATCCGAATAGTCCCACCACCGCGCGTGAAACAGCTTCTCCATAGCGTACGACGTTGCATACTCAAGCGAACAGTCGAGAACGACGCCGAGTATGAACAGCATAAACACATTCGATACGCCGCCGAGCACAACAACGTCGAGCACGGCTCCGCAGCCGTATATCGGACAGTACGGACCGTTAAGGAATCCGCGGTTGATGAATTTCTTTGCCTGCACCGAGCACAGCGCCGTTTCGTATATCCATCCGGCGATGCTGTAAAACATGAGCCACAAAAACAGTTTTTCAATTGTCAAAAGGACTTCCATTTTATGACTTCCCTCTTTTTGAGAATGTCTCCGACAGCGCGCACAGCTTATCTGCAATGCACAAAATTACGCTTTCACGATACTTCGGCGGCGTTATATTAAGCGGAAACATATGGCGCGCAATCATATCGCGTTCAATATCATTGAGCGCAAAATCGCGCGATGCATTGTCGAGCGCGCATCGTGCGTGCATCAAGGCGTGCATATCGTGTCCGTCGTGCGGCGTGTGCCAGTCGTAGAGATAATAATCGTGCAGAAGCGCGCCTCGCACGAGCGACCTTTTATCGGCGCGTATGTGCAGCTTTTTCGACAAGCGCAAACACATTACCGCGACGTCGAACGAATGGTCATATGTGCTGACGCGTCCGTGCTGCATAAACCGCTTCTCCGACTGCATCCCGTCAGACGCAAGTATGTCGCCGCCGTATTTATTTATCGTGCGGATGTATTCAATCACGATGCGCCTCCCGAAATCATTTCAAATTATTATACTACCGAAAAAAAATGTTTGCAAGTAGTTGAAAATAAAATTGCAAAAGAAATAATAACATCAATGATTGTGACGGCGTTTACTTGTTTCAACCGCAGGTAGAATCGCCTAATTTACGCGGTTATTGACTGCTCCTTTTACGTGCGGTAAAATACAGTCACAAGGGCGCGCTTGAATAATGAAAACGTAGAAAACATATGGAACAGAAAATCAACCACACCGACCGCATCAACATCGGCGGCAAAATAAAAAACTGCGCCGCGAGCATGGTCTCACACAGGAACGGCTCGCGGAGCTTGTCGGAATCTCGTTTCAGGCGGTCTCGAAGTGGGAAAACAATATTGCACTTCCCGACATTACGCTTGTGCCGAGGTTGGCGCGCATATTCGGCGTATCGATCGACGAGCTTTTCGACTACAACAAAGGCGAAGTCAAAGATGACATCATGAGCTATGTCAAAAAATCGTGGCAGATGCGCGAAGATGATCCGAACGCCGCACGTGCCATACTCGATGAGGGACTTGCTAAGTACCCCGGCAACGAGCTGATGCTCAACAACCTCCTCTACACTGTCAACTACACCGCCGACCCCGATGAGACTATCCGCATCGCGTCGAAACTGACCGACTCAGCCTCAAGCGATATCCGCTTCGACGCACTGCGTTTTCTTGCATACGCTTACAACGCAAAAGGCGACGAAGAATCTCCGCAGTCGCCGCGCTCGAACAGGTGCCGGAAATCTACTTTACAAAGCTGTCAGAGCTCGCTTTTGTGACAACAGGTAAACGAAAGCACGACGCCGCCGAAAAGCAAAAGTGGATATCGTTCGAGGTGCTTTTACAGATGATGCAGAAGCTCGCCGAGTGCTATGAAGCAGTCGGATACACCGACAAAGCCGTCGACGAGATCAAGCGCGCGATGGCGCTGTTGCAGATACTCGTCAACGACAGCTTCAACATCTACACGGACTTTTTCAACCGCGAGCTTGAACGGCTCGACGCAAAATGATGTTATAAATATTTTTTGCTTGAAAAATGCTAAATCCTATCTTGAACATACACAGACAAAAACGCTCAAACGGCGTCGGTGAAATGATCACCGACGCCGCTCCCGTCAAAATTCGGTTTCCTTTTGCTCTGTTTCTTCTTCAACGTTCTCGGCGCTGACCGCCGACTTCGCCGACATCTTTATGACGGCGCCCGACATCGGAGGAATGACGACTCCGTTCTCATTCGCGCCGACATCGCCGGCGGATATCAGGACTTTCCTGTCCTCGTCCGTCGTCGCAACTATTATGACGTTGTCGCTGCGGTTGACCGCAGTGTAATACGTGTGCTCGCCGTCGCCGCGTCCGAACATCATAAAGCCGACGATGTTGAAGCGGCATATGAACAGCTCGCCCTTCTTATAAACATCGTTGTTGCGGCGAAGCTCGCCGACATCGCGGTAGAACGACAACAGCTCGACGTCTTCGCGTCCCCACGGGAACGGCAGTCTGTTGAACGGGTCCGAATAGCCCTCAACGCCCGCTTCATCTCCGTAGTATATCGACGGAATGCCCGGTATCGTCGCGTTTATCATGTACGCGAGCTCGACAAGACGTCTGCCGCGCGCATACTGCTCAGGCGTCATTTTCTTGACGGCAAGCTCAGCGTTTTTGAATCCGTCCGGCGAGTCGCCCGCAAGCGTCGTGATTATTCTCACCGTATCATGCGTGCCGAGCAGGTTCATCACGGCATGGCACACCTCGTGCGGGTAATGCTCCCACATCTTAAAGAGCGACCGTATAAGTATCGCCTCGTCGCGGTACGCGACGAAGTTGATTATCGC
>CANQMJ010000154.1 GCA_947624945.1 uncultured Clostridia bacterium | reverse complement strand
CCTATCATGCCGCAGAGCGCGGAACGCACCTCCTTTTTATATATCGCGAGCATTTATTTTATCTTCCTCCCCCTTATCTCATCTTCCGCCGAAAAGCGGCTTATAATCGTCATCGTCTTTGTCATCGTTGCCGCCGTCATCATCTTCGTCATTATCGTCATTATCGTCACCGTCGGCGGCCGCCGCCATATCTTCGTCGGTCAGATAGTCGCGCGGGTCGTAGTGATACGATTCATCTTCATCTTCATCTTCATCGTCGTCGTTATCTTCATCGTATGCATCAACTTCATCGTCCGTTTCCGCGTCAACGACTGCACCGCCGTCGCCGTCAACGTCCGCGCCCATTTCCTTTTCGCCGTCGGGACTTGTCAGACGCAGGAATATCTCCTCGAGGTTTTCCTCCTCTATCCCCATCGAGACGACCGCACGCCTTATATCGGAGAACGCGAACGATATCGTCTCGCGCAGATCGACCTCGGACGGGTATCTCACCCTCAACGTCGTCGACCCGCCGTCCGACACCGTGACCGCGAACGACTCGATGCCCTCGATGCCGGAAAGCACGGTCTCCGCCTCGTCGGGCGTTGCCTTGACTGTCACGAGCAGCGACGTCGTCGGCTTTAACGACCTGCTTATATTCTCCATCGTATCGTTCGCCACGAGCTTTCCGTGCGAAATAATGATAAGATGGTCGCATACCTCCTGCACCTCGGAGAGCACATGGCTCGAAAGTATGACCGTCCGCTCGCGCCCGAGCTCGCGCACGAGAGTCCTTATCTCCGTCCGCTGCTGCGGATCGAGACCCTCCGTCGGCTCGTCGAGTATCACGACGTCGGGATCGCCCAGCATCGCCTGCGCAATTCCCACGCGCTGACGGTACCCCTTCGACAGGTTGCGTATGAGACGGTCCTTCATGTCCTCGATGCCCGTCGACGCCATGACGTCCGCGACCTCGTCCGCTATCTTGTCCCTGCGCACACCCTTCGCCTCCGCGACGAACCGCAGATACTCGTGCGGCGTCATATCCGTGTAGAGCGGCGGCGTCTCGGGCAGATACCCTATATGCCGCTTCGCCTCGACGGGCTCGTCGAGCATACTGTGACCGTCGACGGTCACCTCGCCCTCGGTCGGGGAGAGACAGCCCGTTATCATATTCATCGTCGTCGACTTGCCCGCGCCGTTCGGACCGAGAAAGCCGTATATCCGCCCCGGCTCGACAGTGAACGATATGTCGTCCACCGCCGTATGGGAGCCGTATTTTTTCGAAAGATGTGAAACCGTGATCAACTCCGCGGCCTCCGTATTCTTATAAAATATTATGTTTTTAATATACTATCACTTTTATGTGACGGTATTGTGACGAAAAAGTTAATACGCGCCGAAATTCATGAAAACACCGCCGCCCTACACCTTAGCGCGCACCCCGCCGTGTGACAAAATCCGATAAAATACATTTGCGGAAAATCGTCAAAAACTCTTGCATTTGACGACATTTTTTGATAAAATAAAAGAACAGGGGCAAAAATCCTGCAATTTTTGCATGTGAAGTCAAAGCGAGGCGGTGAAAATGGAGATAAGCGTCAAATACGCGGTCGCGGGGAAAACGACGGCTCCCGTCGGATGGTCGCATCCGTCGAGCAGCACGGACACTCACGAGCTCATTTTTGTCTCAAAAGGCGCCCTCTATATCGGACTCGGCTTCGACCGCTTCGTCGTGAACGCGGGCGAGGCCTGCATACTGCCCGCCGGCACGCGCCGCTACGGGTACCGCGAGTCGACGTCCCCGACCGAATTTTACTGGGCGCACTTCTCCGGCGAGCTCGGAACGCTCCCGACTCATTCTACCCCCGACCCGCACCGCACAATACGCCTCTTCGACGACCTCATAATGTACTCGCGCACGCCGGACTATGACGACGACGCATGCACATGCGCGCTGAAGCTCGTCATATACGAGATCGCGCGCGTCGGCGCCGTCTCCGAGGACGCGCCTTACGCGAAGATGTTCTCTATCTGCGAGTGGATCGGACAGAACAGCACGCGCCAGCTCCGCGTGTCAGATGTGGCGGAGCACTTCGGCTACAACGAGGACTACATCACGCGCCTTTTCCGCGTCCACTACAAGGGCGGCATCAAGGCCTACATCGACATGGTGCGCCTCAAGCGCATACGCGAGCTGCTTTTGTCCACCGACATGAAGATAAAGGAGATCGCGGAGTCGTGCGGATTCGACGACGCCAAAAGCTTCCAGAAATTCTTCAAATACCATGAGGGCATGTCGGCGGTCGCGTTCCGCGAGCTATACTTCGGCACGAGCGTCAAACGACGCGACGCCGAGTAAACGCACGCGTCGTCGGCAAAATATCACATCATCATACGGCGAAAGGGGGCATCGGCCCCCTTTTTTGCCGTATGAATTTACTTTTCGTCTATCGGCGATATGCTTATCGTTATCTCTTCGAGCACGTCGAGCAGCACGCGCACCGTGTCGAGCGAGGTGAACATAGTGACGTTGTTTTCGCTCGCGCAGCGGCGTATCGCGACGCCGTCCTCGTAGTGGACGCCGGAAAGTATCGCGCGCGTGTTTATCACGTAGCTCACGTACCCCGACCGTATCGCGTCGAGTATGTCCGTGCTGCCCTCCGACAGCTTGCGGCGGACGCGTGTCCGTATGCCGTGCTCGCGCAGATGATTAGCAGTGCCTATCGTCGCCTCGATGTTGAAGCCCATGTCGTAGAATCTGCGTACAAGAGGCAAAGCCTCGTCCTTGTCCTCGTCCGCGAGCGTCACGAGCACGGTGCCGTAATTTTGCAGCTTGATGCCCGACGCTATCAGCGCCTTATACATCGCGCGGTGAAGCTTGTCGTCGTAGCCGATCGCTTCGCCCGTCGACTTCATCTCCGGCGACAGATATGCGTCCATGCCGTTCAGCTTCGAGAACGAGAACGCGGGCGCTTTAACGTACCAGCGCTCCTTCTCGTCCGGGTAAAGGGTGAATATGCCCTGCTCGCGCAGACTCTTGCCGAGTATCACCATCGTTGCGATGTCGGCGAGGCTGTACCCCGTCGCCTTGGACAAAAACGGCACCGTGCGCGACGAGCGCGGATTAACTTCAATTATATATACGTCGTCGTTTTTGTCGACGATGAACTGTATATTGTAAAGCCCTACGATGCCGATGCCGAGTCCGAGCTTCTTCGCGTATTCGAGTATCGTCCCCTTGACCTTGTCAGATACCGAGAACGTCGGATACACCGACATCGAGTCGCCGGAATGTATGCCCGTGCGCTCCACGAGCTCCATTATACCCGGAACGAACACGTTTACGCCGTCGCAGATCGCGTCGACCTCGAGCTCGCGTCCCTGTATGTATTTGTCGACGAGAACGGGCTTGTCGACGTCTATCTCGACCGCGGTCTTGAGATAATGGCGCAGATGCTCCTCCTTCGCCACTATCTGCATAGCTCTGCCGCCGAGCACGAAGCTCGGTCTGACGAGCACGGGATATCCTATCTCCTCCGCCGCCTTAACGCCGTCCTCGATATTCGTCACGGCGCGTCCCTTCGGCTGCGGTATGTGCAAGTCGAGCAGCACACGCTCGAACGCGTCGCGGTTCTCCGCTTTCTCGATGGCGTCGCAATCGGTGCCTATCATTTTCACTCCGCGCTCCATGAGCGGTTCGGCGAGGTTGATGGCGGTCTGACCGCCGAGAGAGGCGATGACGCCCTCGGGCTTTTCAAGCTCGAGTATGTTCATCACGTCCTCGACCGTGAGCGGCTCGAAGTAGAGCTTGTCGGAGGTGGTGTAGTCGGTGGAGACCGTCTCGGGGTTGTTGTTTATGATTATTGCCTCATACCCCGACGCTTTTATCGTCTTGACTGCGTGAACGGTCGAATAGTCGAATTCGACGCCCTGACCGATGCGTATCGGACCCGAGCCGAGAACGACAATCTTTTTCTTATCCGACACGACGGACTCGTTTTCGTCCTCGTACGTCGAATAGAAATACGGGACGTATGACTTGAACTCCGACGCGCACGTGTCTATCATCTTGTATACGGGGAACACGCCGCACTCACGTCTCATGTTGAATACGTCGATCTCGCGCCGTCCCGTCAGCTCCGCTATCGCGCGGTCGGAAAATCCCATCCTCTTGGCGAGGTAAAGCGTGTCCCTGTCGAGACTCGACGACTTTATGACCCTCTCCGCCTCGACTATTTTTTCGAGCTTGTCGATGAAGAATCTGTCTATTCCCGTCGCGGCGGTGATGCCGGCGGGCGCGGTATCGCGGCGCAGAAGCTCCGCTATCGCGTATATCCTGTCGTCGGTGCCTATCTTTATGTAATCGAGCAGCTCCTCCGTCGCGGACTTGTCGAACTTCGCCATGTGCAGATGATGTACGCCGACCTCGAGCGAGCGTATCGCTTTGAGTATGCTTTCCTCGAACGTCCTGCCGATGCTCATGACCTCGCCCGTCGCCTTCATCTGCGTGCCGAGCTTCTGATTCGCGTCCGTGAATTTGTCGAACGGGAAACGCGGCATCTTCGTCACAACATAGTCGAGCGCGGGCTCGAACGACGCCGGCGTGTTCGCGAGCATTATCTCGTCGAGCCTCATGCCGACGCTTATCTTCGCCGATACGCGTGCTATCGGATATCCGCTCGCCTTCGACGCGAGCGCGGACGAACGCGACACGCGCGGGTTGACTTCGATCAGGTAATACTGGAACGAATTCGGGTCGAGCGCGAACTGCACGTTGCAGCCGCCCTCGATGCCGAGCGCGCGAATGATTTTGAGCGCGCTGTTGCGCAGCATGTGATATTCCTTGTTCGTCAGCGTCTGCGACGGGCAGACCACGATAGAGTCGCCGGTGTGTATTCCTACGGGGTCGACGTTTTCCATGTTGCAGACCGTTATCGCCGTGTCGTTGGCGTCTCTTATGACCTCGTACTCTATCTCCTTGTAACCCTTGACGCTCTTCTCTACGAGCACCTGATGTACGGGCGACAGAACGAGCGCGTTTTTCATTATCTGGCGAAGCTCGTCCTCGTCGTCGGCAAATCCGCCGCCCGTGCCGCCGAGCGTGAACGCGGGACGGAGCACGACGGGGTATCCTATCTCCTCCGCCGCCTTTATCGCGTCGTCTATGCTGTGCGCGATTATGGACGGCAGCACCGGCTCGCCGAGCGAGCGGCACAGCTCGCGGAACATCTCTCTGTCCTCCGCTCTCTCTATCGACTCTATTTTCGTGCCGAGCAGCTCGACCTGACATTCGCGCAGGATGCCCTTTCTTTCAAGCTGCATCGCAAGGTTCCGCCCCGTTTGACCGCCGATG
>CANQMJ010000153.1 GCA_947624945.1 uncultured Clostridia bacterium | reverse complement strand
TCATACGCGTCCGCGAGCATTTTCGCGTCGCGCGCGAGCGTCGCCGGCTCGCACGACACGTACACGATGCGGCTCGGCTTTATTTCGAGCAAATGCTCGATGAGCGCGCGCCCGCATCCCGCCCTCGGCGGGTCGACGATCACGCAGTCGGCGCGTCCCGCGTACTTTGCCGCGTCGCCGCATATGAACTCGCCCTCGACGCAGTTTTCGCGCGCGTTTATTATTGCGTCCGCGACCGCCTCCGGCACGATCTCAATTCCCGTGAGCGCGACCGGCACTTTCTTCGCCGCCGCGATGCCTATCGTGCCCGTCCCGCAGTAGAGGTCGGCGAGACGCTCGCCAGGCGACAGCGCCGCCGCCTTTATCGCGCGCTCATATAAAAGCTCCGCGCAGTCGTGGTTGACCTGGTAAAACGACGCGGGCGAGATGCGGAACATACACCCCGCGAGCGCGTCGTATATGACATTCTCGCCCGCTATAAGCTCATATCTGCCGCCGCGCTCGATGTAGACGCTGTCTGCGTCGAGCCGGTACAGAAGCGCGCGCACGCGCTCTTTGTCGATGTTCGCTCCCGCGTCCGCGCGCAGTATCGCCATCGTTCCCTCCGTGCCGCGCCTCACCATCACATGATGCACGCCGTCAATGTTCGCGTTCGCGACCGTGCGCCGTATGCGGTCCGTTTTTTCGTCGTGCAGCATGCAGCGCTCCGTCGGCACGATATCGTTCGTGCCGCGCGCATAATATCCCGACACGCCGTCCCCGACCGCCGCCGTCACTTTCGTCCTGACCACACGCTCACCCGCAGTCAGAAATTCGCCGACTTTGACCTCGAACCCGCACTTGTGAAAGCACGATTCGATGTATTCGCGCTTGACCTCGAGCTCGTGCGCATAGCTTATGTGGCGGAACATGCAGCCGCCGCACCCGCGCTCCCCGCATCCGAACGCGCCGCAGTCGACGCGCACGCGGTGCGGCGACGGCGACAGTATGCGCACTATGCGCGCGTTCGCGTATCCCGCGCGTTCGTTCGTTATCTCGATATCAACAATATCGCCCGCGACGGCGCCGTCGACGAACACGGTCTTGCCGCCAACTCTGACGACACCCGCGCCGAGATTCGTCGTTTTCTCTATTTCCGCCGAGTTTATAGTCGTTTTCATACCGCCGCCGCACTCCTTTTGTGACATTTTCGTAAATTCTGCATAAAGCATATTGTAAAATCGCCGTCGGGAAAGTATAATTGATGAAGAATCTGTTTATTGTGTTGATTTTATCACATGCGTGCGTTAAAATCAAGAGGAGGAAGGCATGGCTAAACGGCGGCGCGCCGTTCATGCGCGCACTGATGTCGACGGCGAGTTGTTTTTGCGCTCCCTCGACGATATGACGCCGGACGCCATCGCCGTATCCGGCGCCGCCCCGCCGAAAAGACGCGGCGGCGAGCTCGTCTCGTTCCTCATCGACCGCGCCGTATACGTTTTCGCCGTGTGCGTGTTCGCCGTATGCGTCGCGGGACTTATAAAGACGCTCGCGGAGCAGATCGCGGGAGATATATACTACGACGCGGCTGTAAGGGAGCTGTCCGCCAGCTACATGCTGTCGGGTGCGTCCGACAACGGCAATGTGCTCGCGCTGAGGAATGAAAAGCCGTCCGAGCCGTTCGTCGTCGGCGTATCGCAGCCCGTCAAGGGCACATATGAAAGCAGCAGCGCGACCGACCCCGTCTACGAGCATCTTATGGCGTCCGTCGCGTCGCTCAGACGCCAGTATCCGGACGTCTACGGCTGGATCTACATCGAGGACACCGTAATCGACTATCCGATAGCCCGCGGCGACGACAACGACTACTACCTCAACCATTCGTTCCGCGGCGACCCGCAGTCCGTCGGCTCCGTTTTCGCCGATTACAGGCTCGACGACTACATTCTCAATAACCGCAACATCGTTTTATACGGTCACAACAGCTCGACGGGCAAGATGTTCGCCGACGTGATGAAATTCGCTTCGAGTGAGGAATTCTTCGACACCCACTACATCTACGTATGGACCGAGGACGGATTTTATGTTTTCAAGCCGTTCAGCCTCGCCATGTACTCCTACGACTACCAGTACTTCCGCGTGCGTTTCGCCGGTGACGACGATTTCCTCGCGTTCGCGGACGAGATGAAGACGGGCTCGATGTACGAGCGCGACGTGACGTTCACCCCCGACGACAAGATACTCACAATGTCGACATGCACCAAAACGGGCATCAAAACGCTCCGCTATTGTCTCCAGTCAAAGCTCGTCGAAAAATACGAACGGTAACATAACCTTAACAAAGGAAAACATAAAATGAACGAAACGAACAGCATGCGGGGACTTTCCCCCGACGGACTGATCTGTCCCGTATGCCGCCATCCGCTCTCGGACGGCATAACGACGCTTTTCTGTGCGTCCGGTCACGGCTTCGACATAGCCGCCGCCGGTTACTGCAACCTTTTGCGTCCGGGCAAAAAGAACAATTCAAAGGCGGGCGACGACCGCGACATGGTCGCCGCGCGCGGACGGTTCCTCACTGCCGGCTACTATGCGCCCGCGCTCGACTACATCGCATCGAAGCTGTCGGAGCGTCACATGTTAATCGACGCCGGATGCGGCGACGGCTACTACACGAACGGCGCGGCGGAGAAAGATCCGAACCTTTCCGCGCTCGGCATCGACATGTCCAAGCACGCGACGGCGGCGGCAGCGAAGTCCGCACACAGACTCGGACTCGACTGCGGCGGCAGAGTGCGCTACGTCACAGCGTCGATCACCGATATGCCCGTCGCCGACGGATACGCGGACGCGGTGCTTTCGATGTTCGCGCCGTGCGGCTACGGCGAGTTCGCGCGCGTGACGCGCGAAGGCGGCATACTCATAATCGGCTCCGCAGGGGTACACCATCTGCGCGAGATGAAGGCGGTACTGTACGGGGAAGGCAATGTGCGCGACAACGTCCCGATACGCCACGAGGAGCTTGCGGCGAAGTTCGGCTACGCGCCAGTGTCGCGCGAGAGCGTTACGTATACCGCATCTATCCTCGGCGGCGACCACATCGACGCCCTCTACGGCATGACGCCGTACAAATGGCGCTCGCCGAGAGCGGGCGAAGAAGCGCTTTTGTCGCTCGAGCATCTCGACGTCACGGTCGACGTCGACTTTACGATACTGCAAAAAACATAAACCGAACAGGAGAACATAATTATGAAGCTGTCGGTGTGCATACCGATGTACAACGAAAGCGCGATAGCGGCTGACGCCGCCGCGACGTTTTCGGACGCGTGCGAAAAAATACTGCCCGGCGACTGGGAGGTCATATTCTGCGACGACGGCAGCCGCGACGGATGCGGCGACATCGTCCGCGGATGCGGTATCGGTGGCGTTTCCGTCGTCGGTTACCCCGACAACAGGGGCAAGGGGTCTGCGGTGCGGACTGCCGTCGCCGCGTCTCACGGCGATATCGTTATCGTCACCGACTGCGACAACGCATACGGCACCGACAAGATCGCGGAGGCGGTCCGCATACTCGACGCGGAACCTGACGCCGACGTCGTCATCGGCTCGCGCGTCATCGACCCGGAAGGTTATGCGGGCTACACATTCCTGCGTAAGCTCATGTCGCGCACATATATACTCGTCCTGAAGCTGGCGGCGGGGTTCCGCCACAGCGACTCACAGTGCGGCTTCAAGGCATGGCGCGGAGACGCGGCGCGCAGAGTCTTCGCCGGCTGCAAAACGAACGGCTGGGCGTTCGACATCGAGGCGCTCCTTATCGCCGAAAAGATCGGGTACAAGGTGCGCGAATTCCCGGTGAAGATAATCAATCACCGCGAGTCGCAGTCAAAGATAAATCCGCTCCGCGACGCGATGCGGATGCTGCGCGACCTGCGCAAGATAAAGAAATACGTAAAAGAGGGGAGCTTTTGAAGCTCCCCTCAAAAATTTTATTCGTCAGTGATAAGCTCCCGCAGCGCGGAAAGCATTTCGTCGAGCGTCACGGCGCGCATTATGCGGTCGCGGGCAGCCGGCGCGCCGCGCATGCCGTGTATGTACCAGCCGAGATGCTTGCGCGCCTCAAACAGTCCGATGTGCATGCCCTTGTCGCCGACGAGTATGCGGACGTGACGCTCCGCTTCCGCTATCCTCTCCTCCGTCGTCGGCGGGGATATAGCGAGTCCGTCCGCGTGCGCGTTTATTTCCTCGAATATCCACGGATCACCGAGCGCGCCGCGTCCTATCGCGACCCCGTCGCAGCCTGTCGCCGATATCATCGCCTCCGCTTCCTCGTATGAGCGCACGTCTCCGTTTCCGACGACGGGGATTTCGACCGCTCGCTTCACGTCCGCGATTATTTCCATATCCACGGGCGGCGAATACATCTGCTCGCGCGTCCGTCCGTGGACGACGATGAGCGACGCGCCCGCGTCCTCGACCGTCTTTGCGACCTCGACCGCGTTTTTGTTCGCCTCCCATCCTGCGCGTATCTTGACCGTGACGGGCACACCCGTCCCCTCGAGAGCGCGCACACATGCGGCGACGATATCGTGCGCGAGCGCGGGATCCTTCATCAGCGCGCTGCCGTCGCCGTTTTTCACTATCTTCGGCACGGGACAGCCCATATTTATATCTATCGCCGCCGGCATCGGTTCGCCGTCCTCATTTGCGCCGCGCACGATCTCGATCGCGGCATTCGCCATCGCGTCCGGGTCGGAGCCGAATATCTGCACCGCGAGCGGTACATCGTCAGGACGTATGGCGGCGAGACGGCGCGTCTTTTTGTCTCCGTACATCATCGCCTTCGCCGACACCATCTCAGTTACCGCGTATGACAGCCCGTGACTGCGGCAGATAAACCGCATCGCATAATCGGCGGCGCCCGCCATAGGAGAGAGCATAACGCCGTTTTTTATCCTCGTGCCGCCGAGTATTATGTCCTTCATTTCTGTTTCGCCCCGTCCGTTTCGCTTATGCGACAAGTATATCACATATCGCCGCCCCGCGCAAGTGCGTCTCGCCGCGCGAGGGAGCTGTTTGCAGGCTCCCCGCCATACCTGCGCACACCTCCGCTCACCTTAAACCGTCCCATTTCCTTTACAGCCTATATTATACCACAAAATTTGCGATTTGTCAAGTACTTTTCACAATTTTATGTATTTTTATTTTTCGCGTAATCGCTCAACCGCACCCATGACTGGTATCTCCGCTCACCGCGGTTCATCGTGCTACCTGTTCCCACCGACAGCTACCTTTTATTGCTTTTTGCGTAAAAGGGGAAACGTCGTCCTTCGCACGAAGGAGCCACGCGTGTTAAGGACCTCTTTTTCGCTAAAAAGAGGCCC
>CANQMJ010000152.1 GCA_947624945.1 uncultured Clostridia bacterium | reverse complement strand
TGTTGATTTACCTCCATGGATAATATGATTTTTCGTTCGTCCGGAGTGCGTCGCTCCGGGCTCCATGGAGATAATATGTGGTTGAAAAAACGAGCTTTTCCGTCGTTTATATATACGATTTTACGGTGATTACAGATGCCGATTAATCGGCAAAATATTTCGGATCTTCAATACCCAAAGACGGTATCTTGACGGAAGAAACATTGGTACAGGCAATACAAAAGGCTGTTAGGGGTTACCTAACAGCCTTTAAGAATGAGAGTTTCAAATGATAATCATCTTGTCTCGACTTTGTTATAACTCAGTCGATTCAGCAATGACAGAGGCGGAATATGTGTAAATTTTATTTGAAGTCATTAGTACTGCCTAAACAGTCATAAAGATCATTTATAACTTTTTTTTCATTCTCTTTGTTGAACAAACCGAGCAATAATGATGTGCCGGCGAGAGCAGAAAGATCTGCTGTACGGCCAAACAGATTATTATTGCCCCGCATAGCCGAAAGCGCCTTCTTTAGGCCGGAGCAATATTCCTTGATCGTGTCAAGATAAATGCTCCGTACTTTTTCCTGAAACTGCTCGCGCGTATCGTCGAGATAGCTGTCGAACGTATCGTTTATAGAATCTATCGCTTCGTCGATGTTGTAGCAGTAGCTGTCGTTGTCATCGTCATAATCGCACATCCCGAAAAGCTCGGTCACATCAAAACATGATGCAGATCCGTTATCGAGAAGTTCACGTACGGTCGACTTGAACCTTTCATCGAGATCCATCGCGGACAGACTGTTCTCAACGTTATCGCGGCCAAGCGAGGCTTTGCGCCGCATGAGGGCAACATATTCTTTTGACTTCCCGCTGCAATAAAGACCCATGTATTCGTCGAACGAATCGTTGAACACACGGCAAAACTTGATGAAATCGTTCCTGATCCCGTCTCTGAACTCGTCGCCGCTCTCGGCTATGACATTTCGAACCGAACGCTTGTAATCGGCGAGAATGTCGTTTACCGCCGACACAACGGCGTTTTTGCACGCGACCTTTGCCTTTGCTTTGGTGGGATACACATACTCGCCGTCGCCGTAGTCGCATGCGCTGAGCGTTTCGACCTCGCCGTCATAGAGAGTATCAAACTCGACGTCGGTATAGTTTTCGTCGAGCTTGTCGATAAAATCGTCGACACATTCGATCATGTCGTCGACAAAGCTGCGCACCTCGCGAGCCATATCCGGCGTCAGCTGCATCATTTCATTTTCATTCATGGTTCTTTACTCCTTTTTAATATTATCCGCGCCATTCGGCGCTTTTTTATTTTCATCGCCATTATATCAGCGAAGAATGACAGAACATGTCCGTTTCAAAAATTTTTTTCAGAATTTTGACGCATTTGAAAAATGTTGCAAATCAAAGATTTTTCGTATATATTATACATCTATGAAATAATATTGTCAATCCATAAGTTATTGCCCGCGACCGAATATGACATATAATGATTTCGTATAATATATTATTAAGGAAAGAACAAGGAAGCGGTCCGCATGGGAGACGAAAAATTACTGAGGGATATCGGTGTCCGCACATGTCAGAGACGCCGGGAGCTCGGACTGACGCAGGAGCAGGTATCGGAGCGCATGGACGTTTCCGTGCAGATGATATCGAACCTCGAGCTCGGCAAAAAGGCGATCCGACCGGAAAATCTTATCAAGCTTTGCCGCATACTCGAGGTGAGCGCCGACTACATCCTGACTGGGAAAAAGACGGAGTCTGATATGTCCGCGATCACGGCGAAGGTATCGAGGCTGACGTCGCAGGAGCAGTGTCTCGTCGAAATGCTCGTTGACGCACTGCTTGCAAAATAACAGCAGCGCCGCACTATGTGCGGCGCTTTTTCTATGCAAACGCTGTCGAAGAGACGCTGCGTGTGTATGCATCTAAAGGAATATTAGTTACATCTTAAGCGTTATAACTCGATAAACTATATTGACATTTTTGTCGAAAAGAAGTATAATTGAACAGAATAATTCGTCTCAATTTACAAAAATCATGGAAAAACGCATAAAATCTCTCAATATTTCTCAGACGGACAGTATCTGTCATGCTGCGCGAGTATAATCATATCATACTGCGGAGGTCGATGTGATATGGATGATACAAGGAAAGACAAGATCGAGCGCGTGCTCGGCATTTACACACGTCTGATGAACGGGAATACGGTCAGAAAAGCGGACGAAGCAATGCGTTACGGTGTCGACGAACGCAGCATACGGCGCGATATCGACGATATCAGGGAGTACCTCGAGAGGCATTATGAGGAAACGGGGCTCTACACGACGATAGTATACGACCGAAAAGAAAAAGGTTACCGCCTCGAAGATACAAACATAATGAAGCTCACGAACAGTGAGATACTTGCGATATGCAAAATTCTGCTCGACAGCCGTGCGTTCACGAAGGAAGAGATGACGGGCGTGCTGCGCAGGCTGATAAACGGCTGCGTGCCGAAGAGCGAGCGCAAGCTCGTCACCGATCTGATACTTGACGAATCGTTCCACTACGTCGAGCCGCGGCATAAAACGCCGTTCATAGGCACGCTGTGGAGCATCGGACAAGCCGTCAGGAATTACCGATATATCGAGATCGACTATACCCGGACGAAGGACAGAAGCGTCGTCACGCGCAAGCTGAAGCCTGTCGCGATCATGTTTTCGGAGTATTACTTTTACCTCGCCGCCTTCATCGACGACGAAGAGGTGAGACAAGATTTTGATGTAATCAACGATTCGTTCCCGACCATATACCGCGTTGACCGCATCAAGGCGCTTCGCGTGCTCGACGAAAAGTTCAACATTCCCTACCGTGACAGATTCGAGGAGGGCGAATTCCGCAAACGGATACAGTTCATGTACGGCGGCAGGCTGCAAAAGGTGCGCTTCACGTATTCCGGCGCCGACGTCGATGCTATCCTCGACAGGCTGCCGACGGCGCAGATCACGGACGAGGACGACGGCGTTTACACGATCGCAGCCGAGGTGTTCGGCCGCGGCATCGGCATGTGGCTGCGCAGTCAGGGCAGCTTTGTGAAGGTGCTCGAGCCGAAGGAGCTCGTTGACGAGATGAGAACGGAGATCGGGAAAGAGGGAGAGCTTTACAGTTAATGCTGTAATCAAACACGTTGACTCGGATTTTAGTTTGTTGTTTTGAAATAAAAAATGTGATCATAATTATTTAAATTCAAAAGCAATCGCACACGTTCCGATAAATACAATGTGCGGCTTAAACTTTTTCTGTCATTACAAGGAGGATAAAAAAATGGCAAAAACGATCAAATTCAACCTTATTTGCGACAATCAACCTGTTCGCACTATCGAGGACCTGCAGAACAATTTTTCAATCGAAGACGTTTTAAATTATTATAACAGCCAATTGCTGCATCGTTGGCTCAGGGTGCGAGGATATGAAAAAGAGCTGGAGGCTGTATATTCCATTAAAAGCAAGGAACCGATGGAGATCATAGGGGAGCTCATCCGTATTTTCGGCGTAGAAACCGACAAGAAGAAAGTGGAGGAGGGAATCAGGATCCTCAGATACCAAGACGAACGTAAAGAGCTTTATGATATCTATGACAAGGAAAAATATAATACCGACCATATAATTGACGATTATGAAGTCGGATATCGTCAGCTCGTGGACGATATCCTTGCACATCCTAATGAAGCAGCCGTGGTCAAAGCAAATATTTCCGAAATAGTTTCAAATTACGCGATCATGTTGAAATATGATCACAGAAGGCTGTTTCATACTTTTCGCAAAAAATCATATTTGGCTGTTATGTGTCTCCTTATGAATGAAAAGTCACGGGATTACTATCTTCCAAAAAAAGAAAGTATTTCCTCCGATTTAGGCACAGTTATTGGCACAGTTACAGACAGCACAACTCAAAAATCTAGAACTGTATATGCCGCAGCAAATGCCGCAACAAATATCGCATTAGGTCTCGCCACTGACGGTGATCCCGATGATAACGCCGACAAAAACGCAATGTACTCACTCATCTGCCAGTTGATTAAGGATCCAAGTTTTGAAAATAATTTGGGAGAAAATCTCATGAAATTTTCGGGGAAGACCAACAATTATTGGAAGGATCTTGAGCCAAAGGGCAAACGTTTTATGATAATAAGTATGGACGAAGGAGACTATGTACGTCCGGCCGGTCTTTCCGGCGGCGATCTGAAAAGTGCCGACGTGCGGAACAAATTTGTTATTATTGACGGTATCGACTATGAGAGCAATAACGATACGCACACGCTGCGTTATATGGAGGTATAACGATGAAGTCAAATACGGTCAACATGTTGGCCTCATACATCGATGCGCTTCGTCCGATCATTTATATAAATCATTTTGATTTTCATGTAATTGACGAAGCTATCGCCAAAGTCGGAGAAGCTGCAAAATGTGTAGAGTTCAACAATGCTCTGGGTCTTGTGGATTTTCAAACGAAAAGTCCCATGAGAGAGTGTAATTTAGAAGGTTTTCTGAGACTAACAATGGACGACGGGTTTGAAAATGAGACTTTCATTGTACTTAAGGACGTCCATGGCGAGCTGAACGATCCAAAAATAATTGCTCTTTTGAAGAAGATAGCGGAGAATAATCTCTATAATGACAACTACCATGAAACGATCATAATCGTTTCCGAGATAACGGTCATTCCACGTGAGCTGGAAAATTACATAACAATATTTGATATTCCGCTTCCAACGGTCGAAGAGATCCGCGAGCTCATCTATGATTTTATCGATGATTTGAATATTAATGTGGAGGAAGATGTCATAAGTGAGATCGCACTCTCATTTAAAGGCCTTAATGAGTTTCAAATAAAGCAGATCTTAAATCTGGCATATCAGGATGGCGGGTCTATCGATAAAAACGACAAGCTTTTGATCCTCAGAGAGAAAGAGCAGTTTATCAAAAAATCCGGTATGCTTGAGATCGTAAACTTTACCGAAACGATCGACGATATCGGCGGATTGGAAAATCTTAAAAAGTGGCTTACAAGGAAAGCAAAAGTGTTTGCCAGCTTAGATAAAGCTATCAAATTCGGCGTTGATGTTCCCAAGGGCATTATGATCATCGGTATGCCAGGATGCGGTAAGAGTCTGACAGCAAAGGCAACGGCCAGTTTGTTCGAGATCCCTCTCGTTCGTCTCGATGTAGGCAGACTGCTTGGAAAGTATGTCGGCGAATCAGAAGACAATATGCGGAGAGCGCTGAAGCTGTCGGAAGCGATCAGCCCCTGTGTCTTGTGGATAGATGAAATTGAAAAGGCATTCGCCGGAGTAGGAGGCGAAGGAGGCGGCAAGTTTGAAACAAAAGCACAATAGCCGAAGAGAAAAAAGTGCATGACAAAGAAGACTGTCGCAAGGGCAGTCAAA
>CANQMJ010000151.1 GCA_947624945.1 uncultured Clostridia bacterium | reverse complement strand
CCGGGGCGGCGAGAAAAACTGACCAAAGGAGGCGACAAAAATGGTAAACAGGTTAAGAGGTTCGGCGCTGTTTAAGGCGCTCGCGCTCGTAGTCGCGGCGGTATCGCTGACGGTCGCGGTGATGAACACAGCGGCGGCGATATACAGGACATGGGCCGGCTGCGACAGTCACACGTACGAGGACGTGCGCGAGAGCTTGCTCGACGAATTTGCGTACAATTTCATGTACGAGCTGTCGTCGAGGACGTACAGGGAAACTGCAAGGACGATGTGCTATACCGACGAAGATATAGGCGCGCTGTCGTACGGAAAGAGCTTCGGCTTCACGATACGGAACAAATCGCGCATCCTGTTCGACACGCGCATAAAGGACGGGAGCGGGAACTGTATTGACGCCGTATATGAAAAGTCGTTCGGCAGGGCGGAGACTGCGGATCTGACGCTCGGCTATCCCGACGATTACACCATATTCGCGCATTACGGACCGGACGAATACCCGACGGACTATTATGGTGAGTTCACCGCGGGCATGTCCAAACACGATATATTCGACGACAAAACGGGGCTGCTCGAGCTCACCGTCTACTACTATGAGAACACGGGACGAGGCGACATCATCGAGCGCGCGCTCGATTTCTGGGCATTCATGTACTCGTACGGGGCTGTGTTCTATATCGCGGCGGCGGTCGGAGCCGTGCTGTTCCTTCTCTCGACAGCATTCCTGCTCGCGGCGGCGGGTCACAGACGCGGCGTCGACGGCGTCGTCGTATCGAGGCTCGACAGAGTGCCGCTCGCGTTCGTCATAGCGTTCGCGGCGGCGGTCGTATTGGGCATGGCGCTGCTCTACAACCTCGTCGACGATATACGATGGGGATACATGTACTATATGTGGGACGCGGCAATTACCATTTTCATAACGTGCGCGCTCACGGTATTTACGCCGATAGCGCTCGGCGTCATGATGACGGTCGTGTCGCGGTTCAAGTCGAGGGTGTTCATAAAGAATACGCTCTTATACAGGATCGCGCGCTGCGTATGGCGAGTGCTGCAGTTCATACCGACGTTCTGGCGCACGCTGCTCGTGTCCGTGTTCCTCATTTTCTTAAGTATCATCATTTTAATGATCGGCGCAAACTCGTGGGATTACGGCGTCGCGTTCATGCTGTGCCTGCTTTTGGGTATTGCGCTCACCGTGTATGCGTGCTGGCGCGCATATATGATGTCGAGGCTTTTGGCGGCGGGACGCAGGATAGCGTCGGGGGATCTGTCGTACCGCGTCGACGTAAAGAGCTTCCACGGCGATTTCAGAAAGCACGCCGAGACGCTGGGCCGTATCGGGGACGGTATAGCGAACGCGGTCGAGGAGCGCATGAAGGGCGAGCGGTTCAAGACGGAGCTGATAACGAACGTGTCTCACGACTTAAAGACGCCGCTGACGTCCATCGTCAACTACATCGACCTGCTCAAACAGTGCGACATTGAAAACGAGGACGCGAAAAGCTATATCGAGGTGCTCGAGCGTCAGTCCGACAAGCTGCGCCGCCTGACCGACGACCTCATCTACGCGTCGAAGGCGTCGTCGGGCGTGATGCACGTCGACCTTGAAATGTGCGACCTGTCCGTGCTCGTCGAGCAGACGGTGGGGGAGTATGAGGAGCGGCTCGAAAAATGCGGGCTCGTGCTCGTCGTGCGCAATTCGGACGCGCCCGTCTACGTCATGGCGGACGGCAATCACACCTCGCGCATAATAGACAATCTGATGTCGAACGTGCAGAAGTATTCGATGCCGGGGACGAGGGTGTATCTCGACCTCGTTTTGAGCGACGGCTACGCGGGGATATCGCTGCGCAACATATCGCGCGAGCCGATAACGGCGCGGGGCGATGAGCTGACGGAGAGATTTGTGCGCGGCGACGCGTCGAGGCACACGGAGGGCAGCGGACTCGGACTGTCGATAGCGAACAGCCTCGCGCAGCTCGAGGGCGCGCTGCTCGACATAAGCACAGACGGCGACCTGTTCCGCGCGACGCTGTGGTTCGAGAGAAAAGACGGTCCCGCTTTACCGCAATAAATATAGAAGCATGAGTCAAACGCATATACGCCGCCGTCGGGACACGGCGGCGTATATGCGTTTTTGCTTTGCGCTGTGGCAGTAGAGTACAAAATCGAAAGTCCGCTTCGCGGACTTTTTCATCACTATGCCTAACTGGGTGAGATAATTGTGAACATTGCGCGAATTATCGCCGCAACCGCTTGACAAATCGCTCCGTTTGGCGGTATAGTGTATCGGGAATAATGCATCGATTCGGGGGATATATAATTGTTAAGATTAAATAATATATCGAAGGATTACGTGTCCGGCGACACCGTCGTACACGCGCTCAAAGGCGTCGATATCGAGTTCCGCAAAAGCGAGTTCGTTGCGGTGCTCGGACCGTCCGGCTGCGGTAAGACGACGCTGCTCAACATCATCGGCGGACTTGACAGATACACGTCGGGCGAGCTGTCCATAAACGGACGTCCGACCGCCGACTTCTCCGACGCGGACTGGGACGCGTACCGCAACCACAGCATCGGCTTCGTATTCCAGTCCTATAACCTCATCCCGCATCAGACGGTGCTCTCCAACGTCGAGCTCGCGCTGACACTGTCGGGCGTGTCGAAGTCGGAGCGCCGCCGCCGCGCGAAGGAGGCGCTCGAACGCGTCGGACTCGGCGACCAGCTTTCGAAAAAGCCGAACCAGATGTCGGGCGGACAGATGCAGCGCGTGGCGATAGCGCGCGCACTCGTCAACGACCCCGAGATACTTCTCGCCGACGAACCGACGGGTGCGCTCGACTCCGAAAACTCCGTTCAGATAATGGAGATACTGAAGGAGATATCGTCGGACCGCCTCATCATCATGGTCACGCACAACCCCGACCTCGCCGAGCAGTACGCGACGCGTATCGTGCGTCTGCTCGACGGCGAGATACAGTCCGACACCGACCCGGTCAAAAAAGAGGATATGACGCAGCACGCCGAGCCGAGGACGAAGGCGCAGCGGAAAGAGGACAAGAAAAAGCACACGTCGATGAGCTTTCTCACCGCGCTGTCGCTGTCGTGCAACAACCTTCTTACGAAGAAAACGCGCACGTTTTTGACCTCGTTCGCGGGCTCGATAGGCATAATAGGCATCGCGCTCATACTGTCGCTGTCGAACGGCATAAGCCTCTATATAGATCAGGTGCAGGAGGACACGCTGTCCTCGTACCCGATAGCATTACAAGCGGAGTCGGTCGATATAGGGAGCCTCTTCAACAGGACTGCGGAGGGCGGCTCCGACAACGCGCCCAAGACGGACGAGGAGCTCGGCGAGTACGTGTACGCGAACAATATGATGTACGACTTCATCAACGCGTTAAACTCGGTCGAGATGACGAAGAACAACCTGTCCGCGTTTAAGACGTATATTGAGACCGAAAAGGACGGCGAGCGTCCGCTCGACGATTACGCAAGCTCGATAATGTACGAGTACGACGTGCCGCTCAACATCTACGTCAAGGATAAGGACGGCAAAATAGTACGTGCGGACGCGACCGCCATGATGCAGAACATGATGACGGACGCGGGCGGCGGCAGCTCGGACATAATGTCGAGCATGTTCGCGAATTCGTCGATGACGTCGCAGATGATGTCTGGCGTCAACGTGTGGGACGAGCTTCTGCCGCCTGACAGCAACGGGAAAGACGAAGGGCTCGTAAGTCCGCTTCTGCGCGAGCAGTACGACCTTCTCTACGGCGAATGGCCCGACAGCTATGACGAGGTCATACTCGTCGTCGACTACAATAACCGCCTCTCCGACCTCGTGCTTTACTCGCTCGGACTCATCACATCGCAGGAGATGTCGGATTCGTTCGTCGCGATGCAGAACGGCGAGGAGATACATAACGACAACGGCCCGTGGTCGTTCGAAGATATGTGCTCCCGCACGATGCGGCTCGTGATATCGGCGGACAAGTACGCGGAGGACCCCGCGAGCGGCGCTTACGTCGATATGACGGAGACGGAGCTCGGTCTGTCGACGGTGTTTGAAAAGGGCGTCGAACTGAAAATATCCGGCATCGTGCGTCCGAATCCGGACGCCGTATCGACCGCGATCGCGGGCTCGATAGGGTACACGACGGCGCTCACCGATTACATCATCGATGAAACGGCGACGCGCGACATCGTGAAGGCGCAGCT
The DNA here is from genome assembly GCA_947624945.1 of uncultured Clostridia bacterium. Classification (GTDB taxonomy): domain Bacteria; phylum Bacillota; class Clostridia; order Oscillospirales; family CAG-272; genus DTU064. The sequence continues at coordinate 1,271 of CANQMJ010000151.1, read as the reverse complement.
TGCCGACCCCGCGGTCGACGTGATAACGTCGCTGCCGTTCCCCGTCGAGGACGAGGAGGAGCCCGACGAGACTGAGATAAAGTCCGCCGTCGACGAATACATCAAGACGCTGTCGACGTCGGAGCGCGCGGCGATATACGTCGAACTCGTATCTTCCCCAACAGACGAATACGTGAACGGCGCTGTCGAGCAGTACATGGCGACGCTCGACAGAGCGGCTGTCGAGGAAATGATAAAGACCGAGTACCCGGAGTACGCGTCCATGCTCGCCGATATGTCGGACGAGACGCTGTTCGGCTATGTGCGCGAGTCAGTTGAGGAACGCGTGCGCAGCGAATATGCCGCCGGCGTCGAAGAACAGCTCGGCGCGCTGCCGGTAGACACGCTGTCCGCGATGCTCGATACGCTTGAAATGACGGCGGAGCATTACGCGCTCATATATGAAAACCACGTCCCGCGTCAGGTATCGGATTCGACGTATGAGGACAATCTCGACCTGCTCGGCATAGTCGACAGGGATTCGCCGTCCGCCATCTACATTTACGCGGCAACGTTCGCAGACAAGGACGCGATATCGGGCGTCATCGGCGACTACAACGATTCTGTCGGCGAGGGCGACGAGATAACGTACACGGACTATGTGGCGCTTCTGATGTCGTCGATAACGACGATACTCAATGCGATAACGTATGTGCTCATCGCATTTGTCGCGGTGTCGCTCGTCGTGTCGTCGATAATGATAGGCATAATCACCTATATCTCGGTGCTCGAACGCACGAAGGAGATCGGCATACTTCGCTCCATCGGCGCGTCGAAGCGCGACGTGTCGCGCGTGTTCAACGCGGAGACTCTCATCGTCGGATTTGCGTCCGGCATGATAGGCATACTGTCGACGCTGCTCTTATGCATACCGATAAACATTATAATCCGCGCGCTGACGGATATACAGAACATCGGCGCCGTCCTGCCGTGGCAGGGAGCGGTGATACTCGTCATAATCAGCATGTCGCTGACGCTGATAGCGGGACTTATCCCCGCGAAGCTGGCGGCGAAGAAGGATCCGGTCGTGGCGCTTCGCACGGAGTGAGAATAAAAAGGAGGTCGGGAGACCTCCTTTTTTGACGCAAAAAGCGTGGCAACAGTTGTGAAAAGTTTTCGCCCGCCTTTTTCCCGGCGGGCGAAATTTGTACGTTTCCATAGTCCGCTTTTTCTCTTGGAGCAAAAGGCCAAGAGAAAAAGCTTGGCAAAAAGAGAAGGCCGTGCGTTTCGCC
>CANQMJ010000150.1 GCA_947624945.1 uncultured Clostridia bacterium | reverse complement strand
GCGTTCGGCGGTTACTTCTGCATCAAGGGCGCGCTGCTCGTCGGCGACATCAACGCGATACTCAAATATTCGCAGCAGTTCTCGTTCCCGATATCGCAGATAGCGAACCAGTACGCGACGATTCTCACGGCTGTCGCGGGCGCGGAGCGCATATTCGCGATACTCGAATCGAAAAACGAGCCTGACGAGGGCAAGAGCAGTATCACCGTCGACGACATAAAGGGCAACATCGAGCTGAAAAACGTCGACTTCTCGTATAACGAAGGTGAGCCTGTGCTCAAAGGACTCGATCTGTCGGTCAAGCACGGTCAGAAGATAGCGATAGTCGGGGCGACGGGCTCGGGCAAGACGACGATAGTCAATCTGATAACGCGGTTTTACGATATCGACGGCGGCTCGATAACGCTCGACGGCGTAGATCTCTACGACATACCGAAAAAGACGCTTCGCTCGGCGATAGCGATAGTTTTGCAGGACACGGTGCTGTTCTCCGACACTATCGGCGCCAATATCCGCTACGGCAAGCTCGACGCGACGGATGAAGAGGTCGTCGCGGCGGCGAGGACGGCGAACGCGGACGCGTTCGTGTCGCGTCTGCCGGACGGATATAATACGATGCTCGCCGAGTCGGGTTCGAACATAAGTCAGGGGCAGCGACAGCTTTTGTCGATAGCGAGAGCGGTGCTTGCAGACCCGAAGATACTGATACTCGACGAGGCGACGTCGTCGGTCGACACGCGCACAGAGATGCACATCCAGGAGGCGATGTACAAGCTGATGGAGGGGCGCACGTCGCTCATCATCGCGCACCGACTGTCGACGATACGAGACGCGGACGTTATAGTCGTTATCGCGAACGGCAAGGTCGCGGAGGCGGGAAGTCACGAGGAGCTTCTCGAAGCGAAGGGCGAATATTACAAGCTCTATCAGTCCCAGTTCGCAGGCTTTGCGACGTGATATGTAGTTTTACAGGGAAAAAACTTTTCGTAAAAAACAGAAGAAGGGGCGTACGCCCCTTCTTCTGTTCCAAACTGCAAGTATATTTTACCACACAAAATTCGACCGCGCTGCCTCGCCGTTGTCGATGAGAATGTCCTGCGCCGTCATCGACTTATTCGTGACGGTGACGAAGTATGCCCACTCGGCGATCTCCTCGGGCGACGCCCATTTGCGCAGAGGCGTTTCGTCCATTATCTGTGCCCATAGCTCCGGTGTGTTTATGACGTGGTCGTTCAACTCCGTGTATACGCCGCCTGGCGACAGGCTGTTCGACGTCGCGCCGTATGCGGCGAGCCGCAGCGCGGTATTCTTCATATACGCGACGACGCCGCCCTTCGACGCGGCGTATTCGGGAAATTCAGCGCCCGTCGATGCGCTCGCGGACGCGATAAAGAGCACGCTCTTTATGCCGTCGTGAAACGCGTATTTTTCGGTCACGCGCATCGTGGCTTTTAGATTTATGTCGATGTCGTGTCCCGTGTTCTGCACGCCTGCGTTATTGATGAGAATGTCGACGTCGCCTATATCGGGAAGATCATCGGTGAGGACGTCGGCGGTATAATGCGTGTATGCCGGATGCATAATCGTCGGCGGCAGCACGTCGATGCCTGCGACTGTGTGACCGCAGGCGAGAAATTTTTCGGCGACGGCGCGTCCGATGCCGCGGCTCGTGCCTGTTATGAGCGTGAGCATTGTTTCTTCTCCGTTATGTAGTCAAAATATTCCTTGCCGACACCGGCATTTTTCCATTTTTTGCATATGGTATAGCCGAGGTGTGAGAATATAACCTCGCACAAAAGCTCGACTACCATGCCTGTCGCGGCACATGTGACGCATTGAAGGAGCGACCAGCCGAAGAAAAAGTGGCTGACGATGAGGGCGAACGTGATATTGTCGGTGAACTGACCGACGGCGGTCGAAATGTATGTGCGGCACGCGTATGCGGCGAATCCGTCCGTTTTCATCATTTTGCCTACGGCGAAATTGACGAAGTTGTTGACGAACGCCGACACGATGAACGCGATCGTGCTGCCGAGCAACACGTACCATGTGCCGCCGACGGTCGCGTCGAGCGCATGGTTTATAACGTCCTCGCTTCCGTCGACGAATGATTCGCCCCATACTCCCGGCACCTTGCTTGATATGAAGAATATCGCGCAGATGAGCAGGTTCACGGCGGATGCGAACAGCGACGCTTCGGTCGCTGCCTTCGGTCCGAAATGCTTTGTTATGATGTCCATTGACAGAAAAGCGATCCATGATACGACTATTCCGCAGTCGAGGGCGAGCCAGTCGAAGGGGAGAGAAACGCTCTTGTTGGCGAGCAGATTCATCACGACGACGGACACGACGAATACCGACATTATAGGCGACGGTATAGAGCGGAATAAGAGCGTGAGTTCACGGACCGTTGATTTGTTAATCGACATAATGACACTTCCTTGTTTTTGTTTAGATGGTTATCAAGCAACATCTTATTTACGGCGTTATTTCACCGCGCAGACTATTATAGCAGAATGTTCGTAAAAATGCAATAGCACGGGACGACATTTTTCAGTATAACAGCCGAAGATACAGATGTCTGCTTGTGCATATTGCAAATTGACTTTTTTCGTGAAATGTGGTATAATATAATGATTTCGGCAAGGATGAAAAACAGTGACGGAGGCGCGTATGATAATACTCGGCGTCGACCCGGGGCTTGCTATCGCCGGGTGGGGCATTATACAATATGAGCGGACGCGCTTTCGTGTGCTCGGATACGGTTCGGCGACGACAAAAGCGGGAATGAAGCTCGAGGACAGGCTTTTGTCGCTGCACCGCGATTTCTGCGACATAATCGAGCATTATCACCCCGACGCGTTCGCGGCGGAGGAGCTTTTCTGGAACACGAATCAAAAGACGGGCATCGCGGTCGCCGAGGCAAGGGGCGTTATAGTCATGACGGCGCGAAAGTACGGGCTCGAGCTCAACGAGTACACGCCGCTTCAGATAAAGCAGTCGGTGACGGGCTACGGACGCGCGACGAAGCAGCAGATAATCACGATGGTGACGTCGCTTTTGTGTCTGCCCGAGCCGCCGAAGCCGGACGACACGGCAGACGCGCTTGCGGCGGCAATATGCCACGCCAACACGTCCGGCTCGCCGCTTTCGCGGTTTTACAATAACTGACACAGAGGAACAAGCTGTAAATATATGTGGATATCGGATAAATGGAAGGACTATGAGCTGCTCGACTGTTCGGACGGAGAACGGCTCGAGCGGTGGGGGAAGTACGTGCTCGTGCGTCCCGACCCGCAGGTGATATGGAAAACGGAGCGCAGACGGCGCGAATGGACGCACGCCGACGGCGTTTATACGCGTTCGGAGCGCGGTGGGGGGAGCTGGCGCGGCAATCTGCCGGACGGATGGGAGATAGGATACGGAAACCTTCGGTTCGGGCTTCACCCGATGGGGTTCAAGCATACGGGACTTTTCCCCGAGCAGGCAGTCAACTGGGACAGGATGCGCGAGCTTATAAGCGGTCGGAGTCGTACGGTTTCGGTACTCAATCTGTTCGCGTACACGGGCGGCGCGACGGCGGCGTGCGCGGACGCGGGCGCGTCTGTATGCCACGTCGACGCGTCGCGCGGCATGGTCGCGCAGGCAAAGGAAAATCTGCGTCTGTCAGGACTTGAAAACGCGCATGTGCGATATATAGTCGACGACTGCAAGAAGTTCGTGCAGCGCGAGATCAGGCGCGGCAGCAGATATGACGCGATAATCATGGACCCGCCGTCGTACGGACGCGGACCGTCGGGCGAGGTGTGGAAGCTTGAGGACAGCATACACGAGCTTATCGCGCTGTCGTCAAAGCTTTTGTCGGATACGCCGCTCTTTTTCCTCGTAAATTCGTATACGACGGGACTGTCGCCGCTTTCGATGGAGTATATTTTGCGCGTTGAGATAGGAAATGAGCGCGGCGGACATCTCGAGTCGGGCGAGCTTGCGCTGCCCGTTACGGAAACGAAAGGGGCGCTGCCGTGCGGCGCGTCGGCGTGGTGGACGATATGAAAGAAAACAGTGGCAGCATTGATATAAAGACGCCGTTTATCGAGGTGCGCGACCTCGCGTTTGCGTACGAGGACGCGGACGGCAGACGTCACGAAGCGCTTCGCGGCGTGTCGCTGTCGATACCGAAGGGGCAGTTCGTCGCCGTGCTCGGTCACAACGGGAGCGGAAAGTCGACGTTTGCGAAGCTGCTCAACATGATACTTCTGCCCGACAAGGGCGAGATATACGTCGACGGAGAGCTCGTGTCCTCTCCCGTCGAGCCCGACGAGGACACGATATTCGCGGTCAGGCGAAGGATAGGAATGGTGCATCAGAATCCCGACAATCAAATTGTTGCATCGGTCGTGGAGGAGGATGTGGCGTTCGGGCCCGAAAATCTCGGCGTTGCGCCGGACGAGATTCGCAGGCGCGTGGACGCGTCGCTCGACGCTGTCGGTATGCGCGAGTACGCGCTGGCGACGACGTCGCATCTGTCGGGAGGGCAGAAGCAGCGAGTCGCTGTCGCGGGCGTCATAGCGATGCTGCCCGAGTGCATAATCTTTGACGAGTCGACGTCGATGCTCGACCCGTCGGGGCGGCGCGACGTGATGAAAACGATACAGTATCTCAACCGCGAGCGCGGAATTACTATAATACACATAACGCACGATATGTCCGAGGCGGCGCTCGCCGACAGAGTCGTCGTTCTGTCGGACGGCGAGCTTTATCTCGACGGCACGCCCGACGAGATATTCTCTCGTCCCGACAAGCTGCGCGCTGTCGCGCTCGACGTGCCGCAGAGCGTCTCGCTTCTGCATGAGCTCGCGAGGTCAGTAGAGGGGTTCCGCGTACCCGACTGCATCAAGGACGCCGAGGAGTGTGCGGAGTATATATCCATGGAATTTGACAGACTCGGGATTTCGGCTCGGTAAATGTAAGGCTTTTGAAAGGAAACAAGTGAGCTTCTCTTTTAGGGAAGCGTTCGCATACGGAATGTTACAGCTCGAGAACATATCATACACATACGGAGCAAAGACGCCGTTTGAAAAACGCGCCGTCGACGGCGTCAGTCTGACGTTCGAGGACGGAAAGATAACGGGGCTTATAGGTCACACGGGATCGGGCAAATCGACGCTCGTGCAGATGCTGAACGGACTTATAAAGCCCGACAGCGGTCACATATATCTCGACGGGCGCGATATCTGGTCGGAGCCGAAGAAGATGCGGGACGTGAGGTTCCGCGTCGGACTCGTTATGCAGTACCCGGAATATCAGCTTTTCGACGAGACGGTGCGCGCCGATATATCGTTCGGCCCGAAGAATATGGGTTTGACGGAGAGCGAAACAGCCGAGCGGGTCGCGGAGGCGGCGAGGTTCGCGGGAGTCGACGAGTCGCTTCTCGACAAATCGCCGTTCGATCTGTCGGGCGGGCAGAAGCGGCGCGCCGCAGTTGCCGGAGTCATGGCGATCCGTCCGA
>CANQMJ010000149.1 GCA_947624945.1 uncultured Clostridia bacterium | reverse complement strand
GGCTCCCGTGTGTTCGTCGTTGTTATCCAGTCGGCGGCAAGAAATTCATCGGGGCGCAGACCGCGTTTACATCTCGGCATAACAGCTCCCTCGCGACAGGTCGACTGCGCCGTCTACACGTCGTGTCTGCGTCCGACGATGGACGCGCCGTCAGCGCACGAGCACGGTGCGTGTAGGTGAAACCGTGAAGCCTCCGGCTCGTTGCCTTTACTTGACCGGCGAATTGATGCAAAACACCACCGCGTGCCCACTTTATGCGGACACGCGGTGTTTTGCGTCACATCAGCCCCGCGCTAATACTCCACCCCCTCGCGGGCGGGGACGCCGACATCAAACGGATGTCGCGCTTTTTTCATCTCGGTGATGTAGTCGGCAACGTCGAGCAGCTCCTGCGACGGCGACCGCCCTGTAACGACGACCTCGCGCAAGTCCCTGTGCGCGCGAAGAAAGCGCGCCGCGCGCTCGGGCTCGATGACGCCGTATCTGCATACGGCGGCGAGCTCGTCGAGCACGATTAAGTCATATTTGTCGGCGACATCGCACACATACGAAAACAGCCTCTCGCACGCTTCGCGCGCGACATCTTTGTCCGCGTCGGAGAGCGTCTTATACATGCCGAGGTGCGGCGACTGCACCGCCACGTCGACGCCGAGACGTCGAAGCGACGCTATCTCGCCCGACGTGCCGTCCTTGAAAAACTGCGCGAACAAAACTAGCCGCCCGCGTCCGACCGCGCGCACGCACAGTCCGCATGACGCTGTCGTCTTTCCCTTTCCGTCGCCGCAGTATACGTGTACCATCTTACGCGCCCTCCTCGATTATGCAGTATATGAGCTCCATGTCGAGCGCCGCCCTCACCTCTTTTGCGAGGCGGTCGAACTGCTGCTCGCGGTATGCGTCGGTGTCAAATCCCGCGCCCGCGTCGAACGCGACGCCTTTTTTCCCGCAAAGCGCCGACACGACCGCGTCCGCGACATCGCTTTCGTCGAATATGCCGTGGACGTATGTGCCGTATGCGCCGTCGCGGTAAACGACCGCCGCGTCCGCGCCGTCGGTGTGACCCATGTGTATCTCATATCCGCGGTACGACAGCCCGGAAAGCGGCGAGAATATGCCGCCCACAGACGGTATTATGCCCTCCGTCTGACGACGCGTCTTTTCTTCGCAAAACACCGTCACACCCGGCAGAAGTCCCATTCCGGCGATGTCGCCGCCGCCCTCGGCGCACTCCGGGTCCGAGATGCGGGAGCACATCATCTGATATCCGCCGCAGACGCCGAACACGGGCGTGCCGCGCGAGTGCAGCTTCAGTACCGACGATTCAAGTCCCGACGTGCGCAGCCACATCATGTCAGAGATAGTGCTCTTTGTGCCGGGAATGATGATGAGGTCGGGGTCGCCGAGCTCGGACGGCTTTTTCACGTACCGCAGCGAGACGAACGCGTAGCGCGAAAACGGCGAAAAGTCCGTGTAATTCGATATGCGCGGCAGACGGAGCACGGCGATGTCGATATCGCGCCGTCCGCCCGACACGAGACGGTCGGAGACAGAGTCCTCGTCGTCGATGTCGGCGTACGTGTACGGCACGACGCCCGCGCACGGGACGCCGACGAGGTCGTAAAGCTGCGAAAGACCCGGCGCGAGTATCGAGACGTCGCCGCGAAACTTGTTGATTACCGTCGCCTTGACGAGTGCGCGCTCGTCACGTTCGAGCAGCGACACCGTGCCGTATAGCTGGGCGAAAACGCCGCCGCGGTCGATGTCGCCGACGAGCAGCACGGGAGAGTGCACCATCTTTGCAAGTCCCATGTTCACGATGTCGTCGGATTTGAGATTTATCTCGGCGGGACTGCCCGCGCCCTCGATGACGATGACGTCGTGACGGTCGGCGAGCGTATCGTATGCGTCAGTAATGTCGGGGATAAGCGACTTTTTGTATCTGAAATAGTCGCGCGCACTCATGTTGCCGCGCGAGACGCCGCGGACTATGACCTGCGAGCCGACGTCCGTCGTCGGTTTTAACAGTATCGGATTCATCAAAACGGACGGCGTAACGCACGCCGCCTGCGCCTGCGTCACCTGCGCGCGTCCCATCTCGAGCCCCTCGGACGTGATGTACGAGTTATTGGACATGTTCTGCGACTTGAACGGCGCGACCGAGTACCCGTCCTCGTGAAGTATGCGGCACAACGCCGCCGCAAGAAGGCTCTTGCCGACGCCCGACATCGTGCCCTGTACCATTATAGGCTTCGCTTTCATACTGCCGCCTCCTTTATGATCTCCTCTATTGCGGCGATAAGACGCTCGTTTTGTTCGCGCTCCTTCACCGCCGCGCGGATATAGTGCCCGTCAAGTCCGCGGTACGAGATGCAGCTGCGGACGAGAATGTGATACTTTTCGAGAAGCGCACCGTAAAGCGGCGCGTCCGAGCGCATAAGCAGATAGTTGGCGCGCCCGGGATAGACGTACACGCCGAAACTTTCGAGTCTGCGGCGCATATATTCGCGCTCGCGGCACAAAACGGTGCGCGTCCGCGCCAGCCATTCTCGTTCGCCCGCCGCCGCGATGCCGGCAGCCTGCGCTGCTGCCGACACGTTCCAGCACGGCGACATCTCCGACATCGCGGACAAAAGCTCCGCGTCCGACGAAATGCACCAGCCGAGACGCAGCCCCGCCATGCCGTGCGACTTCGTGAACGTGTCGAGCACGGCGAGCGAGCGGTGACGGCGTATAAGCGACGGAATATCGTACTCGTCTGTGCAGTCCGACAGCGACAGAAAGCATACGTCGAAAAAAAGCCGGCGGCAGCGCGCCGCGAGCTCGACTGTGAGGTCGGCGTCAACTGTCAGTCCCGTCGGATTGTTCGGCGAGCAGACGAAAACGGCGGAGTAACGCTCAAGGTCAAATTTGAGTATGTCCCGCGTCAGCGAAAATCCGTCGCGCTCGCGCATGTCGCAGTATTCGACAGGTACTCCGGCGGCGCAAAGCGCCGACTCGTACTCGCAGAACGCGGGCGAGACTATGAGCGCTGGCGCGGGACGCGCCCCCGCCGCCTCTTTGGCGAGCGCGAACGCGAACGCGTAGATCAGATCTGACGCCCCGTTGCCGCAGAGGATATTGTCGGGGTCGACATTTCCGCCGTACCACTCCGACAGCGCACGCCGCAGACGCGTACAGTACGGGTCGGGGTAACGCGATATCTCTTCCGCGCCGAGACCGCGCACCGCATCTATGACGGCGGGCGGCGCGCCGAACGCGTTCACGTTTGCGGAAAAATCGAGTCCCGCGCCGACGGCGCAGTTTTTATATATGTCGCCGCCGTGCGGCGAAATTTTGTCTATAAGCATATTATCAGTAAGAGCGCCGCGCGGAGCGCGAGCGTGAGGATCAGCGCGAGCGCGGACGAAACATACATCAGACGGCCGCACCGCTTTATGTCGTCGGGGACAATGGGACGCACGTCGTCGCCTATGTGCGGCTTTTTGTGCCATACGCCGCCGTAGCGGGCGTCCCCCGCGAGACGCACGCCGAGCGCGCCCGCGCACGCGGACTCCGTCTCGGCGGAGTTGGGGCTGTCGTGCTTACGCCTGTCGCGGCGGAATATGCGCCACGCGTTATGCATGTCAAGGCCGAGTATCGGACACGACAGTATCATCAAAACCGCGCACAGCCGCGACGGGATGAAGTTGACGGCATCGTCGGCGCGCGCCGCGAATCGCCCGAAGTCGATGTAGCGCTCGTTTTTGTAGCCTATCATCGAATCCATCGTGTTGATCGATTTATACAAGAACCCGCCCGGCGCGCCGAAGAGCGTCATCCAGAAAAGCGGAGCCGCAACGCCGTCGGAGGCGTTCTCCGCCACCGTCTCGACGGCGGCGCGGCATATGCCGTCGCGGTCGAGAACGTCGGTGTCGCGCCCCACTATCATTGAAACGCGCGTCCGCGCGAGTTCGACGTCGCCGTCGTTGAGCGCGCGGCGCACCGCGTCGCTCTCGCGCACGAGCTGCCGCGCCGCGAGAAGCTGAAAGCACATCACGCAGTCGACGGCGAAGTAGAGATACGGCGATATTATATACGCGGCGGCGAGGACGAGTGCGGGCGTGACTGTCGAGGCTGCCATGACGGCGACGGCGAGCAGCGCGCCGCGTCTGCGCTCGCGTGCAGAGTCGCCGTTCCCGAGGCGCAGACGTCGCTCAAGCGATGAAATAATGGCACCTATCGCGCGCACGGGATGAGGCAGTCTGTGCGGGTCGCCGATGAAAAAGTCGAGGACGAAGCCGACAAGAAGCGCGCACGTGTCAAAAAACAGTATTTCGCAAAAAACGCTCATTCGCCCTCCCGTCTGCGTCTATATTCAATGCATTTTTTGTATAAATTCGCCGCTGCGTCGATGTTGTCGCCGAACCAAACGTGCGGATATCCCGCGTACATCGTATCGGTGCAGATCGCGCACGCGTATGTGATGCCGGACGGCTTTACTGCCGTCATGTCGGAGCCGTTGTGCTCCGCGTCCTCGCTGTCGCAGTAGTGGAACTCGTGACCTCGGAGCGATACGCAAGCATCGCCGAAAACGCACGGACGCGACGGTGTGAGCGTCACGTATCCGAACCGCACAAGGCGACTGCGGCGGACGGTAATGTGCGGCAGGACGCCACACATCGGATAGACGTTTTCGCCGTCCCTTATCGCACCGCCGAGGTATATGAAGCCGCCGCATTCGGCGACTGTCGGAATGCCGCTTCCTACCGCATCGGCGACGGAGTGCCTCGCGCGCATATTGCGCGACAGCAGATCCGCGTAAAGCTCGGGGTAGCCGCCGCCCAAATAGAGCATGTCGGCGTCGTTCGGCACTTCCTCGTCCGCGAGCGGCGAAAACGCTGCGATCTCGGCTCCCATACGGCAGAGGATATCGAGGTTTTCTTCATAATAGAATGAAAACGCGTCGTCGTATGCTATGGCGACCTTTATCGACTCAAAGCGCGGCACCGCGAGCGGCTCATACGAAAGCGCGCATGCGCCGCGTGCGAGCGACAGGATTCTGTCAATATCGAGCGTGTCCCTCGTCGCCGACAAGATCAAATCGATTTTGCCGCGCAGGTCTGCGACCTCGTTCGCGGTCACAAGACCGAGATGGCGGCTGTCGAACACAGCCGCGTCGGGGAGGCGCGGGATATAGCCGAGCATACGGACGCGGTCGCCGAGCCGCGATTCGATGCAGATTTTCACCGCCTCGTATACGGACGGCGAGACATTGTTTATAATAACGCCCGCGATGTGCGAATCGGGGACGAAGTCGGCAAAGCCGCACACCGACGCTGCAATCGAGGCGGACGCGCCCCTGCCGTCGGCGACGATGACGGCGGGCGAGCATGTGACGGCTGCGATGTCATATGCGCTGTTTTGCGCCATATCGCTTCCCGTGCCGTCGTAGTACCCCATCGCGCCCTCGATGACGGCAACGTCAAACGCGTCCGAGCGTTCGCACAGTATGCGGCGCACAGAATCGGCGGACGAGAAAAACGTGTCGAGATTCGA
>CANQMJ010000148.1 GCA_947624945.1 uncultured Clostridia bacterium | reverse complement strand
CAACATTTTCTCCGCGATTTTACGTCGGCGGCGCGCTCGGCATGGCGGCGGTAGTCGCGATAGCGCTTTTGCTCGCCGCTGCGCTCGTACTGTCGAAGAAACGCGCGCTGCGCGCCCTGATATGCGCCGCATGCGTGTTTTTCGCGCTCGCGGTATATTCCGCCGTCATTCGCGGCGGCAATGTCGATATAATATATGAAAACTCGAAGAAGAACGACGCCGTCGCTGTGACGGACGTGGGAGGCGGCATGCTCGTCGTCGATGTCGGCGACGGGTCGTGGGGCGTAATATCTGAGGCGGTCGAAAAGGCGAAGGATAGCGGCGCCGAGCGCGTTTATGCGCTCCTTTTGACGCATCTGCACAACCGCCACATCAGAACTGTCGGCAAGCTGTGCCGCCGCGAATATGTCGACATCATCTACCTGCCCGTGCCCGGGACCGACACGGAAGCGGCCGTATACGAGTCAATCACCGACGCCGCGCACAGCCTCGGCGTCGACGTGCGCGACTACGAGCGCGGACAGCGCATATCGGTCGGCGGCGCCGCCGTCGACACGGTGCCTCGCACGATGCTGCACCGTTCGACGCATCCCGTCGTTGCGTTCGCGCTCGACGTTGACGGCGAAAGCGTTTTATACATAGGCGCGTCCGCGCACGAGAGCGATGTGTACTGCTATCTCGTCGACGCGTCGTCGTGCGCCGACACCGTCATTTTCGGCGCGCACGGTCCCGTTTACAAGTCGTCGGGCGCGTACGCGGTCCCGTTCGACGCGCACGTCATATACGCGAACAGCGACGTCGCGGAGATGCTCGTCGACGAAAACAAAACGCGCGATTTCGACGTGTACGGAGGGTAACTGCATAAAACAGGGACGGCGCCGCCGTCCCTATCTATTGTTTATACCGAAAACAAATACGGCGGCAGTCCGCACTCGGGTGTGAGGAACGTGAACCATGTGAACGCGCATAGAAACAGCGAGATCAAAATAAACACGACCGACCGTGCCGCCGGCACCTTCGGCGCGGCAAAAAACGTCAGCACGCCGCACGTCAGCGATAGAGCGCATATGAGCACGTCGACGATGAAATACGTCCATATAAACGCTCTACTGCCGCATGTCACGCTGCCGAGCGTCAGCCACACGACGACGTAAACGGCGAACATGACGTATATTGTCCGCGACAGCAGCTTTGAGTTCATGCTCCGCCTCAATTCTCTCTGTATTCGAGCAGGTCGCCCGGCTGGCACTCGAGCACCTCGCACAGCTTGGTGAGCGTCGAGACGCGTATCGCCTTTGCCTTGCCGTTTTTGAGTATCGAAATGTTCGTCAGCGTGATGCCGACGCGCTCGGACAGCTCGGTCACGCTCATTTTGCGCTTCGCGAGCATCACGTCGATGTTGAAAATGAGCTCACCCTTTGACTCGTTCATATCGTCAGCTCGCTTTCTTCTTCAAGATCCGCCGCCTTTTTCACAAGGTGCGACAGCACCATGCAGACCTGCGCGAATGCGATGCACCCGAACGTGATGATGATACCCGCGAGCATAAATCCCGGGTGCGACATACTCAGCGCGGCGAACACGACGTTGCCGAGAAAGTAGTAGGCGCCGTCAGCGATGGCGAGATATGCGACGTATTTGAGGTACCGCGCGTTGTCGTGCGAAAACGAGCGGCCGCGTCCGATGTTGGACGTTATGCGCCATGCGAACATCATCGCGGCGGCGATCGGCAGTCCCGTCACCCATATGAAGATGAGCCACGGCCAAAAGCAATAGTCGAACTCGGGATTTTGCTCCGCGAGAGTACGGCCGAGATCGGGCACGACGACAAAGTACAGGACGAGCCCCACAAAGAATACGCCCGCGAGTATGACTTTAAGCGAATTTGACAAAGCCTTTTGTGTCATAAAAGTTACCCCCTTTCGTAACTTACGGACACAGTATAGCACACTCTTCATCGCATGTCAAGTACAATTTATCGAATTTCGATAAATATTTTGCCATGGGCGACAGCTGACGCCACGATGCTTCACCGCAGATGCAGTTTCACCACATTTCCGCGAAGCGAACGTGCCGCCGTCCAAGTGAGGGAAACGAGCCGTCAGGCTTCCCAGCTTCACCTATACGCACCTCACTCATGCGTTGTTCGGCGCGTCCAGCGTCCGACGCAGACACGACGCTCGGACGGCGCAGTCGCCCCGTCGCGAGGGAGCTGTTCGCAGGAAATGTTGACGCGGTCTACGCCCTTTTGCCTCTTTTGCCGCAGACTGGATAACAACGTAGGCACGTTGTGCCGCTTTCGGGGATCATTAAGGGGCTCTTTCCCGGCACTGGAAAGAGTCCCTTAATACGCGTGTGTACGTTGTGCGAAGGACGAAATAGTCACTTTATGCTGTGAACTTATAAAAAATTCACACTAATTTGTGAAAAAGTACTTGACAAATCGCAATTTTTGTGGTATAATATAGGCAGTTCAAGAGAAATAATGCTCCCACATTTTTCGCATAGCGAAAACGTGTCGTAGCTCCGAACGAAGTGAGGAGATACTGCTCACCGCGGTTCATTGTGCAATCTGCTCCCACCGGCCGCTACCTTTGACTACCTGACGTGGTGACGTCTTTCACACCTACGAATAGGTTTTTTGACAAGGGGGACTTTCTCGCAAGAAAGAGACGGTACGGGATGAGGACCTTTTCTTCATAAGAAAGGGTCCTCCCCCGAACCCCCTCTCCAAAAGAACACCGCGTTATCATACCGGCATAACAGCTTCCTCGCGGCGGGGCGATATCGCCGTCCGAGCGTCGTGTCTCCGTCCAGCCGTATTGCGCCGAACAGCGCACGAGCACGTTGCGCGAACGTGAGACTGGGAAGCCTGACGGCACTTTGCCATTATTTGGGCGGCGGCTTCGCTTCGCGAAAAATGAGGCGAGGCGTCGCCATTACCTATCGAACACATTTCCGTGCGAGCACAAAACGCCGCCGTCGCCGACGTCAATGATGCCGAAGTCGCCGCTTTTCGCGCTGCCGGGATTGAACAAAGTCACCGCATGAAAATCGCCCTCGGCGGGATAGTATTTTTCCTCGCGCTCGTGCGTGTGACCGTATATCACAACGTCAAAGCCGCGCGCACGCGCCGACAGATAAAGCTGCGTGCGCGAAAACTTCACCCCGTACTTGTGACCGTGAACGACGAGTATGCGCACGCCGCAGGCGTCGATCTCCTCCTCGAGCGGGAGCGGCGACAAAAAATCGCAGTTTCCCGCGACGGCGCGAAACGTCACATCGGGAAACCCGGCGGCGAGCGACAGAAACTCGCCCGCACCGTCGCCGGCGAACACGGCATAATCGACGGTGCCGCGGTTGCGCGCGAGCGCCTCTCTCATCGCAAACGAGTTTCCGTGCGAATCGGAAAAAACGAGCAGCTTCATAAAAACAGTGCCTCCGCGAGTACGTTTTTGACGTCCGCCGCATATAATGAGCTTGAGACGGCAAAAAACCGTTATTCTGCAATATGTATGTGAGGAAACGAATATGAAAATTGATAAAAACACGGTCGACAGGCTCCTTCGCCAAAACGACGATCAGCTCTGGCGCACGGTACAGATGATAGCGGCGCAGGGAGGCGTAAACCTCGCGGGCGTTTCGCGTCCGCGCGACATGACAAAGCTGCGCTCGGCGCTCTCGACTCTGACTGACGGCGACATAAAGCGCGCGATGGAGATAGTCGACTCGTATAAAAGGACAGGAAAATGAGCGGGGACCGCGTCAGCTATAAGCCTCTCGTCGACGCGATAGGGGGACTTTTGTCAAATCCCGCCGTCCTCGAGGGACTGATCGCGGGCGCGTCGGCGATAGGGGCGTCGCGGAAGTCGAAAAAAGACGACGACGCGCTCGGCGGCATACTGTCGGCGCTGCCGCAGTTTTTGCCGCTCATCTCGCTGTTTGCGTCCATGCAGCAGCAAAAGCCGCAATTACAGAACAGTTTGACGTCGGAGGCGTCGCAGACGTCGCCCGACGCCGTCGCCGCAAGCGCCGATACAGATGATGCGGCGGACGCAAATGCAAATGTTGACGCGGCGGACGGCGCGCCGGACGCGGCGGACGTATCTGTATCGTACATAACGCCGCAGGAGCGGCGCGAGGATCTGCTTCTGGCGCTCCGTCCGTTCCTCTCAGATTCGCGGCAGCGCGCCGCGGACGCGATGGTGCAGGTAAACAAAATGTCGGGCGTGCTGTTCGGGCGCGGGGAAGGGGGACTTTAATTGATGTATGTCGGAAAGAGTCCGTCGGACGATATGAAGGTGCCGGATCAGTACCACGGCGTCGCCGTCGACGGCGACGGAGTTGTGAGAGGCGTCGGAAACGACGAAGAGCTTCGCCGCGCCGAGGAGATGTTCAGACGCGGATATGTGTTCGAAAGCGATGCGGACACGGGGACAGACAGCGAACCTGAAACCGAAGCCGAGCCCGACAATGCCGAAAATGAAAAGACGACCGAGCCGCGCGGGAGCGCCGACGCTGCGTACAGTGACGCGGACGCGGCTCACGCGTCTCCTACATCACCTGCATCGCCTGCGGTATCCGCGTCGGCGAAACCCGCGCAGAAGAAGACGGGCGGGTTGTTATCGGAGCTTTTCGGACGGATAAGCTCCGAGGACATCATCCTCATCGGACTTATCATCATACTTTTCGGCAGCGGAGCAGACGACGAGCTGCTCATCATGCTCGCGGTGCTGCTCATATGCTGACAGTGGCAGCGACGCAAAAAGCGTGCCGCGGCGCTGCTTGAGCTCGCTCGGGTGATATGCGCTCGCACGCGCCGACAGCGAAAATGCGACGCTGCCGCTGTCCGTTTCAATTTTCGCTCGGTGACCGAGCGCGCGAAGCGTGTGAACGGCAAATACCGCGTCCGCGGCGCGCGGACCGAACAGTGCTGCTCCCGCGCCGCCGATGCCGGCGCGAATATCCGCCGACACGCATATATCGGCATTCGAGCGGAAGTGCTCGACCTCGATGTTGATCGCGCCGCGCGACGCATATCCGACGGAAGAGCACATCGCGGCGAGCGCGAAAATGAACTCGCGCCTCTCCGTGAGCACGGCGGAGTCTTCGTCGACGGAGCCGCCGACGCGGCAAATGATGCTGCGCCTTATCGTGCGGAGGTTCGGCGCGACTTTGTTCATGAATTCGTCGATTATGGGCAGAAGCGGCTGTTCGGACACGGCGCGCAGATACGGTCTCGGACAAAATGCGACTGTGCGCTCGTAAAGACTTGTCAAAAGACTGCCCGAGCCGCTTTGTACGGCGCGGTCATATTCTTCATCAAACGACTGTGCGCCGGAAAGCGGCGCGCCGTCACCGTAAACTACATATACGCGGCACGCATCGTCATATGCGAGCGTATACGTGCCGTCAAGGTCGATCTGCCGCTTCCCGAAATAGAGCATACGCCCGATATCGTTCGAAAGCGCGGGGAACCGCGCTTTCAAACTACATCCGTATGGAAATACACCGCCGGGAGACGATATGATATTAAACGACTCGTCGGCGACGGCGAATAACGCGGGGG
>CANQMJ010000147.1 GCA_947624945.1 uncultured Clostridia bacterium | reverse complement strand
TGGAGCGCGACAAGCTGCCTGTCCTCGTTCTGTTCCTTGGTACTGACCCGGATATAGCCGTAAACTGCGATATTACCTGCCTCCTTTCCCGCGCTTGACCCAAACAAGGTCATAGCCGACTTCGATTTTACTGACCGTCCCCCCCGACGGAAAAAGCGCATACGCTCAAATAAAAAAGTATGGAGCAAGGCAGCCGAACCTATACTCCATACTTTTTTTACCAATCCTGTCTGACAGGTGCCGTAATCAAATAATGTCTCAAAACTTTCTTACGGACACATGCTAAAGCCGTCCTTTTTTCGAATCGTTTTATCTTTTGCTTTTTCTTCCGTTGTAGTCTTTGTTTATACTGTCGCTCCATGACGCAGTCACGGCTTTGTTTGCGCGTATATTGCACGCCGTCTGTGCCACCGCGTCGAACACGACCGTCGTCCCGAGGCTGTCGGCGTGGTAGTTAACTGCCCTGTCGGCGCTTATGCCGACATTCTTCGCCGTGTTGACAGCGTCGATATTCGCGCCGATGAACAAAAACTCCCAGCCGTACTTTTCCTTTTGACGCTCCACCATTTTCTTGACTTCATCGCTCGAATAGATGTGGCTCGAGTTCTCCATGCCGTCCGTCGTTATGACGAACATCGTGTGCTCCGGCACGTCCTCCTTTCGCGCGTACTTGTGTATGTTGCCGATGTGATGTATCGAGCAGCCTATCGCGTCTATCAGCGCCGTGCTTCCGCGCGGCGTGTAGTCGCGCTCCGTCATAGGTTCGACGTCGCGCACATCGACGCGGTCATGAAGCACTATTCTCTCGTTGTCGAACAGTACCGTCGAGACGAGCGCCTCGCCGTCCGCGCGCTTCTGCTTCTCTATCATCGAGTTGAAGCCGCCTATCGTGTCTTCTTCGAGTCCGCTCATCGACCCGCTGCGGTCGAGTATGAATACGAGTTCCGTGAGTCCTTTTTTCATTTTGTTGTTCCTCCGTAAAATTTAACTTTCAGGCTGAGGTGTTCCCGTCACCTTGACCTTACAGCCATATTATACGGCGGCATCACGTCCCGATGGTCGCTTTTGAAGCGACAAATACGCGTCCGCGATAAAAAATCAGCTCGGCTTTTTGACGATATCGGCGACGTTTTGCAGCGAGATGAACGCACCCTCATCAATATCGGTGACTATCCTTTTAAGTTTGTTTATCTGAAAGTGGTTGACTATGAAATATATTATCTGCTTTTCATCCTTCGAGTAGCCGCCCGTCGCCTTGACTATCGTACCGCCCGACTTGAACACCTCCGACAGCGCCGCCGATATCGCGTCAGCTTTAGTCGTCACGATCATCGCGCACATCGCCCGATCAAACCCCTCGACGATAAAATCGACGGTCTGCGACCCGATAAAATACGTGACGATAGAATAGAGCGGCAAAATCCAGCTGTTTATGACTATGCCGCAGACTATGTATAAAAGCGTGTTGAATATCATCACGAACGTGCCGATAGAAATGCCTATCTTCTTTGCGAAGATGACGGAGAGCACGTCAAGCCCGTCGATGGCGCCGCCGAACCGTATCGTGAGTCCGCTACCGACGCCCGATATAACGCCGCCGAACACGGCGCACAGCAAAAGGTCAGACCCCGCGAGCGGTGAGACGAATTCGAGGTCTATCGGCAGCACATTCATTATCAGAAACGACGACAGCGAATACACGGCGACCGCAAACATCGAATATACGGTGAACGACATTCCCTGTTTTTTCAGTCCGAATAAAAATATAGGAAAGTCGAGAAGCAAAAGGAACAGCGAAAGCGTGAACGCGGACGGCGTCACCTGATCGAGCATCATCGAAAGTCCCGATATGCCGCTGTCGTAAAGCTTAACGGGAAACAAAAACATCGTCACGCCGAAGGCGTTTACAACGCCCGCGGCAGTCAGGAGCAAAAAGTTGACCGGCCGCAGCTCGTTCAGCTTCTTCAGTATCGGTATCTTTTTGTCGTCTTTACGCTTCATCTGTTTATCGTCCCCCCTGTATCAATGATATGCGGTTTATGCGCCGAGCAGACTCTGGTCGAACGCGAACAGCGCCTCGTTTATCTCGAATATATTGTAATTTCCGCGTTCGATGAAATACTCGATTATGATGTCGAACTTGCTCGAATGTGAAAGCGCATACCCCGCCTTCATCAACATGTCGCGCGTCTCGTCGAGCGGCAGCTCGAGCGCTATTGCGAACGCGATCGCCGTCGTCTTCGACGGTCTGTAATGCTTGTCGCTGCGTATCTTTGAAAACAGCTTGCGGTCGATGTTCGCCTTCTTGTAGCACTGCGCGTCCGTCATGCCGCGCTCGTCTATCTTGCGCAGGAGCATTTCGGAAAAGCTCTCGTCGAGCTGCTTCACCGCCTCGTCGAGCGAAAGCGGTTTTGCGAGCGGTACGCTCTGTGCCGCCATAGTCGGCATCGGATCGGCAAAGCTCTGCGTGTCCGCCTTTTTATCGCGCTTGGCATTGATGTTTTCGACGTTGAACCGACCGTCGCGCATGACCTCATACTGACGCATGCGCACGCTCGACGCATCGTAGTGCTCGTCCGCATAGCGGTCGTCTATGTACGATTTGATGTCCGAGAACAGCTTCTCGCCTATCGTGTACGACGCTTTGTCAAATATCACGACGTAGACCGTCATCTCGTCGATATCAAGCAGAAACGCGCTTATCGTGTCTATCGCGACGCGAAGCGCGCGGTCCTTCGGGTAGCCGTAGACGCCCGACGATATGAGCGGGAACGCGACTGTTTTACACCTGTACTTCACCGCGAGCATAAGCGAGCTTTTATAGCACGATTCGAGCAGCTCGCGCTCGCCGTGTCCCCCGCCTTGCCAAACGGGACCGACTGTGTGTATCACGTATCTGCACGGCAGCTTGTAACCTTTCGTTATCTTCGCCTCGCCCGTCCTGCATCCGCCGAGTTTTCTGCATTCTTCGAGCAGGCGCGGCCCCGCCGCATTATGTATCGCGCCGTCGACGCCGCCTCCGCCGAGCAGCGTCTCGTTCGCGGCGTTGACTATCGCGTCGACCTTCATTTTGGTTATATCGGCTCTGACTATCTGTATCGGCATAGCGTTTTTCCCCCGTGCGCTTCGTTAAGGCTTCGTATAAACAGATTATACAGCGTTGCGTGAGAAAATTCAATCCCGCGCACTCTCTTTTTGACTGCTTTTGACAAATACCCCGCAATAATCGCAGATTTATTATTGCTTTTTTTTCACAAATAATGTATAATATTCGCGTAAAATAATCCGCTTAATGCGGAGACAAAGGAGAAAAGCTGTGGACAAGTTTTTCAAGATCTCGGAGCGCGGCTCAAATGTCGGCACCGAAATAATCGCAGGACTCACGACTTTCTTCGCGATGGCGTACATAGTCGTCACGAACCCGAACCAGATCGTGAGCTTCAACAACGTGGAAGGCGCAGACCCCGCGTTCCAGCAGATATGGAACGCCGTTTACGTCGCCTCGATACTCGTCGCCGTAGTCGGCACGCTGCTGATGGCGCTTTA
Source organism: uncultured Clostridia bacterium (assembly GCA_947624945.1). Taxonomy (GTDB): domain Bacteria; phylum Bacillota; class Clostridia; order Oscillospirales; family CAG-272; genus DTU064. The sequence goes on along the minus strand of CANQMJ010000147.1, from coordinate 2,034 downwards.
CGCGAGGATGCCGTTCGCTCAGGCGTGCGGAATGGGACTCAACTCCTTCTTCTTCGTGTCGTTCATCCTGCCGCATATCATTAACGGCGACTCGGGTGACGGAATTATCCGCGGATATCAGTCGGGACTCGTCATCATCCTTGTTTCCGGTCTTGTGTTCCTGATACTGTCCGTATCGGGACTGCGCTCGAAGATCGCCAAGGCGCTGCCCGAATGTCTTAAAAAGGCGATACCCGCGGGCATCGGTCTTTTCATCGCATTCATCGGCTTCAAAAACGCAGGCATTCTCCAGGATAACCAGTTCACTTTCTTACAGTTCGTCGACATCAACGGCGCGCTCGACAACGGTCAGTTCGCCGAGCTCGCGCTCCCCGCACTTCTTGCGCTGCTCGGACTCATAATCATCGCCGTACTTGAGAAATTCAAGGTAAAGGGCTCCGTCATACTCAGCATCTTTTCCGTCACCATTCTTTACTACCTCTGCACATGGAGCGTTCCGAACTACAATTTTGAGCAGATAGGTCAGTCGTTCCGCGACTTCGGCGAGATAGGAATCACGGGCGTATTCCACGCGCAGGCATGGAAGGACGCGTTCTCCGGTTCAGATATCGGTGCCATATTCTCCGCCATCATGCTCGTCGTCACGTTCTGCCTCGTCGACATGTTCGATACGATAGGCACACTTTACGGCACGGCTTCCGCCGCGAATATGCTCGATGAGAACGGCGACCCGATCAGCGTCAACGAATGCATGATGTGCGACTCCATCGGCACCGTCTCCGGCGCAGTTCTCGGCACCTCCACATGCACGACGTTCGTCGAGTCCGCGTCCGGCGTCGCAGCCGGCGGACGCACGGGTCTTACATCCGTCGTCACCGCGTTCTGCTTCGCATGCTGCCTCTTCCTCAGCCCGATAGCGTCGATAGTTCCGTCGTGCGCGACGGCTCCGGCGCTCATCTACGTCGGCGTCCTGATGCTCAAGGGCTTTGCAAGCGTCGATATGAGCGACATGCGCAGCGCAGTTCCCGCGTTCCTCGCGCTCGTCATGATGCCGCTCACGTATTCGATATCGAACGGCATCGGCATCGGCGCGATAGCGTATGTCATCATCACGCTCTGCACCGGCAAATATAAGAAGTCCGACATCCCAGTAACCGTCATCGCCGCGCTGTTCGCGCTCAGATTCGCGACCATCACGATGTGACTTAAACGCTCCGCACGGAGCGAAAACGGGCGCCTTTCGGCGCCCGTTTTGCTATGTCTTTTTGTTTTGCGATCATTCGCCGAAGTATCTCTTGAGCAGTCCTGCGAACGCCTTGCCGTGACGGGCCTCGTCGCGAGCCATTTCATGCACGGTGTCGTGGATGGCGTCGAGATTGAGCTGCTTTGCCTTCTTCGCAAGCTCGAACTTCCCCGCAGTCGCGCCGTTCTCCGCCTCGACTCTCATCTCGAGGTTCTTCTTCGTCGAGTCGGTCACGACCTCGCCGAGAAGCTCCGCGAACTTAGCCGCGTGCTCCGCTTCCTCGTATGCCGCCTTTTCCCAGTAAAGACCGATCTCGGGATATCCCTCTCTGTGAGCGACTCTCGCCATAGCCAGGTACATGCCGACCTCGGTGCATTCGCCGTTGAAGTTGGCGCGCAGACCTTCGATTATCTCCTCCGGGACTTCCGGCTTCTTGCCGACGCCGACCTCATGCTCGGCAGCCCATGTCATCTCGTCCTCGACTACCTCGACGAACTTCTCGCCGGGAGCCTTGCACAGCGGGCACTTGTCCGGTCTTACGTCGGACTCAACGATCTCGCCGCAAACGGTGCATCTCCACTTTTTCATATCAAACTTCCTCCGTTATGTTTTATCGTTGACGGTACCGTTTTCGTACCGATCAAGTTGATTTTACCACGTTTCGAGCGCGGTGTCAACACAACGCGGACAAAATTTCACGCGTCAGAGGATGTAGTCCGATATGCAGTCGTACCAGTGGATGAAGACCTCGCCGTTCACGGTGAGCCGCTCGTTTTCGGGCAGCATTTCCG
>CANQMJ010000146.1 GCA_947624945.1 uncultured Clostridia bacterium | reverse complement strand
CAAAGCTTCTTCTCCTGCAACCCTTTGTTCTGAACATGGAAGACAAGCCCCGTCTCCGCCCCGAACTCAACAAGTTCAACGCGGTCATTTCGGAGATTGCGGAGCGCGAAGAGCTCACCCTCATTCCGCTCGACGAGATCTTCATGGGGCTCACGCAGGACATCAAGCCCGAACAGTTCTCGGTGGACGGGGTACATCCCACCCACCGCGGCTGCCGCTATATCGCCGACCTCGTCATCAAGGAGCTCAAAAAATATCTATGAAAAAACTGCTCGTCGTCGTGGATATGCAACGGGACTTCGTGACGGGTTCACTCGGCACGGAGGAAGCCCGCGCGATCGTGCCCCGCGTGCGGGAACTTGTCGCCGCGGCGGAAGCCATGATGCGCGCCGCGCGCGGCAACTCCGGCGTCATACTGTCGCTGTTCTTCCGCGGCGTCGCAAGAGCGCTCGCGGGCGCAGGCGCCGAAGAAGCCGACACCGCGCTTCTACAGACCGCGTTCCGTGAGGGCGCGAAGTCTGCGGCGGCAGCAGTCGCCAACCCCGTCGAGGGCACGATACTCACCGTCATGCGCGAATGCTGCTCCGCCGACTACAACACGTCCGACGCCGCGCATCTTTTCGACATATTCTACGACGAGGCGGAGCGCATACTCGCGAAAACGCCCGAAATGCTGCCCGTCCTTCGCCGCGCTAAGGTCGTCGACTCCGGCGGCTACGGCTTCGTCCGCATACTCGACGGTATGCGCCGCGTGCTCCACGGCGACGTCATAGACGCGCACGAGCAGCCGGCGACGAAGGATGCGCCCGCGGTCAACGTGAACGCGTCCGCGGATTTCACCGAGTTCACCGACGAGGACATCACGTTCGGCTGGGAGACGCTGTGCCTCATGGACCGCGACCCCGCCGTCACCGACGAAGAGATCGAGGCGCTGCGCGCCTACTTCGACTCCGTCGGCGACAGCGTCGTTATGACATACGACGAGGAGATATTCAAGCTGCACATACACTCCGACGTCCCCGTCGAGATACTCGAAAAGACCGCCTTCATCGGCGTTCTGCGCGACGCCAAGATCGAAAATCTGCGGCTCCAGCATCAGGAGCTTTCGGACGCCGAGGTCGGGCACGAGCACATAGATGAACCCGAACCGCGCAAAAAGTACGGTCTTTTCGCCGTCGCGTCCGGCGACGGCATGTCGGATCTGTTCTGCGAGCTCGGCGCGGACAGCGTCATATCGGGCGGACAGAGCATGAACCCGAGCGCCGAGGACATCATCCGCGCCATAACGTCCGTCCCGTGCGAGGTCGCGTTCATACTCCCCAACAATAAAAACATAATCCTCGCCGCGAAGCAGGCCGCCGACATCCTCGACGACACACGCGTCATCGTCATCGAGTCGACGACGATACCGGAGGGCGTGTCCGCGATGATGGCGTTCAACTCCGCCCGTTCGCCCGAGGAAAACGCGACGTGCATGAGCGAGGCTATGTCCGGCGTCACGACGCTGTCTGTGACGCGCGCCGTGCGCGACGCCGATATTGACGGACTCGCCGTCAAGCGCCGCCAGTATATAGGACTTGTGGGCGGTCAGCTCAAATTCGCCGCCGACAACGTCTCCGACTGCATACGCGACATGGTCGCCTCCTTCCCCGACACCGAGCTCTGCACCGTCTACTTCGGCTCCGACGCAAAGAACGCCGAGGCTGAGTCCGTTGTATCTCTCATCGAGGAAACGCTCGGCTCCGACTGCGAGGTCGTTTCCGTGCGCGGCGATCAACCCGTTTACCCATACATCATTTCGCTCGAATGAGGTGACACACCATGGCGGGACTTCCAAACGTGACCGTTGACGACAGCCGCTTCGACTATATCATAAGCTGCTGCTCCACCTGCGACCTGTCGGCGCCGCATCTTTCAGAGATCGGCGTACACTGTCTGCCGTTCCACTATACGCTCGACGGCGTCGAGCATCCCGACGACCTCGGCGCCACCATGTCCTACGACGATTTCTACGCCGCCATGGCAAACGGCGCGTCCACATCGACGTCGCAGGTCTCCGTCGGCGTCTACGTCGACTTTTTCACCGAGCTTTTGTCGACGGGCAAGGACGTCCTTCATCTCGCTTTTTCGTCGGGACTGTCCGGCTCATATAACTCGGCGGTACAGGCCGCCGGAGTCGTGCTTGAAAAATTCCCCGACAGAAAGCTCTATGTCGTGGACTCGCTCGCGGCGTCGTCCGGATACGGTCTTTTCGTCGACAAGCTCGCCGAGCTCCGCGCGTCCGGCATGAACATCGACGCGCTCCGCGACTGGGCTGAATCGAACAAGCTGCGTCTGCACCACTGGTTCTTCTCCACCGATCTGACCTTCTACGTCAGAGGCGGCAGAGTTTCAAAGATCGAGGGCGTCATAGGCGGCATGCTCTCCATCTGCCCGCTTCTGCATGTCTCGCGCGACGGCAAGCTCGTCCCCGTTTACAAGCTGCGCGGCAAGAAGCGCGCCATCGACAAATGCGTGCAGATGATGATCGAACACGCCGACGGCGGCTCCGCTTACAGCGATAAATGCTACATAAGCAACGCCGCGTGCATAGGCGACGCCGAAGCCGTCAAGTCGATGGTCGAGGGATCGTTCCCGCACATAAACGGCGGCGTCCTCATCAACTCGATAGGCACCACAATAGGCTCGCACACGGGCCCCGGCACGACTGCCCTCTTCTTCTGGGGCGACGAAAGATAAAGTACATACGCAATACACCGTTCCGCGGGGAGAGCAAATAAGCTCTCCCCGCCTTTTACTGTTCGAATTTATTTATTCTGAAACATCGACCTGCATATTGTACTGCCGCGCAAGTGCATCCCACGTCGGTTTGTCCACGCAGTCGCTCTCGCACATGAGATTGCGCCGCTGGAAGCACTTGACCGCCCTCTCCGTCTTCGCGTCGTATATGCCCGTGAGCGGTATCGTGCCGAAATCGTCGTATACGAAACACAAAGCGTCGAGCATTATTTGGAGTATGAGCACGAGATTGCTCCTCTCGCCGCACGGTATCTTGTACCCGCACATGTTGGGAAACGGCAATATCCCGAGCGGCGGCGAATTCTGTGCCAGCAGCGCCTCGTACTCCTCCGCGACCGCGCGCCACGTCGCCGCGTCAACGCGTCCCGTCACGGGAAGTCCGCGGCTCGCCTGAAATTCGCGCACCGCCGCCTCCATGCCACTGCCGTATACGCCGTCGACGCCTATCGTGGGCAGATTGCCCGTCGCCTCCGATATATACCGCAGCATCTTCTGAAACGTCCGCACCGTGTCGGCGCTGTCCGTTATGTCGTAGTATCTGTCAGTTCCGGTGTTCATTTTTCTTTACCTTCACCCCCTGCCGTCATTTGAAAGCTCGCCGCCCGGCGACTGCGTCCCCGACGCCATGTTCCCGTCGTAGATGTCGCGGTACACGGCCGCTATCGCGTTCCACGTCGCGCTCGAAACGACTCCCGTCGGGTCGAGTCCGAATCGAAGCTGGAAATCCTCGACGGCGTCACGAGTCGTCGTATCGAATATGCCCGACACCGTCGGCGCGGGGATATCCGGGTACACGGTCGAGATGAGCCGCAGATATTCCTGCAAATACCGCACCGGCTCGACCTGCATTCCTATCCGCAGGGGATAACCCGGGTACGGCTGCGTTATGCCCGAGAAATAGTCGGGCGGCAATGACTCGATCAGCCCCCTGTACGCGCGGTATATGGCGTCCCACGTCTCGATGTCGACGACGCCGTTGTCCGGAAGCCCGTACAGCCGCTGAAACGATTCGACCGCCTCGCGCGTTCGCGGCCCGAATATCCCGTCGACTTCTATGTACGGTATGCTCTCGTTATAATTTGCGATGAAATTGAGAAAATATTGAAGCTCGTATACGCCGCGACCGCGGTTTCCCTCCGACAGCGTCTGCACGAACAGATTCGTCACCTCGTCGGGACTGATGCCCTCGGACGCGAGATCGTTCAGCCGTTTGACGGCGGCGTATACGCGCTGTATCGCGTACCACGTCGCATTCCCGACGAGCCCGTCGACGGTCAGATTGAATATCGACTGAAACGCCCTGACCGCCGCCTCCGTCTCCTCCGCGAATATGCCGTCTACGGGCGAAATTTTAGGTATGGCGGGGTAATTCTTCGATATCCTGTTCAGTCTCACCTGTATCTGCGTGACCTCGTTGCCCGTGCTGCCGAACCGCAGAACGACGCCCGGCGACGGGTCGTCGAGTCCCGTCACGGGCACGTCGGACACTATCTCGATATCGTCGCCGTAGTAATAGCGCAGTATCTCGACGGAGTTTTTGCCCTCGTTTGCGAGCGTGACGGTCCCCCACTGCGACAGCCCGTCGCACGTCACCGTCGTGCCGTTGCAGTACTGGGTGAAATACGGCTCGACGGTCCCCATCCTGCGCACGTAGGAGTTGAATATTTCGTCCACTATCTCGCCTATGTTCTCGAATATATCGCGCCCCGGCACGAAGGACTGGTCGATCGATGTGTCATTTGTGATGTTGAAATCGTACCCTCTGCTCGGGTAATACTGCGTATATATGCGGTTGAGCGCAAACGATATTATCGCATAAATGTTGGCGCGGAGCGCCGACTCGGGCCACGTCGGATATATCTCGCTCGACGCGGCGTTTTTGATATATGCGGGGAAGTCGACGGTCACGTTTTCCGCATCCTCGGACGGGGAGCCGAGGTGGACCGTGATCTTCTCGGGTATGTAAGGCAGATTCAGTGACGGCGCGTCGTTCAAAGCCCGCCCCCCTTTCCGCCGCTCTCGTCGACGATCATATCGCTGCCGGAGCTGCGGCGGGGCAGTCCCTCGGCGAGCGGGACGAGGTCCGCGTCCTGTATCGCCGTTATGCCGTCGAATATGCGGACGTTGAGGTCTGTAAGTCCGTAAAAGCCCTCTCTTGCAACTTTTACGTTATATAGCCCGTACGGCTCCGCGACGCCGCCCGCCTCCGCCGGCTCGAGCGACAGCGACGCCGGCGGCGTCGGCATCGCCAACTTCGGCGTGCGCCCGCTGCGGTCCGTCGTCAAGACCGCGTACGGCGACGGCATTTTGCTGTCCGAATACGATACCGTCACGAGCGCGCCCGCGACCGGTATCGCGCCGCGCGCCGTGAATACGCGCACTATGAGGTATCCGACGCCGCTGTAGCCCGCCGGCGCCTCGCCTATTATGCTTATGCTGTTGTCCATTTCCTGCTTCCTTTCGTTAGCTTTCACGGACATTATATGCGGTATGGCGCAAAGTGACAGTTTCCCGTTGCGCTGTGCGCTTTCCGCGAAGCGGAAACCGCCGCCGTCCGCCGCACATCGCAGACTCCCCCGCCGAGTCTACGCACACAGCAACTCACCTCATCTCCTTTATCTTCCTATATTATACCACATTTTTCGTGATTTGTCAAGCGATTTTCACAAATTAGTGTGAATATTTTTTCTTTACACGTAGTCAACAAAACTTTATCAAAACTGGTTTCTCCGCTCACCGCGGATGTTTATGCAGTCTGTACCTACTGGCAGCTACCTTTGCACACCTGACGTGGTGACGTCTTTCACACCTACAAATAGGTTTTTGACAAGGGGGACTTTCTC
>CANQMJ010000145.1 GCA_947624945.1 uncultured Clostridia bacterium | reverse complement strand
TTTCTCGACGATAGGGCTTGTCGGCATGAACGAGGCATGCCTCAACGCAAACTGGCTCAGATGCGACATGACGGATCCGCGCGCGCAGCAGTTCACAAAGGACGTGCTCAATCACATGCGCGAACGTCTGTCCGATTATCAGGAAAAGTACGGCGACCTCTTTAATCTCGAAGCGACGCCCGCCGAGGCGACCGCGTACAGGCTCGCAAAGCACGATAAGGAGCAGTACCCAGACATAATCACCGCCAACGAGCGCTGCGGGACGCCGTATTACACGAACAGCTCGCACTTGCCCGTCGGCTTCACGGACGACATATTCTCCGCGCTCGACATTCAGGACGAGCTTCAGACGCTGTACACGTCGGGGACCGTGTTCCACGCGTTCCTCGGCGAACGTCTCCCCGACTGGAAGTCGACGGCGGCGCTCGTGCGCAAGATAGCGGAAAATTACAAGCTGCCGTATTACACGATGTCGCCGACGTATTCTATTTGTCCCGAGCACGGCTACATTTCGGGCGAGCATTTCGAGTGCCCCGAGTGCGGAGCCGAGACGGAGGTATACAGCCGTATCACGGGATATTACCGTCCCGTCCGCAACTGGAACGAGGGCAAGGCGCAGGAGTTCCGCGACAGGCTCGAATACGACGTGACGGGTTTTGTCGAGCAATCCGTGCCGCAGGCAGCGTCGACGCCGGTCGCTGTCGATGAGCAGGTCAAGCTGAATCTGCACGATGCCGACAATGCAGATATTTATCTGTTCACGACGGCGACGTGCCCGAACTGCAAGATAGCGGTGTCGCTTCTTGACCGCGCCGGTATTGCGTATGAAAAATTCCTCGCGGAAGAGAACCGCGAGCTGACGACGGACTTCGGCATCCGTCAGGCGCCGACGCTCGTCACCGTCCGCGGCAGCGAAGTCGAAAAGTATGCGGGCGTTGCAAACATCAAGCGTTTCATCGCCGGCGAACCCGCGAAGGGGTAAGGGTTAAGTAGAGGGAAACTTTCGAATGTTGGGGCCCCTTTTGGTAAAAGGTGCCCCCTACCCTCGCCAAAAGCGGACCAAATCTGATTATCTTAAGCTATCCCTGAAATAATTGTTTTCGTTTGTTTTTCTAAAAATAAAAAAGTCAATAAAAATTTTTGAAAGATGAGGGGGTTGGGGGAGAAGGAAACTTTTTATAAAAAGTTTCCTTCTCCCCCAAAAACTTATGACAGATATAATTATAATCGGCGCGGGGCCGGCGGGGCTGACTGCGGGGATATACGCGCGGCGGGCTGAGAAGTCCGTGCTGATACTGGAGAAGGGCGCGTTCGGCGGTCAGATGACGTATTCGCCGCAGATAGACAATTATCCGGGCATACCGTCCGTATCGGGCGCCGAGATCGCGGACAGGATGGTGGGTCAGGCGCTCGACCTCGGCGTTGAGATAGAGGTCGAGGAAGTGACGCGCGTCACCGACGGCGAGGCGCCGGAGTATTATAAGCGCGTCGAGTGCGAGAGCGGCGCCGTATACGAAGCGAGGGCCGTCATAATCGCGTCTGGCGCGGAGCACCGCCATCTCGGCGTGCCGGGCGAGGACGCCCACATCGGCGCGGGGATATCGTTCTGCGCCGTATGCGACGGCGCATTCTACCGCGGACGCGACGTCGCCGTCGTGGGCGGCGGCAACTCGGCGCTGCAGGAGGCGCTGATGCTGTCGAACGTATGCGCGCACGTCACGATACTGCAAAATCTGCCGACGCTGACGGGCGAGCAGGCGCTCCGCGACGCGATCGCATCGCGCGATAACGTTGACGTGATATGCTCGGTCACTGTGGCGGAGGTCAAGCCCGCCGCCGACGGCGCGTTCGGCGGGCTCGTGATCGAGCACGCGGACACGGGCGCGCGCGAAAGCATCGACTGCGACGGCGCGTTCGTCGCGATCGGGCTTGCGCCCAAAAACGAGCCGTTCGAGTCGGTGACCTCCCTCGATGACGGCGGCTATATCCTCTCCGACGAGTCCTGCTTCTGCGAGACGCCCGGCGTTTTCGTCGCCGGCGACTGCCGCACGAAGTCGGTGCGCCAGATCGCGACCGCTGTCGCCGACGGCGCCGCCGCCGCCCTCGCCGCGTGCCGGTATTTGGGGTGAGGGATTTTGTTTAACGCGGAGGGAAGGGAAACTTCTTGAAAGAAGTTTTCCTTCCCTACGCACCGCACACTTTTCGCGAAGCGAAAACGTGTAGTAGCTCGACGCGTCAGCGGCGAGATACCCCCTTTCCTTTCAAGAACTTTTACTACTTTTTGTTTTTAGTAGTTAAACGAGAACAGTATTTTCAGTGCGTACTTAAGATAATCAGATTTGGTCCGCTTTTGTGAGGAGAGCATCTCCTCGCTTCGCTCGGAGCTGCCACACTTTTCGCAAAGCGAAAAGTGTAGGAGGTTTGGAGCGTAAGCGACAAAACTCCCAACTTTCTACAAAAAGGTTCCTCGCAAATGAAAAAAGTTTTTCCTCTCCCTCAAGCCCCCACTCTTTTGCAAAAATTTTTACTACAAAGGAGGACGTCGGTATGTTCCGATTGCCGGATACGGTGACGCTCGCGCTCGATATGCTCGAGGCGGCGGGGTTTGAAGCATACGCCGTAGGCGGATGCGTGCGCGACCTTTGCCGCGGCGTTTTGCCCCACGACTACGACATAACGACGTCGGCGACGCCGGACGAGATCGAGGCGACGTTTTGCGGCTTCCGCCTCATCGAGACGGGCATTAAGCACGGGACTGTGACCGTTCTCGTCGACGGCGAGCCGCTCGAGATAACCACGTACCGCACCGACGGCAAATATCTCGACAACCGCCACCCGTCGAGCGTGACGTTCTCGCTTAACATCGCCGACGACCTGTCGCGGCGCGATTTCACCGTAAACGCGATGGCGTACAGCCCGCATCGCGGACTGTGCGATCTGTTCGGTGGACGGCGCGACATCGAGCGTCGCGTTATCGAATGCGTCGGCGAGCCCGCCGCGCGGTTCGACGAGGACGGGCTGCGCATACTGCGCGCTTTGCGGTTCGCGTCGTGTCTCGGATTCACTGTCGGGGACGCGACGCGGGCGGCGATACATGAAAAAAAGTCGCTGCTCTCCAACATATCCGCGGAGCGTATACTGTCCGAGTTGCGCCGCATGCTGACGGGCGGCGGCGCACCGTCTGTGACAGGTGAGTTTTCGGACGTGATAGAGGTCGTCATGCCGGAGATATCGGTAACGGAGGCGACTGTGGACGCGATTTCACGCTCGCGCTGCGACCTCGCGCTTCGGTTTGCGCTTTTGCTCGGTGACTTGTCGTCGCTGCCGGCGCTCGCGCGTTTGAAACCCGAGGGAAAGCTGTACGCGTCGGTCAAAAGCACGCTCGAGCTTGCGCGCGGGTTCGATACGGACGACGTCGGTCTGCGGCGCGTTTTGCGCAGCCACAGCTACGACGACACGGTGCGCACGGTCGAGATGATGTCGCTGTGCGGGCGCATGGACGCGGCGGACGCAGACGCGGTTATATTGCGCCTGCGTGAGATGGAGGCGCGCGGCGAGTGCGTGAACGTGCGTATGCTCGATATAACGGGCGCGGACCTGATCGGTATCGGGATACCTGCGGGCAGACGCATGGGAGAAGTCCTCGACGCGCTGCTGGAGGGTGTCATAACGGGACGTGTTGAAAACGAGCGCAGCGTGCTGCTTCTGTTTGCGAAGGATTTTTCAAAAAACGGTTGACAAATAAAGCATTTTATTCTATAATAAGTACGTACAGGGAGTAGCCGGCGGAAACGCGGCTGCGGGCGTCAGTACGGATGTGCGCATATGCGCACGTCCCGCCCGGGCATAAACGGCGCGGTATTGCGCCGTGACGGCAAGACTGTTGTGGGATACGTGTTTTCGTCGTGCCCGCAGCGGTCTTTTTTCATTAGTAAATTATATCCGTAAGGAGCTTTATATATGGAAATACTTTACGAAAATCTGCTCAATATCACATGGCAGATGGTGGTCATGTGGGTGATAGGCGGCATCCTCATCTACTTGGCGATCGCCAAAGACATGGAGCCTACGCTGCTTCTGCCGATAGGATTTGGCGCGATACTCGTCAACCTGCCTATGTCGGGCGCGCTCGAACCGCTGCAGACCCTGTTCGACGCCGGCATCGCAAACGAGCTGTTCCCGCTGATACTGTTCATCGGCATCGGCGCGATGTGCGACTTCTCGCCGATACTGTCGAATCCGAAGCTGATGCTGTTCGGCGCGGCGGCGCAGTTCGGCATATTCTTCACGCTCTGCACGGCGTCCATGTTCTTCGACATCAACGACGCGGCGTCGATAGCGATAATAGGCGCCGCAGACGGCCCTACCTCGATCGTCGTGGCGCTGAAGCTCGGCTCGAAGTATCTCGGCGCGATAATGGTCGCCGCGTACTCGTATATGTCGCTCGTTCCGATAATACAGCCGCCCGTCATAAAGGCGCTGACGACGAAGAAGGAGCGCATGATACGCATGCCGTACGTGGAGCATGAGGTGTCGAAGAAGACGAAGATCATGTTCCCGATAGTGATAACCGTTATCGCGGGCATCATTGCTCCCGACTCTGCGGCGCTCGTGGGATTTCTGATGTTCGGCAACCTGATACGCGAATGCGGCGTGCTCGATTCGCTGTCAAATACGGCGCAGAACGTGCTTGCAAATCTTGTAACGATATTCCTCGGCATCACGATAGCGCTCCGCATGCAGGCGGCGGAATTTCTGACCGTCAACACGCTGCTCATAATCGGTCTCGGACTCATAGCTTTCATCGTCGACACGGCGGGCGGCGTCATATTCGCGAAAATAATGAACCTGTTCCTCAAAGACGGTCACAAGATAAACCCGATGATAGGCGCGGCGGGCATCTCGGCGTTCCCGATGTCGGGACGCGTAGTCCACAAAATGGCGCTCAAGGAGGACCCGTCCAACTTCATCCTTATGCAGGCTATGGGAGTGAACGCTTCCGGTCAGATAGCGTCCGTCATCGCGGGCGGTCTGATACTCGGATTTTTCCTGAAATAATGCGCGGCGAATTGCGTTTTTCGCCGCAGTGATCGTACAATAACTTATACTATATAGGAGGGGTGTCATGAATTTCACACCGATGAATTTTGTTGAAAATTTACGCTATATGGGTCTCGGTATGCTGGGCATATTTATCGTGATGGGCGTCATCATCGCGTTCACGGCGATACTCGATAAGATAACGTCCGGCAAAAAGAACGGCGAGGACAAGTGACCGAGCGCATAGCGCGCGTGCGGCGAGGTGATTTCGCGCAAAAATATTGTTCGAAAGCAAAAATAAGTCTTGACAATCGCGCCGCCGTGTGCGATAATATGTAAGCAACTGAATACGGAGCGGTATCGAAGAGGTCATAACGGGGCTGACTCGAAATCAGTTTGACGGCAACGTCACGTGGGTTCGAATCCCACCCGCTCCGAAAGAGAAAGGGTGAGCAGCGCTCACCCTTTCTCTTTCGGAAATGATGAGTGAGAGCGCACCGGTGTGTGAGGCTCCATTTGACCGTAGGTCAAATGGAGCCTCACACAGTCCGTTCCGAATACGATAAGGGGTACTGCAATTATCGGGCAAAGAAAAAGCACAACATACAGCGGAGATTTTACATATAAACCGCTATATGTTGTGCATTGCTATATCGGAGAAGGAGAGATTTGAACTCTCGCGCCGGTTATCC
>CANQMJ010000144.1 GCA_947624945.1 uncultured Clostridia bacterium | reverse complement strand
CGAGTGTGTTCAGACCGACAACGGTGCGGAGTTCACCAAGCGCCTGCTGCAGCAGGCGCGTCCAACGCCCACGCTGTTCGAGGCGCGCCTCGAACAGCGCGGCATCAAGCACAAGCTCATCAGACCTTACACTCCACGCCACAATGGCAAGGTCGAGCGCTCACACCGCAAAGACAACGAATACTTCTACGCTGCCCACAAATTCTTCTCTTTCAACGATTTCAAAAAGCAGCTCGCTGTTCACAGCTACCGATACAACAACTTTCCCATGCGTCCTCTCGGCTGGCTCTCGCCTCGTGAGTTTTTACATAATTTCTTTGTAACACTTCATTGACAAACATACACTATGCAAATGTGCTTCAACTGCATTTTATTGTTGACAAAATGACGGATATGCCGTATAATAAAAGCGGAGCAAAGAACACAATCAATTTGAGGTGATATATATGGCTACCGTATCAACAAGACTGGATGACGAACTGAAGCATCAGGCGGAAACCGTCGCCGACCTGATCGGGATCCCGCTCAGCACGGCGATAAACGTATTCTTAAAAAGATTCGTCGCGGAAAACGGATTCCCGTTCGACGTTGTGGCTCCTTCGAGCGGGACGCTGATCGATCCGAAAGAGCTTGACTTTGCCGTAAAAAAAGCGGTTACCGATAAAGACAACAGCGGACGCCCGAAGCATTTTTGCTATATCGACCCGAAAACGAACAAGCTTATAACCGTAAAAACAGATGAATGACACGGCGCGCAATCCGATAATGCTCGTGTTTGCGGGACCGAACGGATCGGGAAAGAGTACGATCACGTCCGAATTTCACGTTATCGGACACTATGTAAACGCGGACGAAATACAGACTGAACTCGGCTGTACATCGCTCGAAGCGTCGAGAACAGCCGAGGCAACAAGAAAATATCTTCTATCCGAACGTATGGATTTTACGTTTGAAACGCTTCTTTCGACAGACAGAAACTATATTTTGATGGAAAAGGCAAAGGAAAAAGGATATTCGATAGCGTGTATATTTGTCCTGACGACAGACCCGCAGATAAATGTCGAAAGGGTAATAAAGCGCAACAGGTGGAACGGAAACGATGTCCCGCCCGAGAAAGTTGTCGAGCGATATTGCAGATCGCTGAAGCTGTTTCCGAGGCTTATTGAACTGTGTGACGAGCTTTATGTGTACGACAATTCGCGTGACCGCACAGAGGGTGAACCACACAAGATCATTCAAAAAGCAAACGGCGTAACGGAAGTTTATCCGTCGGACGTTTGGCCTTTGCAAATGATAGAGCAGCTGTGTCAGGGCAGATATGCTGAGAAATTTGAAAAGGACTGACATAAAAGAACAGATCAAAACCGCCGTAAGCCGGCGGTTTTTCTTTCCTCGTTTATACGGGGATTTTTTATTTGGAGGTAAATTATTGTCAAGATATATCCGATTCACAAACGAACAAAAAGAACAAGCTCACAGCGCTGACATAGCGGAGTTTTTGACTGCACAAGGTGAAACTTTAAAGCGCGTTGGCAATCAATACGAATGGCGCGACGGTGCCGATAAGGTGCTGATACGCGGAAACCTTTGGTTCAGCCACTACGAGCAGCAAGGCGGCGACGCAGTCGGTTTCGTGAAGAAATATTTCGACAAGTCATATGCCGAGGCAGTAATGCTTCTGCTCGGCGGCGGGACTGCGCAGGCGATCTCCACAGTACAAACGGAGCGTGATTTGGCTCCAAAACCCGAATTTGTGCTGCCGAAAAAGAACGACAATATGCGCCGGGCGTTCGCGTATCTGCTAATGCAGCGCGGCATCGACCGGGACATCATCTGCGAATTCGCGCGGCGCGGACTCATATATGAGTCGGCAGAGCATCACAATGCCGTGTTCGTGGGGTACGACAAGGACGGCACACCGCGCCATGCTCATATGCGAGGCACGGGATCGTCGAGTACGTTCAAGTGCAGCGTTCCGGGCAGCGAACCCGAATACAGCTTCAACTGGAGAGGGACGAGCGATCGGCTCTATCTGTTTGAAGCGCCGATCGATATGATGTCGTTTATTTCGATGCATAAAAACAAATGGTACGAACACAATTATGCGGCAGCCTGTTCCGTTGCGGACAGGGTGCTTTTTCAGTTTCTGAACGACCGTCCCGACATAAACGAGGTGTTTTTATGCCTTGACAACGACGCGGCAGGACAGTCGGCGGAGCGTCGCATAAGCGACAAGCTGTTCGTGACAAAAGGGGTGACCACAAGTATTCTTGTTCCGAAACACAAGGACTGGAACGAGGATTTGACAAATACGGGCGGTGACGAATGTCGGGAATTACAGTTCTCATAGTCGCCGCAGGCGCTATGGCGGCAGTCCTTGCGATTATCATATTCGCGTCGCAGAACAACACGCTTAACGGTATAAAGTCGCGCACGGTCGGCGACGGACAGCACGGGACTGCGCGATGGGCGACAAAATCGGAAATACGGCGGACGTACAGGCATATCCCGTTTACGCCTCAGAGATGGCGCAAGCAGGCGGCGAACGGGCTTGTACCGTCTGTATCGGGCAAGCCGAAAAAACATAAAGCCGATGAAGCTCTACCGCAGGGGATCGTCGTCGGGTGCGTCGGACACGGTGACAGCACGACTGCGCTCGTCGATACCGGCGACGTTCACGCGCTCATGATAGGCGCGGCAGGCGTCGGTAAGACTGCGTACTGGCTGTACCCCTGCATCGAATATGCCTGCGCGAGCGGGATGTCGTTTCTGTCGACGGACACGAAGGGCGACGTAGTCCGCAACTATGGAACGATCGCGGAAGGATACGGATACAAGGTGTCGGTGATAGATCTGCGCAATCCGACGCGCTCATGCGGGAATAATCTTTTACATCTTGTCAACAAGTACACGGACTTATATGCGGAAGATCACGATATGCTCGTCTACAAGTTAAAGGCGGAGAAATATGCAAAGATCATATCCAAGACGATAATCCTGTCGGGCATGGACGGCAGCAGCTTCGGGCAAAATGCGTACTTCTACGATGCGGCCGAGGGACTTTTGACAGCAACGATACTGCTCGTCGCGGAGTTCTGCGAACCCGCAAAGAGGCATATCGTCTCCGTATTTAAGGTTATACAGGAGCTTCTCGCTCCGTCACAGAAGAAAGGCAAGAATCAGTTCCAACAGCTCATGGAGCTTCTGCCGCCCGATCATAAGGCGAGGTGGTACGCGGGAGCGGCGCTCAACAGCTCGGAGCAGTCGATGGCATCCGTCATGTCGACGGCATTGTCGAGGTTGAATGCGTTCCTCGATTCGGAGCTTGAACAGCTTCTCTGCTTCGACACAGAGATAGACGCGGAAAGCTTCTGCTCCGAGAAGTCTGCTATATTCATCGTGATGCCGGAGGAAAACCCGAATATGTTCTTTATGATATCGCTCATAATACAGCAGCTTTACCGCGAGATATTGTCGGTCGCGGACGAGAACAAAGGACGCTTGAAGAATCGCTGCATATTCTTCTGCGACGAGTTCGGTACCTTGCCGAAGATAGAATCCGCCGAGATGATGTTCTCTGCTTCTCGTTCACGCGGACTTCAAATCGTGCCGATCATACAGTCGTTTGCTCAACTTGACAAAAACTACGGCAAGGAAGGCTCCGAGATAATCGTCGACAACACACAGCTCACGCTGTTCGGCGGATTCGCCCCTAACAGTTCGTCGGCAGAGAGGCTGTCAAAAGCTCTCGGCAGCAGGACAGTCCTGTCCGGCTCCGTCTCGCGCGGAAAAAACGATCCGACGCAGTCGCTTCAGATGATAGAGCGTCCGCTTATGACGCCGGATGAACTGAAAAGCCTGCCCAAAGGACAGTTTATCGTGATGAAAACGGGCGAGCATCCGATGAAGGTCAAGCTCAAACTTTTCTTCAAATGGGCAATAGAGTTTGACAAAGAGCATCCGTACACAGTCGCGGAACACGGCAACCGTATTGTCAAATATGCGGACAAAAATGAGATCGTTGACGGGATCATACGGAAATACGGGATGAGTATGATTCCTGATCCCGAACCGAAAAAGCGCGACACTGCCGATTCGCGCGGTCAAAGCGAAAGCATGGTCATGGATGAGTCGCCGAAGAAGAAAGAGAAAATATCACCGGGCGGCAACAGTCTCAGGACGAACGAAAGCGAGCAGTCGGGTGAGCCGTCTTGATTTTCTCTACCGCTCAGATCTTCCGCACCGTGCCGTGGCGGTGTATGTATACCTCTTTGATCGCGCGAACAAGGACGGCGAATGCTGGCCCGCGATACCGACGATAGCGCGCGATCTTAAGCTGTCGGAATCAACGGTCAGACGAGCTCTTCACGATCTCCGCCGTGAAGGGCTCGTTGAATCCGAGCAGCGCTACCGCGAAAAAGGCGGCAAGAGCAGCCTGCTTTTCAAGCTCCGGACGCTCTGACGAAAAGAAAAAGACACACGCCGCCAAGAGGCATTTATGCCGTCTTGGTGGAAGGTGCCACCTGTCATCGCGCCGGGTGCAGTGAACTTCCCATAGGAAAAAATAATATCGGGAAAGAGAAGACGAGACACATAAACCATAGTATCTTATATGCACTCATCTACACACTCCCTGCCCTGCGGGACGGATGCGGTATACGCGCGTCAGCGTGAACACCGTGATTAGTACACAGGGAAACCTAACGAATGATGTAAATCGTCAATTTACGGGATAATTTGTATTATTCTGTTCAGCAGCTTATCCTTTGCTTTATGAACGCTATCATCTGTTATATGCATCTTTTGCGGTTTCATCTTGATTTTCACAGAACACATAAAGAGTTTTATACCATTCTTTATCATGCGGGAATGATCTAGATCATGCAGGAAACGATTCTTAACGCCATTAAAATTTCTCCCGAAACGGCAAACATTGCAGCATACATGAAATCGTTTTGGGCATATGGGATATTCGGCCGGATGATCGAATGGATGAAACGGGGAATGCCTGATTCCGGTAGCGACCTCCTCAAATTTTTCACAAATACAAAGATATAATAAAAATATAGATTTCTCATTTAATAAACCACATAAATTCAGGACTCAGTTTCTCCGGTGAAATGACCATTCCTCGTCTCATCCACTCATCCACCAGACCGTATAGTCCCCCTGCAAAGCAGCTTAAGGGAAACACTTCGTCATCCGATTTATTGTCCAATTCCATTGTGTCTCGGATCGCCTCAAGAAGATAATGATTCATTCCGCAGCGATGAAGCAGCAGATAGAAATTTCTATGACCATAAAAGTGTCGCAGCAGACTTGGCATCAATTCCTCCGGTTTTCCAATGGCTTCAAATTCGCGGCCCCATTCTTTCAAAAGCATCGCTAAGTGATGACGCATCACCGCTTCTTTTGTGTCAAAATGACGGTAGAAGGAGGCCCGACCCACCTCGGCTCTCCGAACAATATCACTGACTGTTATTTCCTCAAAAGGTTTTTCTTTCATCAGATCCAGCAGTCCGTCTGTGATCTTCTCTACTACATAGCCGGTTTCCATGATACATAATCCTCCCGTTTGTCCCATTTTTGCCGCAGATATTGACATTTGTCGCTACGTGCGATACACTTGTATCAAATATGATACATCAATACTCCGCAGTTGTCAAGGGAAACTTATCTGTGATGAAGCGCAATACGTTTGAATTCAACGGGGGCAGTCATATCCGGGATTATGATTGGAACTTGTTATGAACCAATCATTCTCAATTTACTTTAGGGAGGATCAAGTTTGAAACAAAAGCACAATAGCCGAAGAGAAAAAAGTGCATGACAAAGAAGACTGTCGCAAGGGCAGTCAA
>CANQMJ010000143.1 GCA_947624945.1 uncultured Clostridia bacterium | reverse complement strand
GTCCAGCTCGGCCCGGTCCCCCGCCAGCTGTGCAAGCCACCGGCACGGCCGGTGGTCTTGACTATTATCTTACGACGCCGCGGTGCCTTTGTCGAACTGGAGCATATAGAGCTGATAGTAGCGGCCGCGGCGGTGCAGAAGCTCCTGGTGCGTGCCCTGTTCCTCTATCTTGCCGTGCGAGAGCAGGATTATGTTGTCGGCATGCTGTATCGTCGACAGTCTGTGCGCGACAATCAGCATCGTGCCGATGTTCTTCATCTTTTCAAGCGAATCCTGTATCAAAACTTCCGTCTCCGTGTCGATGTTGGCGGTCGCCTCGTCGAGTATCATCACGGACGGACGGTGCAGGATCGTGCGCGCGAACGAGAGAAGCTGACGCTGACCGGCGGAGAAGTTGTTGCCGCGCTCGCGCACGACCTCGTCGAGTCCGCCGTCGAGGCGGTCGATGAACTTATCCGCATTGACGTAGCGGCACGCCTGCATTATCTGCTCGTCGGTGAACGACTCTTCTCGCAGCACTATGTTCGAGCGTATCGTGCCCGAGAACAGGAACACATCTTGCAGCATCTGACCGAATCTGCGGCGCAGCGACGATATCTTTATATGCTTTATGTCGATGCCGTCGATGAGTATCTGCCCCTTTTGTATGTCGTAGTTGCGGCATATGAGCGAGAGGATCGTCGTCTTGCCCGAGCCCGTCGAGCCGACGAACGCGACCGTCTCCTTCGGCATGACGTGAAACGATACGCCGCGCAGCACCCACTCGCCCGGATTATAGCAGAACCACACGTCGCGGAACTCTATTTCTCCCTTGATGTCGTCGAGTTCGATTGCGTCAGGCTCGTCGACGAGCGCCGGTTCCATGTCGAATACGGAGAATATCTTCTCCGCCGACGCGAACGCGGATTGGAGCTGATTAAACTGCTCGGCGAGCGTCTGTATCGGGTTGAAGAACTTCGATATGTACATGTAGAACGTCACGAGCGTTTTACTGTCGATCGACTGACCGAGGAACGTCACGTCTTTGATGTAGCTGCGCCCGCAGAGGTAAAGAAGGCACAGCACCGACGAGATGTAGAGCATATACACCATCGGGCGGAATATGCCGAACACGAGTATCTGATGGCTCTTCGCCCGCATAAGAGCGTGGCTCTTTTCGCCGAACTCCGCCATCTTAGCGTCCTCGCGGTTGAATATCTGCGTGATCTTCATGCCGGAGAGATTCTCGGACAGATACGTGTTGATGTCTGTCGTGCGGTCCTTGACGGTGCGGAACACGCGGCGCGTGAACGTGCGGAAGATTATGGTGAACCACACGAGGAACGGGATGAAGCAGAGTATCATCAGCGTCAGCATGTAGTTGAGCATCAGCATCGCGGCGAGCACGCCGGAGATGACGAACACGTTGCGTATCATGTTGACAAGGATGTTGGTGAACATCATCGAGATAGCGTTCGTGTCGTTCGTTACGCGCGTGACGAGCTTGCCGACCGGTATCTGATTGAGCTGCTCATGCGACAGGCTCTCGATGTGGGTGAACAGGTCCATGCGCAGCGCGGACAGTATCTTCTGCCCCGTCTTTTGCAGGATTATGGACTGGAAATACGTGCATACCATCGAAACTATGAGTATCGACGCGTACACGGCGACGTAGACGAACAGCGTCCGCAGCTCAAACCCGCCCTGTATCAGCTCCTCTATGTCGCCGACGATAATGGGCGATACGATGTCGTAAGCTATCGAAACTACCATTATGACGAGCACGGCGAGGAAGCTCTTCCAATACGGGCGCGTGTATTTTATAAGACGGCGCATTATTTCGCCGTCGGGCATGTTGCGGTCGAAGGTGACGGCCTGACCGCGCCGCTTCAGCGTTATGTACGCGGCGGTGAAAATGACGGCGAACACGCCGATTATCGCGCCGACGATTAGTACAGGCAGATATTCACGCAAGGCGCTCGCCCCCTTCCTCCTCTAACTTTTGCAGTTCGACCATGTTTCTGTATGCTGGACACGTCTCGCACAACTCCGCGTGCGGACCTATCGCCGTGACGCGTCCGTCCTCGATGTATATTATCTTGTCCATGCGCTCTATGGTGGAAACGCGGTGCGCGATGAGTATTGTGGTCTTGCCCGCGCGCGTCTTTACGAGATTGTCGAGTATCGTCTTTTCCGTCTTGGTGTCGACGGCGGAGACGGAATCGTCGAGTATGAGTATCGGCGCGTCCTTCATTAGCGCGCGCGCAATAGATATGCGCTGCTTCTGACCGCCCGAGACTGTCACGCCGCGCTCGCCGAGCACGGTGTCATAGCCTTCGGAGAACGCGCGTATGTCGCCGTCGATGTCGGAGAGGACGGCGGCGGACGCGACCTCGCCGCGCGATTTAACGTCGCGCGAGAACGCGATGTTGTTCTCTATCGTATCCGAGAACAGGAAATTGTCCTGCGGCACATACGCGCACGCGTCGCGCACGTCGTGTATCGGCACGGAGTTGACGTCGTGACCGTCGATGAAAACGGTGCCGTCGGGGACGTTGTAGGTGCGGAGTATCAAATCGACGAGCGTCGTCTTGCCCGAACCCGTTTTTCCGACGAGACCGACGCTCTCGCCCGCATGTATCACAAACGATACGTCCGACAGCGCGTCGTATTCACCGTCGGGGTAGCGGAACGTGAGATGTGAAAACTCAATGTCGCCGCGCACGTTTTCGAGCCTTTCGACGTCAGGTCTGTCGACGACGTCCTCCTTCGCGTCAAGAAGCTCGCTTATGCGTGAAAGCGACGCCTTGCCGCGGCTCGTCATGTCGATGAGCTCCGACACCGCCATTATTGGCCATACTATCGCGTTGAAGTAGCTCATGTACTCGATGAGCTGTCCCGCGTTGAACTGTCCCTTGTAGACGAGATAACCGCCGTAGCCGAGTATGACGCATATGACGGACTCGACGAACAGCGTCACGAGTATGTGCAGGAGCACCGACGAGCGAGTGAAGTCGACGTTCGCCTTTTCGTTTTCGCGGTTTAGGTCGCGGAACGCCCAAAGCTCCTTAGCCTCTTTTACGAACGCCTTGATGACGGCGATGCCGGAAAAGCTCTCCTGCGAGAAGTCGGACAGCTTTGAAAACGCCGCCTGGCGTATGTCCCACTTCTTCTCCATATAGTGACCGACGACGCTGCTCGCACCGAGCAAAAGCGCCATCGGGATGAGCGACAGCACGGTCAGAAACGGGTCCATGCGCCACATCTTGTATATAGCCAAAAGACCGAGCATCAAAGCGTCGAAGAACATCAAAAGCCCGTTGCCGTAGCACTCCTGAACCGTGTCGAGGTCGTTGGTGAAAAGGCTCATCAGATTGCCGACCTTGTTGACCTGATAGTACTCGTGCGACAGATGGCGGCAGTGGTCGAACATGTGATCTCTTATCGACGTCTCGACCTTTATCGCGGAGCCGAAAAAGCAGATACGCCACAAAAACCGCCCGAATACCATCGACACGACGACGCCGAGCATCGGCACGCATACGCGGTCAAGGAGAAAATCCATGTCGAACGCGTACACGGCGCCGTCGACGGCGACCTCGCCGTCGTTGAGCCCGTTTATCACCATCTGGTAAAGGTTCGGTATGACGAGCTGCATGTAGTCGACGAGCGCAAGCGACAAAAGCCCGAGTATCAGTATCGGCATATATTTTATGTAGTATTTGTTTATGTACTTACCGAATATCATGTTCCCACCTTTTATACGTCACCTATAGGGCGAATGTGAACGTATTATAACACAGCGCGTCATGCTTGTCGAGTAGATGAATGCACCGACATCGAAATTTTTATAAAAAAAATGTACTTTCGGAATAATTGTTTATTTCGCTGTGCGCGACCGTTCGATATGCTGCCGTTTATGATAAAAATCCGCCGTTTTTTTATGAAATCGCTTGATGAACGGTGATGTTTGTGGTATCATCATAAATAGCAAATTCTGAAAAGGAGATATAAGCATGGTCGATTATTTTGAACTGCTCGACAGACTAACGTCGCTGTCGTCTCTCGTCGGACACGAAAAGACGGATTCCGACGCGCTGTGCGAGCTGGCGAAACCGTACTTCGACGATATTACCGTCGACGCGTTCGGCAACCATATCTTCCATCGCGCGGCGAAGTCCGAGGGCGCACCGAAGCTGCTCATCGACGCGCACTATGACGCGGTCGGAATGATAGTGTACGACATCACCGACGAAGGCACGCTTCGCATAAACACGCTCGGCGGAGTCGACAGGCGCATCCTGCCCGCATCCGAGGTCACGGTACACGCGAAAGAGGACGTGTACGGCGTCGTTATGTCGACGCCGCCGCACCTGATGTCGCGAGACGAACGCGATAAGGTGAAACCCGTCACGGATATGACGGTCGATATCGGAAGAACGAAAGAGGAGGCGGAGGCGCTCGGCATACGCATAGGCACGCTCGTGTCGTACCGCCGCCACTTCACGCGCCTTTTAGGCACGCGCGCCGCAGGCGTCGCGTTCGACGACAAGTCGTGCCTTGCCGCCGCTATATGCGCCGTCGATATGATAGGAGGCGACGCCGTATTCGATATCTACGTCGTCGCGTCGACGGAGGAGGAGAACGGACGCGCGGGTGCCGCGCGCGCCGCATTTGCGATAAAGCCCGACATCGCGCTCGTGCTCGACGTCGGATTCGCATCGGCACCCGGCACGCCGGAGGACAACGGCACGTCGAACATGACGTCGGGCGTCATAGTCTCGTACTCGCCCGTGACGAGCATAAAGCTGACGCGCAAGGTCATGCATATCGCCGACGACAACGAGATAAAATACACGGTCTCGGCGGAGCCGAGGGGGACCGGCACGAACGGCGACGAGGTCACGCTCGTCGAGTCGGGCATACCGACCGTCGTGCTCGGCATACCGCTGCGCTCGATGCACACGTACGCGGAGGTGATCGACAGTACGGACGCGGACGAGCTGATAAAGCTCGTCGCCGCCGTCGCGAAAAATCACGAGCTGGAGGTGTGGTGCCGTGAGTAAGCTTTTTTACGGAGAAAGACTGCTGCGCGAGCTGTGCCTCGCTTTCGGTCCGACTGGCTGCGAGGACAACGTCGCGGAGCTGATAAAGTCGCAGATAAAGGACTGTTGCGACGAATATAAAATCGACAAAATGGGGAATCTGACCGCAGTCGTCCATGGCAAATGCCACGGCACGGAGAGGGAAAAGAGACTTCTTTTCTCCGCCCATATGGACGAGGTAGGATTCATAATCACCGATGTGAACGGCGACGGCACGCTCAAATTCGCATGCCTCGGCGGCATCGTCGGCTACGCGCTGCCGTCTCGGCGCGTCACCGTCGGCGACGAAAACAATAAGATAACGGGCGTCATAGGCACAAAGCCGATACATCTCATCGGCGGAGACAGGGAAAAGATGCCGGATCCGGACGGTCTTTACATCGACATCGGCGCGAAGGATAAGGACGAGGCGTCCTCATACGTGAAGCGCGGCTCGTTCGGCACGTTCGACTCGGAGTACATACGCTTCGGCGAGGACGATAAATACGTCAAATGCAAGGCGCTCGACGACAGATTCGGCTGCGCCGCGCTTGTCGAGACCTGCCGCGCCGTTTACGGCGGCGAACGTCCCGACCACGACGTCATATTCGCGTTCACGGTGCGCGAGGAAGTCGGCAAATCGGGAGCCGAGGTCACGGCATACGACCGCGACCCGCACATGGCGATAGTGGTGGAGGCGACGGCAGTCGCCGACAACACGGGCTCTCCGCGCGAAAAGCGCGTCGCCGAGCTTGGTTGCGGCCCCGCCGTCTCGTTCATGGACCGCTCGACGATATACAGCCGCGAGATGGTCGACCTTGTGACAGACACGGCTAAGCGTCACGGCATAAAATGCCAGATCAAGCGCTATGTATCGGGCGGCAACGACGCGGGACATAT
>CANQMJ010000142.1 GCA_947624945.1 uncultured Clostridia bacterium | reverse complement strand
ACTTTCTCGCAAGAAAGTCCCCCTTGTCGAACCCGAAAGAGGCTCCCGTGTGTTCGTCGATGTTATCGAGTCGGCGGCAAGAAATTCGACAGGGCGCAGACCGCGTTTTCATTTCCTGCGAACAACTCCCTCGCGGCGTGTCGATATCGCCGTCGAAACGTCGTGTCTGCGTCTGACGATGGCAGCGTCGGGCAGCGCACGGGCAGATTGCGCGAACGTGAAGCTGCGAAGCCTACGGCTCGATGCCTTTACTTGGACGGCGGCGGGTTCGCTTCGCGAAAATGTGTGTGTAACGTCTTCTCGTTGCACTCGAAGCCGTCTTACACTTTTCGCTTCGCGAAAAGTGTGGTGATGCTGGTTCGACGGCACATCTAATTTTTTTGAAATTTTATATTTCAAATCTTGCATAATCAATGACTTGGGTGTATAATTAGAAAAATGCGATTTTTCACATACAAAGGAGTATAGAAATGCTCGACATCAAAATAACGAGAGCGGAAACGCTCAAACAGAAGCCCGCCGACAACGTGCTCGGCTTCGGCAAATATTTCACCGACCACATGTTCATGATGGATTATACTGAGGGTCAGGGATGGCATGACGCCCGCATCGTCCCGTACGCGCCGATAAGCCTCGAGCCGTCCGCGATGGTGTTCCATTACGCGCAGGAAATGTTCGAGGGGCTAAAGGCGTACCGCACAAGCGACGGCACGATACAGCTCTTCCGTCCCGACCGCAACATCGCCCGCATGAATAATACGGCCCGCCGTCTCTGCATCCCGCAGATACCGGCTGAGGACGCGCTCTGTGCGATCAAGACGCTCGTCGACTACGAGTCCGACTGGGTGCCGCACAGCGAGGGCACGTCTCTCTATATCCGTCCGTTCGTCATCGCGACTGACGCGATGCTCGGTGTTCATCCGGCTCACAACTACATATTCATGATAATCCTGTCCCCCGTCGGCAGCTACTACGCGGGCGGACTCGATCCCGTTAAGATATTCGTCGAGAAGGAGTACGTCCGCGCCGTCAAGGGCGGCACGGGTCAGGCGAAGTGCGGAGGCAATTACGCGGCGTCGCTCATCGGTCAGGACAAGGCGGAGAAGTACGGCTGCGAGCAGGTTTTGTGGCTTGACGGCGTGCATCACAAATACGTCGATGAGGTCGGCTCGATGAACGTGTTCTTCGTCATCGACGGCGAAGTCGTGACGCCCGAGCTGACGGACGGCAACATTTTGCCCGGCGTGACGCGCATGTCGTGCCTCGACCTTCTGCGCTCGTGGGGCATGAAGGTGACGGAGCGCAAGGTGACGGCGCAGGAGCTCTTCGACGCTCACGCGGCTGGCAAGCTCGACGAGGCGTTCGGAACCGGTACTGCGGCGGTCATATCGCCTATCGGCGAGCTCGTCGACGAGGAGCATGACATCGTCATCAACGGCGGCAAGATCGGCGCGATCTCGCAGCGTCTCTACGACGAGCTGACCGGCATCCAGTGGGGCAAGAGAGAAGCACCGGAAGGTTGGATAGTAAAGGTAAAATAAAAACGTATCCTATCTCCGATATCGCTTAAGTGTTTCGCGAATTTTAAGCCGCGAGCATTTGCCGAAGCAACAGCGCGTCAGTTCTTTTGAAACGGGGTATGGGGGCGACATTTCTCGTTTACGAGAAATGTCCCTCATCACCATAAATGCTCCCGAAGGCTGGATAGTAAAAGTAAAATAAATCGCACCTATCCCCGATACTGCTCAAGTATTTCGCGAGCCGAAAACCGCGAGCATTTGCCGAAGCAACAGCGCGTCAGTTCTTTTGAAACGGGGGTGTGGGGGAGACATTTCTCGTTTACGAGAAATGTCCCTCATCACCATAATTGCCCCCGAGGGCCGGATAGTCAAAGTAAAATAAAAAATCTGATTTAAAACACATATGTTAAAGCGCTCGCGGACCGTCGTCCCCGGGCGCTTTTGCATTTTGCGCGTCCTGTCGCATCATAAAAAACAAAAAAGCAAAAATTGCATACGCGCAAAAACGCATATGCACGCCGCCGGAGGCGCACAATATTACTGCGGTCGAAAATAGACAGGCCGCGAAAAACGAAAAAGGTTGTTGATCCTTTATGAACACATCCGACAAGGAGATGTACTGCGAGGTCTACAGAAGCTCGAAGATGGGAACGGAGTCCATTCTGGCGCTTATGCCGAAGGTGGAAAACGAACAGCTCAGAGCCGACATGGTCACGCAGATGAACGGATACGGCGGTTTTGCCGACCGTGCAAAGCAGGGACTTGCAAGCGCGGGCATGACTGCGGAGGAAGAGAAGAAGTCGAAGGTTTTCGCGGCCAAGTCGGGCATCGCCGCAGAAACGCTGTTCGATACGACGCCGTCGCACATCGCGGAGCTGATGATACGCGGCAGCGGAGCCGACATCGTTTCGATAACAAGAGCGCAGAACGAGGCGACGCACGGAAAGGTGCGCATCGACACGATGACGGAGGCGTACCGCCTCTGCTCGGAGCTCGTCGATTTCGAGAACCAAAGCATCGAACGAATGAAGAAGTATCTGTGAACAAGCGAACAAGGGGGAGAAAGTATTTTCTCCCCCTTGTTCCGTTTTTCATGATCCCGGTCATATTTTCCGCGAAGCAGACTGCGGCGACGGAGCTTTTACATAAAAACAGCACACGGCGGCCCGCTTTACTGCGGACCGCCGTGTGTGATTTTTTCGTTAATATCATCAATACCCGCTGAACCCCGACGGGAACACATATTTGAAATAGTCCTCGTCGAGTATGCGGAACGAATACTTACGCTTCGTCGAGACGACGGAGTTCATCTGCGAAACATAGTTCGACAGGTCGCTGTCGCTGACGGTGATGCCGGGCGCGGGCGTAAACTTCTTCGTGCCCGTGTCGTACGAGCCGTACGGCGTTATCCAGCTCCAGTACGTCGTCGCGCAGTTTAGGATCACGAGCGAGTCGGCGGTCGAATTGAGGTCGACGCCCATGAACAGACGCGAATCGTAGTTGACGCCGAACAGGTTGAGCACGGTCGGGATGATGTCCATCGCCGAGCACGGCTTCGTTATCTCGACCGGCTTCTCCATCGACGAGCACCATATAGCCGCGCCGTTGCGGTAAAGCTCGAGATTGTTGCGGATGTTGTCCTCAGGCAGTCCGTAAAGCTCCGCAAGTTCAGATTCGGACAGCGCGTACGGGAAGTGGTCGGCGTTGAACACGAACACGGTGTCGTCGAGTATGCCCGCCTCGTCAAGACGCTGCACGAGATATTCGAGCATCTCCTCGACCTCGATCTGACATGCGAAATACGCCTTCACGTTGTCGCTGTAGTTGAGGTCTGCCACCTCGCTCTGATGACGCTTCGCCATAGTGTTGCCGCTGAACGAATAGTTCGCGTGACCGCTGACGGTCATATAGTACGCGTGGAACGGCGTGTGGTCGATATAGTAGTCGATGGAACGCTTGCCGAGCTCGAGGTCGGAGCGCGGCCACGTGTCCCAGTCGTCTCCTTTCTCGCCGAGGCCGCTGCCGATGGCGATGTAGTTTTCGTAGCCGAAGTTCGGGTGCGACTTGTCGCGTCCGTAATACGTGTAGGTGTGGTTGTGGAACGCGTAAACGGTGTAGTCGAGGCCGTTGAACACGTTGCCGAGGGCGAACGGCCAGTAGTTGTCGGCGCTCATCTTAAGGCAGTCGGCGTTGTTGTAGAATTCGCCCGTCATGGAGACGTATTCGCCCGTCGCGGTGCTGCCGCCCCACAGCGAATTGTAGTACGTGGGCATGTAGAAGCCCTCGTGCATCATCTTATACAGCGTCGGATAAAGCTCCGGCTCCTTTTCCACGACTATCGAGGAGAAGCCTTCGAGCGTCAGCTGTATCAGATTTTTGCCCTTGAACAGTCCCGTGTACTCGTTCTGCTTTGTCGGCGTCACGGCGGAGAAGTACTCGTGCGCCGCCTTGATGTCGCCGTCCTTCTCGTTCGCTATAAGCGACGCCCAGTCGATGTCGAGGACGTTGTCGCCGTAGACGACGGGCTTCGGCGGTTCGCTCTGCTCCGTGTCGACGCCGGTTCCGGTCCCGTCACCCGATGTGTCGGCGGGAGTCGAGTCAGACGGCAAATCTCCGCTCGGCTCATTCCCGCTCGTATTGGGTCCGAACGGATTGCCCGTCGGTCCGACCACGTCGGGACCGTCGTCGACGGGCGCGCCGAACATCAGATATTTGAGGTCGAGCCTCGTCTCGGTGACGAGTCCGAAATAGCCCGACACCTGCTCGGGCTGGAATACGCCGTGATATAGGTCGTCGGCGTTCTTGCTCGTGACGATGCCGGCGAGCGCGGTGAGATGGAACATGAGCGCGAGGATCAGTAGCTCCAATTTGACGCGCAGCGGCGTACCGAGCGCGGGCGCGAGACTGCGTCCCCATACGCAGTAAAAGAC
The DNA here is from genome assembly GCA_947624945.1 of uncultured Clostridia bacterium. GTDB lineage: Bacteria > Bacillota > Clostridia > Oscillospirales > CAG-272 > DTU064. Next base: position 1,533 of record CANQMJ010000142.1, on the reverse strand, counting down.
GAGCGGCACGAGAAGGAGCACGACGGGCACGATGTTCATGCCGATGCGCTGGAGCGTTTCGCGCCAAAAGTCGGTGACCTCGCCCGCGTGACCTATCGTCGCCCAGCGGAACATCTGCGTGAACTGCGCCGTATATATGAGCTGCACCTCGAATACGAGCGATATTATCGCCGTCAGCGCTATGACGATATATACGTTTATTTTATTCAGAAACAGCGTCGACAGAAACGTCAGAAAGCATCCGACCGCGAGCGAGAAACACAGTGTGAAAAAGAAGCCGGCGAGTCCCGCGCCGACGCCTCCGCCGAATATGCGGTACACGAATTCCTCGTAAACGAGCATCACGGGGAACCAGAAAAGGAACGCGCGGTTGCGCCTCAGCATACGCTGCAAAAAGCTCTTTTTCCCCTTGTATCCGCCGTTTTTATATGTGCTGCCGCCGCGGTATGAGCCGTAGCCGCCTCCGTATCTTCCGTCATAACCGTTTCCGGTACCGTATCCGCGATTCATTTTTCCTCCGTTATCTATATCATGCGCGCCGAAAAGGGCGCTGTGTCAATTCGTTTTATCTATATTATGCACCGTATCCGCGCGGAAATGCCGCTTTACGGCGCGATGTTAGGCAACTGTTATTGTAACACAATCATAACACTTTTGTCGACAGTTTTCTCTATAAAATTGTGAACAAAATGTAACTTTTTTCGACATATGCCTTTATCTGTGAAAATAGAGTGAACGCGGCGGCCGCTTCATATGCAAAAAGCATCTTTTCTTTTCCGCGCGGACGGTGTATAATATAGACGGCAACTACCAAAATCAACACACGGAGCGGCGACGGAATGGACGAGAAAAATGCAGATACGCTCGTAGAGCTGTACGATCCCGACACACATATTTATAACGCGATGGGGGTGATGCTCCTGCATCCGCGCCGCGTCGCCTTCATCGTGCCCGAGCACGCGCGGTACGTGTACGAGCAGTACCGCGAGGAATACATGGCGCTGTGGCGTTCGCGATGCTGCGTGCCCGAGTCGGTCGAGACGATACTCACTTCCGGCTCCGACATACGCAAACTCGCCGACGCGATATCGCGATATTCGGGCGACGGCGTCGTGCTCGATATAGAGGGCGGCACGCCCGAGCTGTATCTTGCCGCCGGTTACTTATACGGACGCGTGCCGGGCAGCTTTTCCTGCATACGCACCGACTTCGCCGACGAGCGCATCACCGTCTACGGCGCAGAGGACAGCGAGCCGGTCCGCCGTCCGTTCACGAAAGAGGAGCACGACCGTATCTCGATCACGGCGCAGGAGTGCATCCGCATATACGGCGGCTCAGTCGGCAAAAACACGATCTCGGACCTTCGCGCATGCGGCATGACGGATTCCCGCATACGCGACGACGTGCGCATGATGTGGCGCGCCATGCTGCGCCATTCGCGGCGGACGTGGAACTCAGTCGTGCCCGACATGTTCCATCCGGCGGGCGAGGGGTCGCTCGACCTTTACGTGAACGGCAACGACGAAAAAATAA
>CANQMJ010000141.1 GCA_947624945.1 uncultured Clostridia bacterium | reverse complement strand
CTCCCTTTTCGGGTGGCTTTTGTCGTCCCGTTTTTTCTTGCTACGATTTTTTTATTTCTTTATTTCGCTCAAATCACTTTATTTCATTGTACCGCTTCAAACGCGACGGCAGTATGTCATGTTTCATATAAATTTTTCATGGAATCCAATGTGGACTTCATTACTTTAACCATTTCCGGAGGGTCAAGGATCCTCACCTTATCTCCAAAACTCAGGAACCATTCCACAGCGTTTTTTTGTGTAGTAAATCCCCACTCCGTATACAATCTTCCATCTTTCTGTTCCGTAAAACAGGCAGGTCCATATTCTTCGATCAATCTGTATTTTACACAAGGTTCATAAACAGCGGTAATCACATAATCATCCGTAATATGCGAACCAAACTGCTTTTTCTCCTCCGGAATGTCCCTGACGGCAAAGGATTCTCCCGTTGTTTGTAAGTTCCACATACGGCGGAGCTTGTACATCCGAAAATCCTGTCGTTCTCTGCAAAAACCGAATACATACCAGTCTGACCATTTAAAGACGATCAGGTATGGTTCGACCAGCTTATCTGCTTCGCCTTTGTCGTAACAATAACGGAAAGTGATGCATTGGGATCCTTTCATTGCTTTTTTGATTTCATCAATTTTATCAGCAAGGTCATCTTTATAAAATGAAGACAGGTCAATAACCATGTTATCTGCCAATCTGATTGCTGCGCTGCCACCCATTTTCTGAACGAGCTTTTCTGCCAAGGCAGAGTTGGAAACACTGTCAAGCGATTTGAGACCCGTAAAGATAGCCGCGAGCTCCTGATCGGTAAACACGGTAGTATCAAGGGAAAAGCCTTCCATGATCGAAATACCGCCGCCCACACCCTGTGTTGTGACGATAGGGATACCGGCCTTGCAAATGTCCTCAATATCACGATTGATGGTACGACGAGATACCTCAAATTTCTCAGCAAGGTAAGGTGCGGTCACATGTTTTTCCTGTTGCAAGGTCGTGATTATTCCGATAAGCCGGTCGATTTTCATGCATTCACACCCCTCAGATATTTAGTTGACACACCATATTATAAGCTCATTTTTATTTACATACAGCCATTCAAAATATGCTAATGACTCTTGTAATGGCTTTCGCAGCAAAGCCCATGCTACATTGATATTGCCTTCAGATGCCATATCTATGGAGGCATTGAAATAATTAGAAAAATCCACAAGCAAAGAGATAAAGAGCCTTTTGTAATAGAGATTATACGCAGCGTCTTTATATCCGTTCTCATTCAGCCATTGTTCAGCGCTCATTTGGTTGTTATTTATAGCTTTTTCTAATTCCAGCCTGTCTTTATCTGAGCGATAATTGATTTGTTCACTAACAAGCGTATGTTTGTCGGTATATTCAACCATGCTTATTAAACACAATTTACAATAATATAAAAAGTTATTGCGCGGAACAAATTCTTTTTTGATTTTATATTTTGAGTGATTTTGCTTTCCCGTTTCAAACGTGAATTTAAATTTCATTTTTCAAAAACCCCATAACGTAATTGTATATATTTTTTACATCTGATGACGAACCATATCACTATAACTCACCAAGCTCACATTCCCCATCTCGTTTGCTCTATCGACGCATTCTTTTGTAAGCCCTGACTTCTCAAAGAGGTAAAAGTGCTTGTGTTGATACGTGAACAGCTCACTGTGCTTGACCAATGTTCCCAGTACGGAGGCTGTCCGGCGGATTGCTGCCGTTCCGAATCGGTTCGGTGCGGGAGATATAGCAATATAATAAAAAACCATTATAAATTTTACCACAAAAATGTCGACAACGCAAGGCAGGAAAGGGATTGTGCGGAAAAATGAGAATGATTTTATCGAAAATTCGGATCGATCATTCACATCTCAAACCCGTCCGTGATCCCGTTCAGCCGCGACGTATCCTTCCTCACGTAATACGTCTCCGTGATTTGTGACGTACTGTGTCCGAGCAAATCTGCAACTTGTTTCGGAGATAGCGCCTTTATTGTTCCGTCCGGCCGTTTGATTCCGTTGACGAGCGTTGATGCGAACGTGTGGCGGAGCGAGTGCAGTCCGCGTTTTTCCAGTCCCGCGCCTTCGAGGATGCGGTAATACCGTTTGCGGAAGTTCATCGGACGGGTGAAACCGCCTGCTTCGTTGCAGATCAACGGCGTGTTCTCGCCGAAGTACGCCTCTTGGCGCAATTCCTCGATCATTGCAATCGCGGTCGAATTCAGCGGCACGTCGCGCTTGCTCGACGCGGATTTGAGCTTGCCGATCCTCATCTCCGAGCCCTGATGGAGATTTTCAAGCCCGTCGCGCGAGATGACCTCCTTCGTCCCGCGCTGTATGTGCATGACGCGTTTGCCAAGATCGATGTCGCTGTTCAGAAGTCCGAGCGCCTCGCCTGTACGCAAACCGGTGTTCAGCATGAAGATGAATGCCGCAGATTGGCGGTACAGCCGCTTTCCCGTTCCCCAGCGTTTGAATGCCTCGGCTTTGAAACGCTCGATCTCGTCCGGCGTGAATATTGTAACAGTTTCGGGAATTGGCCGATTCTCCTTCTAATAATTATTACTTGAACGATTGCTGCTTCTGTGATATATTGTATATAATTACTGATTGTATTGCCTTTAACTTTTATATCATTAAGCAATCCCTGAAAGGAGATCCATGTTCCTGAAAGAACAGCATCTGCAATCGCTTATGACAAATTTACAACTATTTCTTTCAATATTATTTATCGCTTCAGTACCTGTTACTTTAATTATTATCCAAATAACTATACTCGTTAAAAAGGACAAAGAGTATAAAAGCGGCGCATATTATCAGGTCACTAAGCTGCCATATAAAGCTGTCAAACATGATAAAGGGCGCTTCGGAGAATTTCTGATATATAAAAACCTTAAAGAGCTTGAGACTGTCGGCGCTAAATTCCTTTTCAACTTATATATTCCTAAAGGAGATGGCAAAACCTCCGAAATAGACGTTTTGATGGTATGCACTAAAGGTATATTTGTATTTGAAAGCAAAAATTTCAGCGGTTGGATCTTTGGAAATGAATTCAGGAAGAATTGGTATCAGACTTTACCGAATGGCAAAGGCGGAAGTCATAAGGAGATATTTTACAATCCCGTTATGCAAAACCGTTCTCATATAAAATACCTGAGATCACTGATCGAAGACCGAATCCCTATATGGTCGGTTATCGTTTTTTCAGACAGATGCACGTTAAAAGATATACAGGTCACCGGCAATGACGTTATTGTTATAAAACGCTCTGATGTATTTGCCGCTGTTTCTTCGATCTGCGGTCAAATATCAAATGACCCATTAAGCGAGGACGATGTCATTGCAATTTATAACAGACTTTACTCTTATACGCAGGTAGACGACGCCGTTAAAACACAGCATATTGATGATATACATAATATATTAAATCCCGAGCTTATTCAAAACACGGAGATTTCTGCCGATGTCGAGCCTGAACCAATTCCCGTTGAAGATACTCCGAATAACGAAGTTGAGACAGCAGATACAAAGTCTCCTTCAACCGTCACAGAAGCTCAAACGACTGACTGCAATAAGAAAAAGGGAACGGAAGATGAAATAGCAAACGAAGAACAGCCTCGTAAATGCCCGAGATGCGGCGGGGATCTTGTCATAAGGACTGCAAAAAGAGGCGCAAATGCGGGAAACCAATTTTACGGATGCTCAAATTATCCAAAATGCAGATTTACCCAAAATATATCAAATACACAGAAATAAACCGTATAGACGATATATTTCGCTTTGTTGATATGATTCGTAATCTTGCCGTTGGTGGCAAAAGGCAACTTTCGCCCGGCGGAACGACCCTTGTTGTTTCCGAAAACGTGGTAGATTTGATTCTTCGCTATACATTCATAACGGTCGTCTTTTTCCCTGTCCTAGCAGAACATCAGATAGGCATAGACGGCAATCTCTCCCGTCGACAGTCCGAGACTGAATCTCTCGTTCGGCATGGGGAAAAAGTTTGATGCAGTTGTGTTTCTCATCCGCTCCTCCTTTCTCGGTCCTCTTTTTTTGATTTACTTACAGTAAATCAAAAAAAGACCCGTATTCACAGGTCGGAGTATGGCAAAAAGAAACGGATAAGATCGTTCGTTTTCACTGCTCCGTGCCTATGTATTACGAGTCTTGATATATATGTTTGTGTGAAAAGGCGGCACTATTCGATTGTGGGTGTATTATATCACGCGGAACATATGTTTGTCAAGAGGGGCGGAACAAAATTTCGAGGAGACTTGACAATTTTCGGGAATGCGATTACAATACGAACGCTGAGCGATGGCATATCAAATTCGTCAATGATTTCTGAAATATAGGTTGCTTTTATCCTAACAATGACGTATAATAATATCAGCATATCGAAATTGTGAGGGAATAACCATGACTGTGAACACAAACACGCTTGTTGCTATGACAGATGCAAATCAAAACTTTTCCAAGGTCGTCCGCATCGTTGACGACGAAGGAATGGCGGTGATTCTGAAGAACAACAAGCCGAAATATATCGTAGTCGGGTTCGACGAATACGAGAGCATCAGATTAGCAATCGAAGCGAGGAAGAAAAAGCTGACCGATACTGCCGAGTCCGTCATGGACAAGTATGACGACGCGTTTCGGGAGCTTGCGAAATAATCGTGCTTTCGGTCGAGGAGATAATATATCTTCACGAGTTGCTCATAGGCAGATACGGCGGAAGTGCAGGAATACGGGATAAAGGTCTTTTGGAATCGGCGGTCTACAGCGTCAATGCCGCATATGAAGATACGGAGATGTATCCCACTGTCGAGGAAAAAGCCGCTCGCCTTTGCTTTGGGCTTATCTCGAACCATGCGTTTGTGGACGGAAACAAACGTATAGGTGTTTTGGCGATGCTCGTTACGCTTGAAATGAATAATGCCCCGATCACAACTACGCCCGGTGAGCTAATCAGACTCGGTCTCGGCACAGCCGAGGGAAAGCTTGCGTATGGCGATATTCTTTGGTGGATAGAGCGGCATAGGACCGTATAGTTGACCGGCGTTGTCGTTGCGCCTTTTCTTTGTTTACAGCGACGCAAATTTTGACGAGATAAACGACGAAATAAACTCGGCAAGAAGGTGAACTTGCTGTAGATACTATGCTGTGATCGACACGAACGGGCTTGTTTCCGCAACGCTGAAATTGTAGAAGAGTCATTAATAATATTACGCAAGATTTGTACGGTGATGTTCAGACGAAATCAGCCATGCACAAAAAATGACCGTTCCAAACGTCTATCAGCAATCGGACAACTGCGTATATTAGATGGGGACAACCACCCAAATTCAGAGTAGCATCATCAAAGTATCAGCAAAACAGCTCTTTTTTAGGTGCCGTCTCAAAAAATCCTTGCAAATGCTGATAAAATTGTGGCCAGTAAAATTTTACCAGAGCCGCTCCAAAACCGTGGGTCGCGGGTTCGAATCCTCCTGCCCCTGAAGCAAAAAAGCACCGCCGAAGGCGGCGTCCAATAAAACAAGTTCATATTGTTTTCGGAGTGCGGCATGATTTCGGTCATGCCGCGCTTCCGTTTATGAGTTCGTTCAAAAGTGAGGCAGGGAGTATCCCGATGTAGTTGTCGCTGATGCCTACATCCTGCACCCGATGTCCGCCGGACATGTCCGGCGCATGAACATAGACCGCTTTGACCGGATCGTTCAGGATCGCTGGCGTCAGCTCCGTCAGGCAGAGGTACTTTTTCACCGTGCGGATGAAATGGTCTACATTGTCCGCGTGATCCTCCTGCTCGGAAATCTCTTTGGTCAGGACAGCAATCCTTTCCCGCAGCTCCGTTTGCTCCTTTTCTTAGTCATCGGAAAACATTTGAAACCTTGCCTCGCTCAGCCGTCCCGCTACCATATCCTCATAGATCCGCTTGAAAAGCCTGTCAAGCTCGGCGATACGGTTTTCGGATTTCTGGAGCGTCCGCCGCTTGCCGGACAG
>CANQMJ010000140.1 GCA_947624945.1 uncultured Clostridia bacterium | reverse complement strand
GACAGCGGGTATTTGTTCGCGCACATATACGGCAGTCGGCACGGCTGCGCGCATTCGCCTCTGTTGCCGGAACGTCCGCCGACGACGGAACTGTATAGGCACTGTCCCGACACGGACACGCATATCGCGCCGTGTATGAACATCTCGATGCCGATAGGGGAGCGCGCGGCGAGGGTTTTGATGTCGTCATCCGACAGCTCGCGCGCACATACCATGCGCGAAAAGCCGAGCGAGGCGAAGTATTCGGCGTCGCGGACGCTGTGTCCGCTCGCCTGAGTTGAGGCGTGCAGCTCGAGCGACGGGAAATGCTCGCGCATAAGACGCGCAAGTCCGATATCGGACACTATCGCGGCGTCCGCGCCCGACTCGTATATGCGACGTGCAAGCTCGAGCGCGTGCGAAAGCTCGCGGTCGTAGAGCTGCACGTTGAGCGTCACATGCGCGCGAACGCCGTGTGCGTGAAGACGAGCGACGGCGCGTTCGAGCTCGCCGCCCGTAAAGTTGCGCGCGCCGGCTCTTGCACTGTACTCGTCGGCGCCGAAATAAACGGCGTCGGCGCCCGCCGATATAGCCGCGTCGAGCGCGTCGGGCGAGCCCGCCGGGGCGAGCAGCTCGGGCTTTTGGTTTTCGTTCAAATTATCAGCCTATGCCGAGCTTTTCCTTGAGCTCCGCGTTTTCGGTCTTGAGTCTGTTGACGTTCGCGGTGTAGAGCGCGACCTGAGCCTCGAGGTTCTTGACCTTTTTTTCGAGACGCGCGCGGTCGCAGTTGTATTCGAGCGCACACAGAAGCGCGGCTTCGGTCTTGGAACAGCGCAGATTATGCCTTGTCATTTCGTTTATTCTCTTGTCGAGCTCTCCCACGACGTAGTTTACGAAGTCTTCGTTCTCGTCCGTTTTGACCGTCATGGCGATGCCGGCGATCTCGATATCGTACTTTTCCATGTCTTCTCCTTTACTTCTTTCTCACCTTTATTTATTTTTCATCTTGAAAACTTTTGCCGTGTGATATATAATATATGCGGCGGCTGCGGAGTTTATCTGATTTATCAGGGTATACACTATTTATTATAATATATTCGGCGCGCTAATGGAATAGATTTTTGAAAATTTTTTCGGAAAAATAATGCATAAAGCGGCTTTTGCGCGCGGAGAAAGAGGGAAAAATCATAATATGGAGCATACGGGACGCGTCATACTGTGCAAATACGGCGAGGTCGCGCTTAAGGGCGCGAACCGTCCGCAGTTCGAGTCAGCGATGATGCGCGAGCTGCGCCGCCGCGCCGAAGGTGTCGGCAGATATGAGATATGGTCGGCGCAGAGCACGGTTTATATAGAGCCGCAGGACGAGGGGTCCGAGGCGCGGATAGAGGAGATGTACGGCGAGGCGTCGCATGTTTTCGGGTTTTCCGGCATATGCATCGCATCGTCGGCGGCGAAGGACATTGATAAGATACGCGAAGCCGCCGCGGAATATGTGCCGGGACAGATATCGGGCTGCCGCACGTTCAAGGTCGAGGCAAAGCGGTCGGACAAGCGGTTTCCGCATAGATCGCCCGAGATAGCGGCATCGGTCGGCGAGGCGATACTCGACGTCATGCCGGAGCTGACCGTCGACCTGCACGACCCAGACGTCACAGTCATGGTCGAGGTGCGCGAGAGATGCGCGTATATACATGCGGGACAGGAGCGCGGCGCGGGCGGACTTCCGTCCGGCACGAACGGACGCGCGCTGCTTTTGCTGTCGGGCGGCATCGACAGTCCCGTTGCCGGATACATGATGATGAAGCGCGGCGTCACGGTCGACGCCGTACACTTCGAGAGCATGCCGTACACGAGCGAGCAGGCGAGGGAAAAGGTGCTCGCGCTCGCGTCGATCCTCACCGACTGGTGCGGTGAAATGCGAGTACACGTCATATCGGTCACGCACATACAGGAGGCGCTCCGCGACAGCTGCGACAACGATTACTTTACGATACTGCTGCGCCGGTTCATGATGGCGCTCGCCGACAGGACGGCGCGTCACACGGGCGCGCAGGCGCTCGTCACGGGCGAGAGCCTCGGTCAGGTCGCGAGCCAGACGATGCACGCGCTCGCCGCCACCGACTGCAAGACGACGCTGCCCGTGTTCCGTCCCTGCATAGGCATGGACAAAGAAGAAATAGTCGTGCTGTCGCGCAAAATAGGCGCGTTCGAAACGTCGATTTTGCCGTACGAGGACTGCTGCACCGTGTTCACGCCGCAGCATCCGAAAACGCGACCCGAAATAGAGAAGGTTGAGGCGCAGGAGGCGCTCGTCGACTTCGACGGACTGTGTGAGGAAGCATGGCAGGGGCGCAGACTGTTCTACGTCAGGCGCGGGCTCGAGCCTAAGGAATACGAGCCAAGGTAAGTTTGATACGATCGTAACAAAAGAAAAAAGGAGACACAAAATGACAGATACGGAGCTTTACCGTCTTGCCGCGCGCGGCGACGACCGCGCGTTCTCCGAGCTTGCAAAGCGGTACGAGTCGATGGTGTACAACGTCGCGTATTCGATACTCGATAACGACGCGGACGCCTGCGACGCGTCGCAGGAGGCGCTTTTGCGCATATGGAGCTCGGCGAAGAAGTACCGCGGCGAATGTACGGTCAAAACATGGATATACGGCATAACGAAAAACGCATCTCTCGACGTTCTGCGTCAGCGCGGACGCGCGTCGACCGTGCCGCTCGACGAGGCGGCTGGTATTTCGGCGGGCGACAACGCCGAAGACGCGGCGATGAGAAACGACGCCGCGCATGCGATAAGAGCTGCGATAAACGAGATACCCGTGCAGTTCCGCGAGGTGTTAGAGCTCCGCTACATGTACGATATGGACTACGAGGAGATAGCGAACACGGTACAGGCGCCTGTCGGGACGGTAAAGAGCCGTCTTTCGCGCGCAAGGGAGATGCTGGCTGAAAATCTTCGCGGTGATACGGCACATTCGGGAACAAAACGGCAGTCCGCGACGTCTAAAAGAGTGAGCGGGAAAAATGAAGGATAACGGTGCAGATATGAGCGATATTGAAACGAGAACATATTCCGGAGACGAAATGACTGTCGACGAGACGCGTCTTGACGCGCAGTTTTCGGCACTCGTCAAAAAATCAATGGTGACGCCGCCGGACGGACTGCGCAAGCATGCGCTTGCGCAGATACGCGCGGAGAAGGCGAAAAAGCGCAGGATGATATACGGCATAGGCGCCGCGGCGGCTGCGTTCGTAGTCGTCGTTGGAGTCGTCGCGGCGGTGAGAGTCGGCACTGCGTCGAACAAGGACATGTCGGCGGGAGGAAATAATGATTCGGAAGCCGTCGTCGGCGATATCGCAGGAAAACAGGACGGCGTACAGGACGATATTTTGTCCGCGTCGAACGATGGAGCTCTTCCGTCGGAGGGCTTGCCGGGAGGCGATATGTCGAACGAGGAGGCCGTTGACAAGAGAGAGGACGCCATGTACTGGCTCGGCATGTACGGCGCGACGGGAGGCGTCGTCGCGATAATAGACGACGATAAGATGTCTGAGGCGGCGGCATTGCTTGATCAGCCGTATGAGGAGGGCGACACTATATTCTCGTTCGACTATACGGATGAAGCGATGGAAACGCTCAAAAACGCGGGATATGAGGTCATCGACGCGCGCGACGGGCTTGAGGAAGACGAAATACCGATAATCATCGCCGTCGCGAAAAGCAGGTTCGACTGACAGTGATTTGACAAAGCGGGGCGCTCGTTTTCGGGTGCCCCGTTTCACGTAATGAAATATTATTAAATTATCGTCATACCGCACAAATTCGTTTATTTTATTGTTTTTATTATGACATATTGACAAAACGGCGTATCGGTGTTATTATAAAATATCGGTACGTTTTTATAATATTACCAAATCTCATTAAAATAGGAGCGTGAACATGAAAAACAGCTTTAAGCGCACGTTCTTCTTCGTACTGGCGGCGGTCATGATGCTGTCGGTGTTCCCGGCCGCGGCATTCGCCGCAAACGACGGGGACGGAGATATCGTGTATCACACGCGTGCCTGCATACACAACGGGCACAAGCTGTCGTCCGAGAACGCCAACACGGCGGAGAGCGAGCATTTCCAGCTCATTTGGGGCGACGAAAACAACAGCTTCGTCACCGAGGACTTCATACAGTATAACCTCGAGCTGTTCGAGGCTTGCTGGTCGCTGTACATAGACGACCTGCACATGCAGCCGCCGTCACTTTGCACATGGGCTGATGGCGACCAGACGACGCACTACAAGGTCAACCTCGTCGTATGGGGCACGGGACTTCCCGAAACGGGCAGCGGTCCCGACGAATGGGCTGCATACGGCGGCATCGACGGCGAGGGGTACGCGTACATGATGTGCTCTCGCGACGCTATGCAGAAGTATTCGGCGGCGCTCCCGCACGAGTTCGGTCATGCGACGCATTTCGCGCAGGGCTTCAACAGCTGGGCGGGCAGCCAGAGCCTCGGTCCGTGGTATGAGGCCATAGGCAACTGGTACCGCGAGCAGTACTACGACAGCGAGTACGACAAGTCCGGAGAGGACCGCACCGATTTCTCGCATCTTATCCTCCGCTCCGCGCCTCTCACGGCGACGAACGGACGCTCCTACTACGAAGCGTGGCCGATACTCCAGTATCTGACCGAGAACCCCGACAACCTGCCGGGTTACGGCTCAGACTATGTTGCGAAGCTGCTGCAGAACGGCAGCTCTGCCGGCTTCATTTACGATATGATCGAGGAATTCGCAGACGCCGACCTCGACGACACGCTCGGCTACTTCGCCGCTCACATGGCGACGTTCGACTTCAAGCGTCAGAGCACGTACAAAAAGCAGATAACGAATAACGCAAACTGGGGCTATTTCTATTGGCAGCAGTTCTACACGATGCTCGAGGAGGTGCCGGATGCGGAGAACCGCTATTCGGTGCCGACAGAACGCGCGCCTCAGGAGGCAGCGTACAATGTGGTCCCGCTTGAGATAAACGGCGGCGAAATCAAGGTCACGCTCCACGGCATGACGGGTATCGACGGCGCGGCATGGAAGGCGTGCATCGTTACCGTGACCGACGAGGCAACGAACTACTCCGCGCTCTTCGGCGACGGAGAAACGATGACGGTGCCGGCGGACGGCGTGACGGAAGCTTATCTGACCGTCGCTGCGACGCCGAGACTCGACACATACGTGAAGTGGTCGGCGCTCTACACGCCGGAGACAAAGATGTCGTTCGACGAAAAGCCGCGTTACCCCTACGAGGCGACGATAGAGGGCGCAGTTCCTTATCTGCCGAAGCGCACGAATGTAACGGTCAACGGCGAGCCCCATGAAAACGGCGGCGGTCTTGTGGCCAAGACGGCGAAGGTAGACAAAAGCGTATACGTCGGACCCGACGCGATGGTGCTCGGCAACGCGACAGTCAAGGGCGACGCCCGCATCGACGGTCATGCGATCGTATCGGGCAACGCGAGAGTATCGGGCAACGCTGTCGTCGACGGTTACGCGATAGTGACCGATACGGCGAGAGTCAACGGATACGCACATGTCGGCGACTACGCGGTAGTCGCGGGCAGTGCGAAGATACAGGATAACGCTCAGGTCATAGAGTCCGCGTTCGTCACCGACAACTACACGGTAAAGGACAACGCTACGGCTAAAGGACTCGCGCTCTGCCTGCAGGGCGGCAAGCTGACGGGCGACGGCGTCGCCGACGGCGACTACTACGACGATTCCGGCTACCAGGTAAGTCAGGGCACCGCTATGGGTTATCTTGTCGCTGTACGCGAGCAGGGAGTTCTCGAACGCTACGAGAAGAAGCTGCGTTCGACGGACGGCGTATATATGAGCTACACGTTCTCGAAGAAGAACGAAGGCGCGACGGTGAACGGACAGTACGGCACGACGTACGCGACGCTGACGGGCGGCACATGGGAAGCGGGCAGCACCGACACTGCCGCCGGTCTTATGACGTTCGCGGGCGCTGACGAGTATATGCGCATCGACGGTCAGGCAGTGAG
>CANQMJ010000139.1 GCA_947624945.1 uncultured Clostridia bacterium | reverse complement strand
GCGGTCGGAGGCGATGGCGCTGATAGGCGCGAAGAATATGCACGACACCGCCGCGTACTGCCGCGCTCACGGCGCTGACGGCGAGAAAATATCTGCGCTCTGCGCGCTTATGGCGGTCGAGGGCGCTGTCGCTGACACGGCGGATAAAATCAAGTCGCTGTGCGGCGCGCTCGGCATCGGAATCGTCGCCGACGAGATGATGCGCGTTTTGTACGCGGTCGGTGAGGACAATGTGCGCGTCGACTTCTCCTGCGTCGGCGACACGCGGTATTACAGCAGCTTCGTGTTCGGCGGTTATGTGCGCGGCGTGCCGGGCAGCGTTCTGTCGGGCGGCTGCTACGACGGGCTGATGGCGCGCATGGGGAAAAATGCGCGCGGGCTCGGATTTGCCGTATACGTAGACATGCTCGACGCGCTGTTCGACAAATGCGGCGGCTTTGACGCGGACGCGGCGCTTTTATACGGCGACGGCGACGACATCGCGGTCGTAATGGACGCCGCCGACAGGCTGCGGGCGGGCGGTTTGTCTGTCGCGGTGTGCCGCGACGTTTCCAACGTGCGCGCTGGCAGGATATACAGAATGAACGGACTTTCGACGGAGGAGATGGCATAATGCTGAACATAGCGCTTCCAAAAGGGAGGCTTGGCGACAAGGTCGCCTCGCTTTTGTGCGATGCGGGCTATGACTGCCCGACGCTCGCGTCCGGCGACAGACGGCTCACCGTCGACGATGTGGAGCACGGAGTGCGGTATATATGGGTGAAACCGTCCGATGTGGCGATATATGTTGAAAGAGGCGCCGCAGACGCGGGCGTTGTGGGGAAAGACACACTGCTCGAACAGTCGCCGGACGTATACGAGCTGTGCGACCTCGGCATCGGCAAATGCCGCATGGCGGTCGCGGCTCCCGTCGGATTTTACGACGACGGCGCGCGCAGACTGCGCGTCGCGACAAAGTATCCGAACATCGCGCGCGGGTATTACATGAAAAAGGGGCGCGACATCGACATAATCAAGCTGTCGGGCTCTATCGAGACGGCGCCAGTCATCGGCATGTCGGACGTTATCGTCGACATCGTCGAGACGGGGCAGACGCTGAAAGAAAACAACCTCGCCGTCACGGACACGGTGGTGGAGATAAGCGCGCGGCTCGTGGCGAACAAGTCGAGCTGCAAATTCGCGCGCGGCGAAATAATGAAGATCGCGGACGCGGTCGGCAAAAAATCGGATTTGAGGTAACGGAAAAGTGAAGCGGATACTTCGCCTCGGGCAGGACCCGACAGACAGCATACTTTCGCGCACGGACGCGACCGTGAACGTCACGGACGCGGTGCGCGGCATAATAGAAATGGTGAAAAACGGCGGCGACATCGCGCTCCTCGACTGCACGGAGCGCTTCGACGGCTGCCGTCCCGATAGCATACGCGTGACGGAAGATGAAATGGCGGAGGCGGACGATCTCGTTGACGACGACATGAAGCGCATAATGATGCGCGCCGCGGACGAAATACGCGCGTATCATTCGCGTCAGGTGCGCACCGGCTATATGACGGCGGATGAAAACGGCGTCATACTCGGTCAGCGCGTGCTGCCCCTCGACCGCGTCGGCATATACGTGCCGGGCGGCAGGGCCGCGTACCCGTCGACGGTGCTCATGGACACGATACCGGCAAAGCTCGCAGGCGTCGGCGGCATCGCGATGACGACGCCGCCCGGACGCGACGGCAAGATAGCGCCCGTCATACTCGTGGCGGCGAAGATCGCGGGCGTCGACGAGATATACAAGGTGGGCGGCGCGCAGGCTATAGCGGCGCTCGCGTACGGCACCGAGACGATAAAGAGAGTTGACAAGATCGTTGGCCCCGGCAACGCGTTCGTCGCGGAGGCGAAGCGTCAGGTTTACGGGCGCGTCGGCATCGACATGGTGGCGGGACCGAGCGAAATACTCGTCGTCGCCGACGGGGGAGCGGACGCGGTACATATCGCCGCCGACCTTTTGTCGCAGGCGGAGCATGACAAAAACGCGTCCGCGGTGCTGCTGACAAATTCGTTGAAGCTGGCAAACGCTGTCGCGGATGAGGTAGAGCGTCAACTCTCGCTTCTGCCGCGCGAGGAGATCGCACGAGCGTCGTGGGAAAATAACGGCAAGATCATCGTCGCCGACACGATAGAGGACGCGATAGCGATTTCAAACGAGCTTGCGCCCGAGCATCTCGAGCTCGCTGTGCGCGACCCGTTCGGTCAACTGCCGCTCGTTAAAAACGCGGGCTCCGTCTTCCTCGGCAACGACTGCCCGGAGGCGCTCGGCGACTACATGGCGGGACCGAACCACACGCTGCCGACGGGAGGCTCCGCGCGCTTTTCGAGCGCGCTCTCCGTCGACGATTTCGTGAAAAAGATGCAGTACACGTACTATACGCGGCAGGCGCTCGCGGACAAGGCCGCCGACATCGTGAAATTCGCCGAGTCGGAGGGGCTGTCGGGACATGCGCGCTCCGTTTCGTCGCGGTGCGGGGAGGCGGTAAAGTGAGCCGCTATCTCTCGCGGCCACTCGAACCGTACGTGCCCGGCGAGCAGCCGGGAGGGGGACTTTTGAAGCTCAACACGAACGAGTCTCCGTTCCCGCCGTCGCCGCACGCGATCGCTTACGCGGCGGATTCGGCGCGCCGCGCCGAGCTTTACCCGGACCCGGAGTGCAAGGCGCTCGCCGCCGCGATGTCGAAGTCACTCGGCGTGAAGCCGGAAAATCTCGTCTTTGCCGACGGGTCGGACTCGATTTTGAACTACGCGTTCGCCGCGTACTGCACCGGCCGCCGTCCCGTTTTCGCCGATCTGACGTACGGATTTTATAAAACTCTCTCCGGCTTTTACGGCGCGGACGCGCAGATAATACGGCTAAACGACGACTTCACCGTCGACGTCGACGCGTTTGCGGACGCGGACGGCGTGATATTCCTGCCTAATCCGAACGCGCCGACGGGACTGGCGCTGCCGCTTTCAGATATCGAGCGGATCGCGGCTTCCCGCGACAGGATCGTTATCGTCGACGAGGCATACGTCGACTTCGGCACTGAGAGCGCAGTCGGACTGATCGGCAAATATAAAAATCTCATCGTGACGCGGACGTTTTCCAAGTCGCGCTCGCTCGCGGGCGCACGTCTCGGATTCGCCGTCGCCGACGCGGAGCTCATCGCCGACATCAACGCGGTCAAATATTCCCTCGACCCGTACTGCGTCACGAGCCACGCGATGGCGGCGGGTCTCGGCTCGCTCGCCGATACCGACTACTTTGATGCGTGCCGCGAGCGCATAATCGACGCCCGCGCGTATACAGTTGACGCGCTGCGAGGACTCGGATTTTATGTCACCAACTCGGCGGCGAATTTCGTGTTCGCAAAGAGCTGCGCCGTATCGGGAGGCGAGCTGTATCGCGCGCTTCGCGAACGCGGCATACTCGTGCGCCACTTCGGCGGCAGAGCCGAGGACTTCGTACGAATCACGGTAGGCAAAAAGAGCGACATGAAACGGCTGATCTCCGAGATCGAAAGGATACTGCCATGAGTGAAAAACGCACAATCGCGCTCACGCGCGAAACGAATGAAACAAATATAACGATGTCGCTGACGCTCGACGGCTTGGGGCAGTCGTCGGTCGACACCGGCTGCGGCTTTCTCGACCACATGCTGACGCTGTTTGCGCGTCACGGCAGATTCGACCTCTGCGTCGAGTGCCGCGGCGACGTCAATGTCGACTATCACCACACCGTCGAGGACGTCGGCATCGTACTCGGACGAGCGTTTCTCGCCTGCCTCGGCGACGGGCGCGGCATCCGCCGCTACGGGGACGCGGCGATACCGATGGACGAGTCGCTCGTGCTCGCCGCCGCCGACGTGTCGGGACGTGCATATCTCGGCTACGACGTCGAAATAGCGGCGCAGAAGGTGGGCGACTTCGACACGGAGCTGGCGGAGGAATTTTTCGCCGCGTTCGTGCGCGAATCGAAAATAACGCTCCACATAAGAAAGCTTGCGGGCAGAAACGCGCATCACATAATAGAGTGCACGTTCAAAGCCGTCGCACGCGCGCTGCGCGAAGCCGTCGCCGTCGACAAAGACGCGGCGGACGAGGTCCCGTCGACGAAGGGAGCGCTTCTGTGAGCGCCGCCGTCACTATCGTCGACTACGGCGTCGGCAACATGTTCTCCCTCATCTCGTCGTTTGACGCCGTCGGCGGCAGCGCCTCGGTGAGCCGCGACCCCGACGTAATAGCAAACGCCGACAAGCTGATACTGCCCGGCGTCGGCGCGTTCGGCGACGCCGCCGATAAACTCCGAGCGACGGGACTCGGCGACGCTGTCAAATACGCGGCTAAGCGCGGCGCGTATCTTCTCGGCATTTGCCTCGGTATGCAGCTTTTGTTCGACCGCAGCTTCGAGTTCGGCGAACACGCGGGGCTCGGAATTCTGCACGGCGACGTGATACCGATAGCGGACGAGATACCGGCGTCGTACAAAATCCCCCACATCGGCTGGAACGCGCTGTCGGTGATAAGACCGAACGCGCTCCTCGGTGAGTCGCTGTCGGGACAGTACGTGTATTTCGTACATTCCTATCACGCGCGCGTCGCAGACGATTCTCTTTCGGCGACGACAGAATACGGAGCGCCGCTCACGGCGGCGGCATCGTGCGGCAGCGTCTACGGCTGTCAGTTCCACCCCGAAAAAAGCGGGCGCGTCGGCATGTCCATCATCGACGCTTACAACAGACTGTGAGGTGCGGGTGTGAAAAAAATGAAAATTTATCCCGCCATCGACATTCTTGACGGCAAGGCGGTGCGCCTTCTGCACGGCGACTACGACAAGGTCACCGTCTACGGCGACGACATCGTGAATGTCGCCGTCAGAATGAAGGACGAGGGCGCGGAGTGCATACATATGGTCGACCTCGCGGGCGCGAGGTCGGGCGTGCCGGAGGCGGCGGAGACTGTCTGCGCTGTCAAGTCCGCGACGGGGTTATTCTGCGAGATCGGCGGCGGCATACGCGATATGAAAACGGTCGACGCGTACATGGCGGCGGGTCTTGACCGCGTCATAATCGGTACGAAGGCGGTCAGCGACCGCGATTTCGTGCTCGCGGCAGCGTCGAAGTACGGGCCGCACATCGCGGTCGGCATAGACGCGCGCGACGGGAAAGTCGCCGTCAACGGCTGGCTGTCGACGACGGATGTCGACGCGGTAGATCTGTGCCGCGAGCTTGCGAGGTGCGGCATCGGCGCGTTCATATGCACCGATATCGCGCGCGACGGCGCGATGAGGGGGGCGAACCGCGCGTTTTACGAGCGTCTTTGCGAAAGCGTGGACGCGGACATTATAGCGTCGGGCGGCGTCGGCGACGCGGGCGATATACGCTTTTTGCGCATGTGCGGCGTTTCGGGCGCGATAATAGGGCGCGCGTACTACACATGCGCGATAACGATACGAGATGCGAGAGCCGCGGCGGAGGATGAGACATGATCACGAAGCGCATAATCCCCTGCATGGACGTGAAGGACGGCAGAGTCGTCAAAGGCGTCAATTTTGAAAATCTCCGCGACATCGACTCGCCCGTCACGCTCGGCGGCTATTACAGCGAATGCGGCGCCGACGAGCTCGTGTTCTACGACATAACCGCGTCGGCGGAAGGCAGGCGGCTGTTCTCCGATATTCTCGTCGAGGCGGCGAAAAACATACATATCCCGCTCACCGTCGGCGGCGGCATATCGTCGCTCTCCGACTTCGAGCGCGTGCTCGGATGCGGCGCCGACAAGGTCAGCGTCAACTCGGGCGCGATACGCGACCCGTCCGTAATCGGCGCGGCGGCACGCATGTACGGCAGTCAGTGCGTAGTTTTGTCCGTCGACGCGAAGCGTGTGGGGAGGGGCTGGCGCGTATTCGCACGCGGCGGACGCGACGACACAGGTCTCGACCTTATCGAATGGGTAAAGCGCGGCGTCGGCGACGGAGCCGGCGAGGTCGTCGTCAACTCCATCGACACGGACGGCGTTCGCGGCGGCTTCGATATCCCAATGCTGACGGCGGTGTGCGAAGCCGTGAACGTGCCCGTTATCGCGT